>MNQC01000045.1:0-4838 GCA_001915225.1 Collinsella sp. 60_9
TCCGCCGACGTCTCGGACCTCACGCAGGCCATGAGCCAGGACTTTAGCTGGACGCGCTCGGCCGACAAGTATCTGGACCTGTATTTCTTTATGCATCCGGAGATCGAGAGGCCGACGGCGGTTGTCGACGAGCCTGTGGTTGTGGCGGAGGAGACTGCGGCCGAGCCCAAGCCCAAGGCCGAGCCGGTTGTCGAGGAACCCAAGGCTGAGGAGAAGCCGGTTAAAGCTCAATCTAAGGTGAAGATTGAGGCAGCTCCCGAGACTGAGGCTAAGCCGGCTGCAAAGTCTGCCGCCAAGAAGACCACGACGCGCAAGACGACGGCTAAGAAGGCCACTACGACCAAGGCGACGACAACCAAGACCACCGCTACTAAGACAACGACAACGCGCAAGCGCACGACCGCCGCTGCCAAGAAGGCCGCCGAGGCCGAGGCCGCTCCCGAGGTAAAGGCTGAAGCCGCCGTCGAGGCCAAGCCCACCGTCAAGGCACCGGCCAAGACCACTGCCAAGAAGACGACCGCGACCAAGAGCGCGACCAAGACCACTGCCGCCAAGAAGGCTACGGCAACCAAGTCGACGTCCACCAAGGCCGCTACGAAGGCGACCCCGAAGGCAGCCGCAAAGCCTGCCGTCAAGGTCGAGGAGGCGGGCGCCGAGCCCAAGCCGGCGGCAACCGTCGAGGCCAAGCCCGCCGCCAAGACCACCACGCGAAAGCGCACGACGGTAGCCAAGAAGACCACGGCAAAGGCCGCAACCCCCAAGGCAGAGATTAAGCCCGCTACTGCCAAAGAGGAGCACAAGGCCGAGGTAAAGGCCAAGCCGGCGACGAAGGCCGCTGAGGTCAAGGCCGCCCCGAAGGCAGAGGCTAAGCCCGAGCCCGCCAAGGAGACCCCGGTCTCCCCCGCCGCTCCGGCAGCGGAAAAGGCCCCGTCCAAGAAGACGTCCGTCCGCAAGGCAACGGCCACCCGCAAGCGCCGCTAGCCCGCAGACGATCTAAAACCTAATCAAAACCCTAAACAAGGGGCGCTCCAACCGGGCGCCCCTTCTCTGTAGATAGTTGGTAAAACGATTTTCTAGGACAACCGTTCGCCGATGGTAAACGGATGTTGTTTATACACCCTGTGTACAACAGATATACTTACAATTTGTGCGTAAAGCCCATGGCCCACAGGCCGTGATTCTATTGAACTGGACCGTACTATGAGATTGATACACAACAGCCGCCTACCGCAGTTTCGCACTCCGTTTGGCGCTGTGACCACAGGAACTACCGTTGCACTCTCGGTGATTTTGGAGGATGCCGATCCCAACCAGGCAACACTCACCCTACGTACCTGGGTCGATGAAGTCGGCGAGACCCTGATTCCGATGGAGCACGAAGGCGATGGCATTTTTACCGGCGAGCTCAAATGCACTGAACCGTGTCTTGTGTGGTACAGCTTTATCTGCAATATCGAGGGCCAGCCCGAGGTTCGCCTGGGCGCGCCCCAGGGCCGCACCGGCGGCGAGGGCGTAACCTACGACTACGCCGAGGTGCCGTCCTTCCAGATTACCGTCTATAAGCACCGCGAGAACCGCCCCACTTGGTACGAGCGCGGCATGGTCTACCAGATCTTCCCCGACCGCTATGCGCGTGACGAGCATTGGCGCGAGCGCACAATGGCCGAACTCGAAAAACCGCGCAAGGGCATTCAGCGCCGGATGGTCGAGGACTGGAACGAGCCGCCCGTGTACGAGCGCGCCGAGGACGGCTCCATCAAGACCTGGGACTTCTACGGCGGCTCGCTCAAGGGCATCCAGGAAGACCTGCCCCGCATCGCCGAGCTAGGCTTTACAGCCATCTACCTCAACCCCATTTTCGAAGCCGCAAGCAACCACCGCTACGACACGGCCGACTACACCAAGATCGACCCGATCCTGGGCACCGAGCAGGACTTTACCGAGCTGTGCCAAGCAGCCGAGAAGCTGGGCATCTCCATCATCCTGGACGGCGTCTTCAACCACACGGGCGACGACTCGATCTATTTCAACCGCTACGGCAACTACCCCGGCGTGGGTGCCTGGCAGAGCGAGGATTCGCCGTGGCGCGATGCGTTTACCTTCCACGAGGACGGCTCGTACGACTGCTGGTGGGGCGTGGGCAACATGCCAGCCATCAACGAGAAGTCCGAGCTGGTGCGCGAGAGGCTCCTGGGCAAGGACGGCGTGATCCGCAAATGGCTGCGCGCCGGTGCCCATGGTTGGCGCCTGGACGTCGCCGACGAGCTTTCCGACGGCTTCCTGGCCCAGATCAAGAAGGCCGTACTTGCCGAAAAGCCCGATGCACTGTTGCTCGGCGAAGTCTGGGAAGACGCCTCCAACAAGATTAGCTACGGCCATCTGCGCCGCTACCTGCAGGGCTCCGAGCTGGACTCTGCTATGGATTATCCCTTCCGCGACATGGTCATCGGCTTTTTGATGGGCTACAAGAACGCCTACCAGGCAGCCGAGGATATCGAGACCCTGCGCGAGAACTATCCGCGTGAGGCCCTGTCTTGCGCACTTAATTTGCTCTCGAGTCACGACCGTCCGCGCATTATCTCGGTGCTCGGCGGCGGACCCGACGAGTCGAAGCTGCCCGAGTGCGAGCGCAGCAAATGGCGCCTGGACGAGAACTCGATGGGCCTGGCCAAGAGCCGTTTTTGGCTCGCCACGCTCATGCAGATGACCTTCCCAGGCGTGCCTTCGATCTACTACGGCGACGAATACGGCCTGGAGGGCCTTACCGACCCGGGCAACCGCCGCACCCTGCCGACCAAGGACCAACTGCACGACTTCGACACGCTGGCTATTGTCAAGAACGCCTCCGCCGTACGCCGTGCACTGCCATTTATGATCGACGGCGAGATCAAGGCCTTCGCGCTCAACGACGAGGTGCTGGCATACAACCGCACGGGCAAGAATGGCGAGTTCGCGACGGTTATCATCAACCGCAGCCTGCGCAATTCGCACCGCGTGACGATTCCGGCACTCGGCGAATGTGCGAGTGACGTGATCAGCGGTCACGAGTGCGAGATCCACAACGGCACGGTCACGCTCGATCTGTATCCGCTGGGCTCGTCGATCATCTATCACCATGCCGAACAGCGCCTGCAGGAGCCGCTCGATCACGGCGCGGGCGTCGTGTGCCATATCACCTCGGTGCCCACCGACGACGGCAAGCCCGGCACGATTGGTGCGCCCACGCGTCGCTTTATCGACCATCTGGCCGCTATGGGCATGCGCTACTGGCAGGTTCTGCCTGTCAACCCGACTGACTTCTTCCGCTCCCCTTACGCTGGGCCTTCGGCCTTTGCGGGCAATATTGACCTGCTGCCCGAAAGCCAGGAGGAGCTGGCGGCCGACTTTGAGACTTGGAAGGCCCGTGGCGGCGAGGATGCAGACCCGCTCTACACGGCGTTTAAGCATCGCAACGCCGACTGGCTCGAGAAGTACTGCGTCTACATGGCCGTTAAGAAGTACTTTGAGGGCGAGTCGCGCCACGATTGGCCGGCAGATGTCGCGCGCTACAACGAGTATCTGATCGATGACAAGCGTTTCCACGACGAGGCTGAACTGCAGGCGTACATGCAGTATCGCTTTGACCTGGCCTGGTGCGAGCTCATGAACTACGCGCACAAGAAGGGCATCGAGGTCATCGGCGATATTCCTATGTATGTTTCGGACGATTCGGCCGATGCGTGGAGCGAGCCCGAGAACTTCTGGCTGTCCGATACCGGCAAAGCGATTGAGATCTCTGGCGCGCCGCCCGACAATTTTGCGCCCGAGGGCCAGGTGTGGGGCAACCCCACCTTCCGCTGGGACCACATGAAGGAGAACGGCTACCGCTGGTGGATGGACCGTCTGCGTCGCGCGTTTTCGCTCTACGACCGCGTGCGCCTGGACCACTTCTTGGGATTCCACAGCTACTTTAGCATTCCCGCAGGCAAGGCCTGCGCCGACGGCCGCTGGCTGGCGGGTCCGGGCAAGGATCTATTCCAGACTGCCTACGACGAGCTGGGTCCGCTCAACTTTATCGCCGAGGACCTGGGCTACCTGACGCCCGGCGTTCGCGCCATGGCTTCGACCTGCGGCTTCCCCGGTATGGACGTGCTGGAGTTTAGCGACTACGACGTCCGCAACGGCGTGCATCCCACGCCGGGCAAGATTCTATACACCTCGACGCACGACACGTCGACGCTCGCCGGTTGGTGCACGCGCTCCTTTGCGGGCGGTGACGAGCCGAGCGGTGTTGAGCTGGCGGCCAAGCTGATGGGCGACGCGCTGGCAAGCGACGCTCCCCTGGTGATGATGCCGCTGCAGGATGTCATGGGGCTTGGCGACGATGCACGCATGAACGTGCCGGGTGTCGCCACGGGCAACTGGACCTGGCAAGCCGATGAGGCCGACGTTGCGGCCGCCGAGGTCAAAACTGCACAGCTCCTGCGCAACACCCATAGATTCTGGGGCGAAGCGTGATAAAACCCCCGATATAGGGTACAGTTACAAACGTTTGAATTTATGCGGGCAGAGCGATCTGCCCGCTTTGTGCTGAAAAGGAAGTATTATGGCGCGCTACGATTACAAGTGCTCGAGCTGCGGCAACGTGTTTGAGGTTGAGCATCCCATGTCCGAGACCCCCGAGGTCGTGTGCCCGAGCTGCGGTGCTCCGGCATCCAAGACGTTCTCGGCCAGCGGCATCAAGTTTGAGGGCAGCGGCTTCTACAACACCGCCCAGCGCAGCGGTGGTGCCAGCACCAATGCCCCCAGCGGCTGCTGCGCCAACTGCCCACACAACCACTAGAGACAAGCGGTCCTGC
>MNQC01000046.1:0-1344 GCA_001915225.1 Collinsella sp. 60_9
GTATAGGAGCAAAATGTCCAGTCGGGGTGCTTTTGCGCAAGGGCCCGCACTCGATGCAGATAACGCTGCCGAAACTTGAGCTCGGACCAGTATTCCGGACGCGCATACAGCCCCGGCATGACCGCCTCTAGACTTCCCGCCGCCACCCGCCGCTCAATCTGCTTTGCCTCCGCCGCCGTGCGCGCGTACACGCAACTCATCTGCTGTTCGCATGCTTTAATGTGACTTGTAAGTCTTTGATTCGCCGTCATGTTTCCCATGTCGCCTCCCAACTCATGGAACGGCGCAAACGTACCAGACGGTTTCATGCGAAGTCTGACCAAATACCGTCCAGGCGCTGACCAAATGCTTGACGGTTTTGGACGTTTTAGGCTGATGGCTTATATCTGCAGGCAGGGCGGTTGTCGAGAGGTCCCTGTCTCCACATTTTGAGGCCTTCGTCCATCGGATTATCAGAAAGAAAAACCCGTCGAGATTCAAGACTACGCCAAATGCGACTTTGCCTCTGCACGCACCGTCGCTTAGCCGAGCCATCGGCATCTACATGTCTAAAAAATGAGCGTGGATAATCTCCCGTTTTGAGCCTAGTTTCAAGCCAAAAGTGGGAGATTATCCACGCTCGATTTGTAAATGTCCGAAAATCCACGCTCGTCCGTCCGGATATCCACGCTCGTCACGCCGCCGGCACAGCAGCAGCCGTAGCCTAGTGCTCCTCGCCGGCGCGGGCCAGGTCGTAGGGCGTGGTCTGGTAGACGTAGTAGTTGAGCCAGTTGGTGTAGAACAGCTGAGCCTGGCTGCGCCAGACGTTGCGCGGCTCGGCGGAGGGGTCGTCGCCCGGGAAGTAATGCGCCGGCACCTCCGGGTTGAGCCCGCGCTTCACGTCGCGCTCGTACTCCAGGCGCAACGTGTCGGTATCGTACTCGGGGTGGCCAAATACAAAGAAGCGACGGCTGTCGGTCGACTTGACGATGTACAGGCCCACCTCGTCGGACACGGCCACGACCTCAAGCTGCGGCTCGGCCTCCACGTCCTCGCGGCGCACATCGGTGTTGCGCGAATGCACGGCATAGAAACGGTCGTTCACCAGATAATGCTCGAACACACCGCTCGCCTTTGCCGGCAGGTCGTGCTTCTGAATACCGTAATGATGGTACAGGCCGGCCTGCGCGCCCCAGCAAATGTGCAGCGTAGAGTGTACGTGCGTGGTGGACCAATCCATGATCTGGCAGAGCTCGGGCCAGTAGTCGACCTCCTCGAACGGCATCTGCTCCACCGGGGCACCCGTGATGATCAGGCCGTCGTAGTGGATGTCGCGGATGTCGTCGAACGTGCGGTAGAACGTCT
>MNQC01000046.1:1374-6160 GCA_001915225.1 Collinsella sp. 60_9
CACCTGCAGCGGCGTGTTGGAGAGCTTGCGCATGATCTGCGTCTCGGTGGCGATCTTGGTGGGCATGAGGTTGAGGATGAGCACGCGCAGCGGGCGGATGTCTTGGTGCAGCGCGCGGTACTCGGTCATGACAAAGATGTTCTCGCTCTCGAGCTGCGCGGCAGCAGGGAGGGCGTCGGGGATGCGAATGGGCATGGATGCTCCTTACGAATCAGTTGCAGTTATGGTACAACGAGCGGCCCCATCCGCGCGAGCATATCGCCCAGCGATGCCGTCAGCGGCCCAAATCACTCCAAAAGTAGAGATTAAGGCATACCCAAAAATCTATGGCGCTTTAGCCTAGCAAAGTAACAGCAGAACGCTACAATGGTTCGACGCGAAAAACTCGGCCGAAAGGATACGTATATGTACCAGACGCGTAAGATCGGTGTGGTCGGCCAGGGCCACGTAGGAGCACATGTCGCCAACAGCCTGCTCATGCAGGGCATTGCCGATGAGCTGTACCTCTGCGATATCAACGAGGCCAAGGTGACGTCCGAGGTCCAGGACCTGCGCGACTCCCTTTCGTTTGTCCCGTACAACACCAAGATCGTCAACTGCTACGACCACTACGAGGAGCTGGCCTGCTGCGATGTCATCGTCAACGCCGCCGGCAAGGTCGCGCTGGCCGCTGGCAACCGCGACGGCGAACTGTTCTTTACCACCGACGCCGCCCGCACCTTTGCCAAACGCATCGTCAATGCCGGCTTTGACGGCATCTTCGTGAGCATCTCCAACCCCTGCGACGTCGTGTGCACCGAGCTGTGGCACCTGACCGGCTACGATCCCAAGAAGATCATCGGCTCGGGCTGCGGTCTGGACTCCGCCCGCCTGCGCACCGAGATCTCCAAGAAGGTCGGCGTGAGCCCCAAGTCTATCGACGCCTACATGATCGGCGAGCACGGCTTTAGCCAGCTGGCCGCCTTTAAGGCCGCAACCATCGCCGGCAAGAGCCTTAACGAGCTTCAGGCCGAGAACCCCGACAAGTACGCCTTTGACCACATGGAGGTCGAGGAACTCGCACGCAAGGGCGGCTACGTAACCTACCAGGGCAAGCAGTGCACCGAGTACGCCGTCGCCAACTCCGCCGCGCGCGTCTGCGCCGCCGTGTTGCACAACGAGCACGCCGTGCTTTCGGCCTCTACGCTTATGACCGGCCAGTATGGCGAGGAGGGCATCTTTACCTCCCTGCCGTGCGTGATCGGTGCCGAGGGTGTCGAGGAGGTCTACACGCTGGACCTGTCCGAGCACGAGCTCGAGGGCTTCCACAAGAGCTGCCAGCACATCCGCGATAACATCGCCCAGCTCGACTGGTGGGACGCCGAGGCCTACGACGCCAAGTAGTCCGCTGGCTGCCGCAACCTTGCGAATCTAAACGCGATGCCAAGCGGGCCGCGCCGAAAATCCCCGGCGCGGCCCGCTTTTTTGACTCACGCAGTGCCCTTGCGAATCGAAGGTGAATACTTTTCCGCGAAGTGAACGAGTAAAAACGAGCCCCCGAAGCATCGACACTTTTCGGACGCCGTTTCCTGCGGTTTCGTCGAGTTTTCCCTGCAGTTTTGGCGTCAAAAAGTGTGGATGCTTCGGGGGTCCAAAATAGGTCGTTCACTTCGCGGAAAAGTATTCACCTTCGTTTTCGCGCAGACACGAATCCGGCCGCCACAACGCAAAACGGGGCCCGCGCACAGCGCAGACCCCGTCGTGAGAGGTTATTCCCGGTATATTAGTACTGCTCGATGCCCATGTAGCGACGAACCTCGGGGCTGTGGTCGAAGACCTTGCCGCGGGCGGCGCGCAGCTCGCAGCTCATGTTGTAGAAGAAGATCGGCTCTAGGTACGAACGCACGCTGGCGGGCACGTCGCCCACGCCGTACTCAAGCGCGTCGAGCACCATAATCGTATCGGTGTGCGTGTTGAGGAACGCAAGGGCGCGCTCCTCCATGGGGCGGCACTCGCCCGCGCCAAGCTGCACAAAGTAGAACACGCCGGGCTCGGTGGCCTCGAAGGGGCCGTGGAAATACTCGCCGGAGTGGATATAGCAGCAGTGCTGCCACTGCATCTCCATGAGCGAGCAGATGGCCATGGCGTAGGTCTGGCTAAAGTTGGGGCCGGAGCCCAGGATATAGAAGAACTTGTGCTGCTGGCAGAGCTCGGCAAAGCGGGCGCCCAGCTCGGCGTTGACCTTCTCGCGAGCGGCGGGCAGCAGCGCATCCATCTGTTTAAGGCCGGCGTACATGTCGGCGAGTGCCTCGTAGCCTTCCTGCTGGTCGAGCAGCTCGGCGGCGATCAGAGCGCCGATACCCTGAGGCACCTCGGCCTGCGGCACGGCCTCGCCCCAGGGGTAGACCCAGGTGGTCCACTTGCCGTTGTCGATCTTGGAGCCCTCGCAGTCGGTCATGGCGACGACCTCGGCACCGGCGGCCAGCGCCATCTCGCAGCCGTCGACGACCTCCTGCGTGTTGCCGCTGTGGCTGCAGGCGATGACGAGCGACTTCGGCCCTAGGCTCTTGGGGGCCATCAGGCAAAACTCGCGTGCCGTGTAGACCGCCGAGGTAAACGTGGTGGCTTCGCGCTTGAGCAGCTCGTTGGCCGGCATCAGGTCGATCATCGAACCGCCACAAGCGATCCAAAAGACGTTCTCGATCTTGCCCTTGCGCTCGATGATTTCCTGAACCAGATCATGTGCGTTCATCCTGATGTTCCTCCTTGTGGGGCAGCTTTGAGCGACGGCAGCTCGTACCTGCTGTCGTTCTATGTTGTCCTATTTATAACACGTGTAGCAACGCCCGTGAAGTCATTTCACCAAAGTTGTTCTATGTTGTTCTATCTATGGACGTTAGATGTCGAACACGTAGCGCGAGCCCACGATCTTTTGGCGTCCGAGCAGCAAGGGGCGCTCGTCCTCATCGGTAAAGTACGCCTCCATATAGAAGAGCGGCTCACCGACCGGCACCTCCAACAGCGGGGCCGCCTGAGCATCGGCAAGCGCAATCTCCACGGTGCAGGGGTCGGACTTGAGCGGCGCGCGACCCGAATGCTCGGCGACGAGCGCAAAGATTGAGTTATCGGAAAGGTCCTCGTCGGCCAGCGTCTGCAGGTAGGGATGGTCGGCGAGCACAAAGGCGTTGTTCTCGAGCATGACGGGGATGCCGTCGGCCGTGCGCACGCGCTCGACCACGATAAGCTCGCAGCCGGGCTCCACGCCAAAGAACGCCGCATCCTCGTACGTCGCCGCGACCACCGTGCGCGACACCAGACGCGCACCCGGCACCATATCGTTGGCAGCACAACCCTCAGTAAAGCTCTGGACGTCACCCTTCTGGCGAATCTTGCGCTTGAGCTTGGGTGCACACACAAAGGTGCCCCTCCCCTGCTGGCGGTTGAGATACCCCGCACGCGACAGCTCCTCGATGGCACGGCGCACGGTGACGCGTCCCACGCCATAGGACTTCGCGAGCTCCATCTCGGAAGGAATGCGCGAGCCGGCCGCGTACACGCCGCGCGCGATCTCGCCCTTTAGGTCGTCCATGACCTGCTGGTATAGCGGCACGGCGGACACGTCAGTGCGCTCGGTTTTATCATCGGATGCCATCGTTATGCTCCATTCCGTGCATGCTCGGACTCAAACTCTTCTATCGCCGCCATAAACTGCTCGCCAAAGGCGTCGGCCTTTTTCTCGCCGATGCCGTTGACCTGGATAAGCTCGTCGCGCGTCTGTGGGCGTAGGCGGCACAGGCCGCGCAGGGCCTTGTCGGAAAAGACCATGTACGGCGCCATCTCCAGCTCCGTCGAGATCTCCTTGCGGAGGGCACGCAGGCGCTCGAACAGCTCGGCATCGTCGCCAACACGCGGGCGCTGATCCAGCTCGGCCTCCTCGCGCAGCAGATCGACGGCGCGGCGGGCGCGGGCCGAGGCCTTGCGCTTGGACGCACGACGCTTAACGGTAAAGGCGAACGCCTCATCCTCGACCTCGACGGCACGCGGACCCAGCCCCACGACCGGGTACTGCCCCTGCGAGGTGGCCAGGTAGCCCCGCCCGCACAGCTGGCCGATGATGTCCTTGATGCGCCCGACCGATTCGCTCGACAGCTCACCGTAGCCGCGATCCTCGTCCAGATGCATCTGGCGAATGCGCTCGGTGTTGCCGCCGTGGAGCACGTCGGCGATCAGCGACTTGCCAAAGCGCATGGGGCGCGTGGCCACATATTGCACGGCGGCGCGGGCCATGTCGGTGACGTCCTCGACCTCGAACTGTGTGAGGCAGTTGCTGCAGTTGCCGCAACCCTCGGCGTCATCCGTGGCGGTGGCGCCCGCACCAGCCGCGGCAGCATGCTCGGCCGCGGCCTCGTCGCCAAAGTAGCGCAGCATGTATTCGCGCAGACAGCCGGTGGTATTGCAGTAGCCCTCCATCTGGCTGAGCAGGCGATAGCGGTTCTGGAGCGCCCATGCGCGCTGCTCGTCGTCGAGCGCCTCGTCGGCAGCATCGCCGCGGTCGATCAAAAAGCGGCGCATGCGAAAATCGTTGCCGTTCCACAGCAAGTGGCAGCTGGCCGGGTCGCCGTCGCGGCCGGCGCGGCCTGCCTCCTGGTAGTAGGCCTCGATGCTCTCGGGCACGTTGTTGTGAATCACGTAGCGCACGTTGGGCTTGTCGATGCCCATGCCAAAGGCGTTGGTGGCAACCATCACCTGGATATCGTCGTCGATAAAGGCACGCTGGCTCTGGCGGCGGGCGTCGTTGCCCATGCCG
>MNQC01000046.1:6179-7025 GCA_001915225.1 Collinsella sp. 60_9
TGACCGAAATTTTACCCTCCGCGGCCAGCGCATCGACCGTCTTGCGAGTCGAGCAATACACGATGCCGCTCTCGCTCGAATGCGCGATCACATAGTCGCGCACCCACGCGGCCTTGGCCTTGTCGCCCATCTCCTCGCAGCCAAAGTAGAGGTTCTTGCGATCGAAGCCCGTCACCACGGTCGCGGGGTTTTGCAGTCCGAGCATCTGCTGAATGTCCGCGCGCACGCGCTCAGTCGCCGTGGCGGTAAAGGCCGCCACGATGGGGCGCTGCGGCAGGGAATCGATGAACTCGCGAATCTGCAGGTAGGCGGGGCGGAAATCCTGGCCCCATTGGCTCACGCAGTGGGCCTCGTCAATAGCCACGAGCGGCACGCCAATGCCGGCGGAACCCGCGGCCTCCTGGGCAAAGGCTAAAAAGCGCGGCTCGAGCAGGGGCTCGGGCGCCCCCGACATAAACTGGTAGCGGGCCCCCCCCGCCGCGAGCAACGCGCGGGTCTGGTCCTCCATAAGCGACAGCAGCGGACTCACCACAAAGGTAATGCCGGGCAGCATGAGCGCGGGCACCTGGTAGCAAATGGACTTGCCGGCGCCCGTGGGCATAACACCCAGCGCATCGCGACCGGCAAGGATCGCATCCACCATGCGGTCCTGCCCCGGGCGAAACGAGGTGTAGCCAAAATAGGCGCCGAGCGTGTCAAGCGCCATCTGCTGCATGCTATCGGTCATGGTTTCCTAACGTCCAAGTCATCTGCCGCCGATTATACGCCGCCACGCGGACAGCAGCACACGGCCGCCGCCCAGACTAGTCGTTTAAGAGCGTCCCCAATGACTAAGGAATGTCCCCA
>MNQC01000046.1:7039-9478 GCA_001915225.1 Collinsella sp. 60_9
AGGTGCCTTGAAACAAGGCGGCATTGATCTTCTGATCATGCCGCCGAAGTTGAAAGGCAGATTGCCGCTCTGGCGGGCTTGCAGCGTCGACCGATCCGCCGTTCGTTAGAACGGCGGAACCAACCCTACATCACCATAACGTAGCGCGATCCCACGTAGTACTGCTTACCCATCAAAACCGGCTCGTCATCGGGACCGGTAAAGCCGGCACGCAGGTTGAGCAGCGGATCGTGCGGAGCAATGCCCAGCTCGGCCGCCTGCTCGGCGTTAGCTCGAACGGCCTCGACCGTACGGTAGCCAACCGAGACAATCGGGATTCCGCCAACACGCTCGACCTCGGCAAAAATCGACTTGTCCTCAAGATCGGCCGTCAACAGCTCACGGTAGGCGTCAAACGGCACAAAGATGTTCTCCTCAAAGATGGGCTCGCCGTCGGCCGTGCGCACGCGCTTGATATGCAGCAACAGCGCATCCTTCTGCAGGCCAAAGAACTCCATCTCGTTTTGGCGCGCCGGAACGATCTGGCGATCGATCACGTGCGCACCGGCCTTCATGCCGTTGCCGGCACACAGCGCGGTAAACGTCTGCAGCGTCGAGGCGTGAAACTGGCGGTTGATGTGCGGCGTGGAGACAAAGGTGCCGCGGCCCTGCTGCTTAACCAGGTAACCATCGGAGCACAGCTCCTCGACAGCGCGGCGCACCGTAATACGGCTCACCTCGTACTGCTCGGCTAGTTCAAGCTCGGACGGAATACGCTCCTTGGGTGCATAAACACCTTTCTCGATCGCATCCTTGATTTCGTCGTAAATCTGCTGGTAAAGCGGTGCATTTTTGGGCGCGGGCATATCTGATCACTCTTATCGAAATATCGAAATAACTAATACGTATATAACGTCTAGTTTCATGTTACCTCATATTGATAAAACGATACACCCTCCCTACCAAAAAGCGACAGCTTCATTTTGGTAGGTTTTATCTGGGCAAACGAGAGCCCCTCGAAAGCAACGGGGCTTTCGAGGGGCTCGTTCGGATGGGTTGCGCAGGACCGGCAAATGCCAATACCCTACTTGCCGTCGTCCTGCTGTAGGCTGTCCTGCTCGCTGAGGCACGCCTGCCTGCTGGCCATGCGCGCGGGCTTGTCGGGATCGGGTACGGCCGTGGGCATGGGTTCGTCGACATGACCGCCCCACCAGCCGCCCACAAAGTTGAGCGTGTGAAACACATTGATCACGGCGCCGGGATCAATGTCGCACACTAGCTTGATAATGTCCTGGCTCTCATAGGTCGAGACAACGGCGTGCAGCAAATACATCTTTTCGCGGCTGTATCCGCCGATGACCTCGGCGCAGCTAATACCGTGCTGAAAATGGTCAACATAGGCGGTCATGACTTCGTCTGCCTTGCGCGTCGTGATCTGCAACGTCACACGGTCGTAGCGACGATAGAAACTGTCGATGGTCTTGGTCGAAATAAACTGGAACACGATGGAGTACGCCGCGTTGTCCCAGCCAAACATAAAGCCAAAGATCGCCAGGATAAAGCAGTTGAAACCAAAGATGACGCCCCAGATGGTCTTGCCCGTGTGGTTGGAAACCCACAACGCGATAAAATCGGTGCCGCCGGTGGATGCGCCGGACTTAAGCGCGATGGCGGCGCCCAGACCCGAGACCACGCCGCCAAAAATGATGAGCATGATCTTGTCGCCCAAAAACGGCGCGAAGTGAAAGACGTTGAGAAACAGCGACGAGAGCACGACCTGCATCATCGAGAAGATGACGAAGCGCTTGCTAATGCCGCTCCAGCATAGGAGCGCCACGGGGATGTTGAGCGCGAGCATGCCGAGCGAGATGTCGATATGAACGCCGCCCAGCGAGGTAACGCGATCGAGTAGGACCGCGACGCCGGTGAGACCGCTCGGGAGCAGGTCGGCGGGCTGAATGAACGCCTGGATCAGAAATGTCTGGAGGACGGCAGAAATTGTGACCGCCACGGCGGTAATAGCGCGGCGGACGATGGTAAGGCGGCCGAGCACGAGCACGCGGTCCGTGAGCTGTTCGATGGCGTTCGCCACGGAGGCTCCTTTCGAAGGCAGATATAGTTGTGGGGCATGCCCGCGATTGTAGCATGGAGCGTGCGGGGGCGCTTCAATTCACCCTCTCTCGACAACCAAAACGGGAAAAGCAAGCCCGCGACCAATGGCCCAAATTCCAAGTGAGTAGACTTTTTACGATCTGCCGAGCACACCCAAAACCGCCACCCCTGTGACCTGCGGTTTTGCTAGAGCAGATGCACTTTGCGCTCGTACTGCACCAAAAAGTCTACTCACTTAGTCCGAATCGAAGCCAAACGAATCCAAATAGAGGACAAATTAAGCCAATCCGCAGCAAAAGACGCGTGAACCAATGCTTCTCGCGGCGGATTGACACTACAAAGCGGCCA
>MNQC01000047.1:0-4035 GCA_001915225.1 Collinsella sp. 60_9
TGGACGTGCCGAGCCTGGGTGCGCGCGAGGGCCGCACGCAGTGGCGCCATACCCACGTGCTCAACGATCCCGTGCACCCCGTCGAGGTCGTGCCGGGCTCGCTGCTGGAGCGCGCGGTTGGCGGTCACAGGCTGATCCAGACCAACTCCGCACACCACTGCTGCATCGATCGTCTGGGTAAAAGCACGCGCTTGGTCGCCAAGGCAACCGATGGCGTGCCCGAGTGCATCGAAGTCGAAGGCCAACCCTTCTGCCTGGGCGTGCAATGGCATCCCGAGTACACCTGGCAGACGCTCGAAACCGACTTTAACCTCTGGAAGTCGTTTGTCGAGGCGGCAGCCAAGGTCAAGCAGGCCCGCTAGCACGCGAACCACAAAACAGATAAGGGTGCCCCGCCGGCCACATGGTCCGGCGGGGCACCCTTTCACCTATATGTGGCCGGCAAGCAGCCCAAGGCTCGCAAGCTCTTATTCAGCCGCCTCGCGCAGAGCCGACATCGTTGCCGCATATTGCTGCTGCAACGCATGCATTCCCTCGCGAGCGCCGTCAACGGCATCGGCGCCGCGCAGTGCTTCGGTCACCACGACCGCCGGCTCGTACAGATTATCGAATCCCAGGTTCTGGCTCACGCCCTTGAGCGTGTGCGCTGCCATAAACGCACCTTCGGCGTCCCTGCCGCCATGGCGGCCTCCAGCTTGTCCATGCTCTCGTCATCCAAAAACTTGAGGGCAAAGCGGGCAAGCATTTCCTCGCCCATCAGCCGAGCGCACGCGTCATCATAATTAGCGCCGATCTTCTCATACGCCTCACGCATGGAAATCATGGATTAAAACTCCTTAGGTCAAACTAAATCGTGGGAAACGCGACAACGTCGGCGGGGCGTGCCAACGTCTCGGCAATACGGTCTTGCACCTCGAGCAGACAGTCGAGCAACAGCGGGTTAAAGGTGCCGCACTTACCGTCCAGGATCATCTGGATCGCCTCCTTGTGCGGAATAGCGTCCTTGTACACACGCACGCTCGTCAGAGCATCGTACACGTCGGCCACCGAGACCACCTGCGCGGCAATGGGAATATCGTCGCCCTTAAGGCCATCGGGATAGCCCTTGCCGTCCCAGCGCTCGTGGTGCCAACGCGCAATTTGGTACGCATATTCCATAAGCGCATTGCCGACGTGATGGCAACCCAGCTCAAGCAACATGTCGGCGCCGATCGTGGTATGCGTCTTCATAATCTCGAACTCCTCGGACGTAAGGCGTCCGGGTTTGTTGAGAATCGCATCGTCAATCGCCATCTTGCCGATATCGTGCAGCGCCGAAGCCAGGGCAATCGTGGAGCGTTCCTCGTTGTCGAGGGAAATGGTGTCGCTACGCTGGACTAGACAGCCAAGCAGCAGCTCGGTCAGCTTTTCGATATTCGTAACGTGCCTGCCACTCTCGCCATTGCGAAGTTCCATGACACCGGCCATGATGTCAATGAGCATGCGACTGTTCTTGACGCGCTCGTTGTACTGCTGGGACAGCAGGCTCGTCAGGCGGCGCTGCTTGGCGTATAGGCGGATGGTGTTGCTTACACGGCGGCGCACGACACGGGAGTCAAACGGGCGGCTGATATAGTCCGAGGCGCCCAGCTCGTACGCGCGCAGAACCACATCGTCGGAATCTTCGCTCGAGATCATGATGAAAGGCAGATTGTCGATACCCGATCGGCGCGACAGATCGGCCAGCACCTCAAAGCCGCTTATGCCCGGCATGACAATATCCAGCAGCACGAGCGACAACTCATCGCCATAGCGGTCGACCATATCGAGCGCCGTACGACCGTTGTCGGCCTCGAGGATGCAATACTCGTCCTTGAGCATCTCGTTGAGAATGGCTCGGTTCATCTCGGAGTCATCGACAATAAGTACCAAAGGCTTTTCGCTTTGGAAGGCTTCGATGAAATCGGCATCGGTCACGACCGTACCGGCTTTTGCCTTAGCGCGGCTCAATAACTGGACAGCGCGGCCAACGCCCTCATCGACCGTCTCGCCATGAATGCGAACGCCACCAACACATGCCGTCAAGCTCACGTACTCATGGCCCGGAACAATCGTGGCATGAACGGCATCGGACACCTGATGCAGGCGACGGGTGAAGTCATCGGAGGGAATATTGGGCATGACGACCACAAATTTGTCGCAGCCATAGCGTACAAGCTCGTCAGTCGAACGAATTCCGCTGCGTATGGCCGTCGCCACGGCACCGAGCGCAAGGTCGCCGGCATGACGGCCACACGTATCGTTGAAGACCCTAAAATCGTCAAGGTCGATCACCGCAACGCCGGCATTCATGCGGGCGCTACGGAGCTTTTCCTCGTAATATCGGCGATTGCGCACACTCGTCAGCACGTCGGTGTAGACGAGGTCCTCTTCTGCAGCCTCTTGCTCATCGATCGGACGCACCATCAGCAGGACGTGAGGCTCGCCCTCGACCTTCAGAGGGCGTAGGCGGGCGCGGTACTCAACACCATCGTTGAGCAGTTGCTCCGACACCTCATCGGAATCTGCCAAGGCCTCAAGACTCGACTGACGCAGACAAGGGCACCGATTGCCGGCGAGCAGGCAGTTAGGCTCGCTCTTAATCTGATCGGCCGACAGCAAACGCACCACGGGGTAGGTCTTCGCGACGCGGGCGACCTCAGCGGCAGCCTCCTCGTCGGTTAGATTGACCTCGTGATTTTTGAGCATATGGGGCCCTTCCTATCGTTACGCACGGCAACGGTGCATATCAATTGGTACAAGGGTAGCATCTAACAGCTGAAGGCAAACGCGCGATTATCGTTACATTTTTATGACCTGGCAAACGGCGGTAATGGAGCCGCGGGCGCGCGGTTATGGGCGCATTCGTTAACAATGACGAAACGCTAACAGCCCCTCTCCCCGCAGGTCATCGAGCGTGCTAACGCTCCAAGACATCGCGAACGGCGTTTGCCGCCGTAACGGGGCGATCGCGCAGACCGTTATGCGCGCCCGGGATCGTCACAAGGGGGCAATCGAGATATTCGGCAGCCGCTCGCGTGCCAGCCTCGCGGGGTGTATCGACCGAAAGCTCGCCCAAAAACACGGCCGACACCGCCTTTGACGCGCGGACGCGCTCCCAGTCGGGAGCATATGTCATATTTGTTCCGTATTCATTAGCCATAAAGCAACGACCATTGCGCAGGGCATGTTTGGCTTCCGCTTCGGTCGTCCCGGGAGCTTCGGGGTCCAAGTCGCCGAGGGCTCCCAAGAAAAGCCGGAGCGCCCTTGAAACCTTTCCAGCCGCAATCATATCGAGCAAAACCGGAGCTGCGCCCATGCCGACGCCTTCGGCCGACACAGCCGGCTCATGCAGAATCGCACGGGCGACGAGATGGGGTTCGGCGCGAAGAAGCTCCAGCGCCACCAACGTACCGGCGCTATGCGCAAGCACATTTGTCGGAGCGCCAACGTGTTCGATCACGGCTTGCAGGTCGGCGGCCTGAGCGGCAAGATCATAGCTGCCGTCTGCCGCATCGCTGCTGCCACCGCAGCCGCGGCGGTCGTAGGCAATTACGCGGTAGTTGCGGCTGAGCTCACAAGCGATACCGTCGAAAAATGTGCCGTCGACACAAGCGCCGTGCACGCACACCAAGGTAGGAGCATCAGGCGACACATCTGGGCCGGCATATTCGCGACAGGCAATCGTGGTGCCCGCATTCTCGACCGTAAAATTCATGTTGTGCCCCCATCATCAATGCTCATCCAGTTGCACGTCAGCGCGGTTGGATGGACCCACATTGCCTTACACCTTGTTAACAGATTAACTTTACCCGACCCGAGGCTTTTCATGGCGCGGCATAATGGGCGACGTGAAAAAACGAAACTTGTAAAGCAAGAGCCCGCACCTTGCTTTGGAGCCGATGCTATGCTTAGGCACAATTGTCTTGAGGAGCATATGCCTATGTCTACGTTTTTGAATGCCAGCCCCATCTTTGGGCCCGTTCGCAGCCGTCGCCTTGGTCTCTCGCTCGGCGT
>MNQC01000047.1:4196-17521 GCA_001915225.1 Collinsella sp. 60_9
CTTCGCAGGCAACGGCGAGCCCACCGCCGCACCGGAGTTTCCGCAGGCCATCGCCGGCGCCGTCGCGCTGCGCGACGAGCTTGCCCCAAACTCCAAGATCGCCGTGCTCTCCAACGGCACGCGCGCCGACCGCCCCGAGGTGCACGACGCGCTCATGATGGTCGATGACAACATTCTTAAGCTCGATACCGTCGACCCGGCATTTATCCAGCTGCTCGACCAGCCCGTTGGCCCCTACGACGTCGAGCACCAGATCGAGACGTTCGCAAGCTTTGACGGTCACGTTATTATCCAGACGATCTTTTTGACCGGTGAGTATCAGGGCAAGCCCATCGACAACACCGGCGAGGAGTACGTCGCCCCCTGGCTCGCGGTGCTCGAGCGCATTCGTCCGCAGGAGGCGACCATCTACACGGTGGCGCGCGAGACACCGGTCGCAGGCCTTGCCAAAGCAGCACCCGAGGCCCTCGACGCCATTGCCGCGCGCGTGCGCGCCCTCGGCATTCCCTGCCAGGTGAGCTACTAGCAAAACCACGCAGCAGCTAGTGCCTGCCATCCCGCTCCATCAGTTGCGGTGATATAGTTCCTATTTATGCTGTTAAACCGCTTAAATCGGAACTATATCACCGCAACTTTTATGGACGCGTGGGTGGGCTATACTAGCTGCGAATGAAAGGAAGTTAGCCATGTTTGACAATGGACCCGTGCCCGGCCGCAACGACGCCTGCTGGTGCGGCAGCGGCAAAAAATATAAGAAATGCCATAGCGCCTTTGATGAGCGCCTCGAGCGCTTGTGGGAAGAGGGCTGGGAGGTTCTGCCCCGCACGCTCTACAAGACGCCCGCCGATATCGAGGGCATCAAGCGCTCGGCCGCCATCAACGTGGGCGTGCTCGATTACGTAGGCGAACACATCGCCGCGGGCATGACCACCAACCAGATCGACCAGATGATCTACGACTACACCGTCGAGCACGGTGGCACGCCGGCCGACCTCAACTATGAGGGCTACCCCAAGAGCGTTTGCACCTCGATCAACGACGTGGTCTGTCACGGTATCCCCTGCGATACGGACGTGCTGCATGAGGGCGATATTATCAACGTGGACTGCTCCACGATCCTAGACGGCTACTTTAGTGATTCGAGCCGCATGTTCTGCATCGGCGAGGTCTCTGCCGAGCGCCAGCGCCTGGTCGACGTCACCCGCGCCAGCGTGGAGGCGGGTCTGGCTGCCGTCAAGCCGTGGCTGCCGCTCTCCGTGATGGCTGAGGCCGTGCAAAAGACGGTCGAGGACGCCGGTTTTAGCGTAGTGCGCGAGTACGGCGGACACGGCATTGGCAAAGAGTTCCACGAGGACCCGTTTGTGGGCTTTACCACCGAGGCGCCCGATGTGGACACCATCATGGCCCCGGGCATGGTCTTTACCATTGAGCCCATGGTCAACGCCGGAGCGCCCGACATCAAGATCAGCAAGGGCGACGGTTGGTGCGTGCGCACCAAGGACGGCAGCGATTCGGCCCAGTGCGAGGTACAGCTCGTGGTGACCGAGGACGGCTACGAGCTGCTGAGCTGGTAGCCGTGGATGCGCCGGGCTTCGCGATGGATATGTTAACCATCGCGAAGCCCGGCGTTTTTATAGCGTTTTGCCTGATAAAACCTGCCAAAATAAACCTGTCCACTTTTGGCAGGTTGGGCGGAGAGGACCGTTTGTGAACATCCTGGTTTTGTTGCCCGTCAACGACCGTCATCGCGCAATTCTTGAGTCGAGCGCTCCGGGCGAGGACTTTATCTACACGAGTGCCGACGCCATCACGCGCGAGCAGGTCGCCGATGCCGACGTGATCTTGGGCAACATCGACCCTTCCCTGCTGACCGCATGCGAGCACCTCCAGCTGCTGCAACTGCAGACCGCCGGCTATGACGACTATCTCGCCGCCGGCACCGTGCCGGCTGAAGACAAGCTGTCTTGCTCAATCGGCGCCTACGGCCAGGCCGTGAGCGAGCACATGTTTGCCATGGTCCTTTCCATGATGAAGCACCTGCCCGGCTATCACGACTTGCAGCGCGAGCATCGCTGGGAGGACTTAGGCCCGGTCACCTCGCTCAAAAATGCCAATGTGCTGGTGTTGGGCGCGGGCGACATTGGCGGCCACTTTGCCACGCTCTGCCGCAGCATGGGCGCGCACGTCCGCGGCATCAAGCGCCATCCGCTCGTCTACCCCATTGTGTTTGAGGACATGGACGGCATGGATGCCCTGTCTGAGCGCCTGGCGGAGGCCGACATCGTCGCATCCTTTATGCCCAGCACACCCGAGACCCGCGGTCTGGCGAACGCCGAGTTCTTCGCCGCGATGAAACCGGGCGCCTTCTTTGCCAACGGCGGCCGCGGCGATCTTGTGGTTGCCGACGATCTGGTTGCCGCTCTTGAGTCCGGACACCTTGCCGGTGCCGCGGTCGATGTCACCGACCCTGAGCCACTGCCCGCAACAAGCCCGCTGTGGGATGCGCCCAACATGCTCATCACGCCGCACGTCTCCGGCTGGTTCCACCTGGCAGCCACGCTCAACAATGTGGTCGACATTGCCGCAGAGAATCTGCGTCACCTGCAAGCCGGCGAGACCCTGCGCTGTTGGATCGAACATTAGGGTTCCGCCGTTCTAACGAACGGCGGACCGGTCGACGCTACGCGCCGCCCAGAGCGACAATTTGTCATTCAAAAGGCAAGGCATGACCAGAAGGTCTATGCCTTGCCTTTTTCATGCCAACTTGTTCGCTCTGGACATCGCTCGCTGACGCTTGCTCAACCTGCGGTGTCATAACAATTCTGTCCAGCTGTTGGCTTTGCGGCATTTGCCCAGATAAAACCTGCATAATAAACCTGTCCCTTTTAGCAGGTTTTAGAGCTCCACGCTTTCGGCGCCGTTGATGGTTAGGTTTCGCTCGTAGAAAGCCGTGAGGGCGCGAATGGCGTACATCACGTCGCGTACGCCGCCGGTCTCGTAGCTTGAGTGCATGGCCAGCTGCGGCAGGCCCACGTCTACGGCGTGCATGCTCGCCTGCATGTTCGACAGGTTGCCCAGGGTGGAGCCGCCGGCCATATCACTCTTGTTGGCGAAGGCCTGCGTGGGCACGTCGGCGTCATCGCAAATAGCCTGGAACACCGCGCGGCTAAAGGCATCGGTGCAGTAGTGCTGGTTGGCGGCTTCCTTGATAACGATGCCGCCGTTGAGCACGACCTGGTTGCGGGCATCGCACTTCTCGGCGTGGTTGGGATGCACGGCATGCGCATTATCGCAGCTCACGAGCATCGAGGCGGCAAGTGCGCGATGGTACGACTCGTCATCGAAGCCCAGCGATCCGTTAATGCGGCGCAGCGCATCGGCCAAGAACGTCGACATGGCTCCCTGCTTGGTCTCGGAGCCAACCTCCTCGTTATCAAAGCAGCAAAAGACCGAGATATCGCGCGCGTTCTCAGCACCCAAAAATGCCTGCAGTGAGGTGTAGGCGCAGGCCAGGTCGTCGAGCTTGGGCGTCGAGATGAACTCGTCAGCCCAGCCCCAAATGCGCGCATCCTGGCGGTTGACCAGGAACAGATCGCGGCCCAGGATCTGCTCGGGCTCAACGTCCAGTTCGTCGGCAACCAGGGCATCAAAATCGCCCTGCTTAAGCTCACCGGCGCTGATGAGCGGGCACAGGTCGACGGCGCGGTTGGGCGCAAAGCCCTCGTTAACGCCACGATTCATATGGATGGCAAGGCTCGGGATAATCGCGACTTCGCGCTCGGTGGCAAGCAGGCGGCTTTCAATACGGTCGCCTTCGCGTACCAACACGCGGCCCGCGAGCGCCAGCGGGCGGTCGAACCAGGTGTAGTCGATCATGCCGCCGTAGGCCTCGGTGTTCAGGCGCAGCGTCTCGCCTGCGCCGTCGAGCTCGGGCACGGCCTTGACCTTAAACGTCGGCGAATCGCTGTGCGACGCCGTGAGCTGAAAATGATAGTCGCCGGCAACGCCGTCCTCGCCCCACGTAGCAGCCAGGTCCTCGCCCACCTTAAAGGCAACAACGCTCGAGGTGTTGCGCTGCGTGTAATAACGCCCGCCCGGCTCGATGTCCCACGCCGCATTCTCGGGCAGGTACTCGATAAAGTCGATAAGGTCGTTGGCGGCCTCGATATCGTCGGCCGTCACGTGCGCGCGCTCGGGCGTTTCCTGATCCGTCATGCTCTCCCCTTTCGCTGGGTTGATGGTCCCCTCCAGCATACCCCGCCACGCCAGCGCCGCACTCTTCATTCCATGTTTAATCCCGCGCCGCTCACCAAGTTGAGCCATCATGCCCGCGCTCCTTTTGCGACAATTACGCTAACAGGACGAGAGGAGCCGTCATGAAGCCACGTAACATTGCCATCGCCTGCGGTGTCGCGGGAGTCGCCGTCGGCCTTGCCGCTGCCACCGGTATCGTTTACCGCAAGCAAATCAAGTCCGCCGCGTCGCTCAAACGCTTGACCGGCTACGCGGATAGCTATGACCTGTACGCAATCGACATCGCCTACGACTACGATCTTGATCGCATCATCGCCGCTGGCGTGCGCGACGACCAGGCCTACATCGATGCCGTGGTGGCGCAGGTGCTGCCCGGTGTGCCGGTACATGTCCAGGCGCCCCAGTTTGCCTGCAGCGCTTTTGTCGCCGTAGATGCCGAAGGCCGCGTGCGCACCGGTCGCAATTACGACTTTAAGGACGACACCTCGGCACTGCTGGTGCGCAATCACCCACGCGACGGCTATGCCTCCATCGGGTTTGCCGCCCTTAACAACCTGGGCGATAACACTCCGCTTGACTCCGTCGCCGGACGTGCCGCCGCACTCATGGGCCCGTTTGCCCAGCTCGACGGTGTTAACGAATGCGGCGTGTCCATTGCCGTACTCACTCTGGATTCCAAGCCCTGTGACCAGGACGCGCAACGCCCCGTCATCAATACCTCACTCGCCATCCGTCTGGTGCTCGACCGTGCCGCCACCACGCAAGAAGCTGTCGACCTGCTTTCCGCCTACGACATGCACGCCATGGCAGGACGCGATTACCACTTCTTTATCAACGACGCCGCCGGTGACGCGCGCGTAGTAGAGTGGGATCCGCGCGATCCGGACCGTGCTTTCAAAGCGACCCCTGTTCGCCAGGTCACGAACTTCTACGCCTGCTATGGCGACGAAGTGCTGCCCAACCAAAAGAATGGCGAGCTGGGCCATGGTAAAGAGCGCGCCGTCGCAATCGCCGATGTCCTTGACGCCCATGTCGGTGCCCAGGACGAAACGATTGTCTGGAAAGCCCTGCGTGCCGCAGCGCAAGAACCCAATCCGGAAGACATCACCAGCAATACGCAATGGTCGGTCGTCTTTGACAATACCGAACCCGCCGCCGCCATTACGCTGCGCCGCCACTGGGGCGACGTCGACGCCTTCGCACTGTAAGGACCCAGGCTCGTCGACCTTACGCTCGCCTGACGTTGTTTACATTTCTATACGCTTGAGCTAACACGTTTTACCCCCGTATCAACAGTGTGCGGGGGTAAACTTATGCGCATGTTATAACTTGCCCGGAAGGATTCATCATGCTTAGGATCGGTCTTCTTACCAGTGGCGGCGACTGCCAGGCGCTCAACGCCACCATGCGCGGCATTGTCAAAACGCTTATGACCAATAGCGAAGAGCCTATTGAGATCTATGGTTTTGAGGACGGCTACCAGGGCCTTATCTACAGCCGGTTCCGCGTCATGACGCCCGCCGATTTTAGCGGCATCCTTACCCGTGGCGGCACCATCCTGGGCACGAGCCGTACGCCGTTCAAGCGCCTGGATATTCCCGAGGCCGACGGCGTCGAGAAGGTGCCGGCAATGGTCCACACCTATCATAAGCTGCAGCTCGACTGCCTGTTTATGCTGGGCGGCAACGGCTCCACCAAGACCGCCAACCGTCTGCGCGAAGAGGGCCTCAACGTTATCGCCCTGCCTAAGACCATCGATAACGACACCTGGGGCACCGAGCTGACGTTTGGCTTTACGAGCGCCATCGACGTCGCCACCAAGTGCATCGACGACATTCACACCACCGCTTCGAGCCACGGCCGCGTGTTCGTTATCGAGATCATGGGCCACAAGGTCGGCTGGATTCCGCTGTACGCCGGCGTCGCGGGCGGCGCGGACGTCATCCTGATTCCCGAGATCCCCTACGACATGGACAACGTCATCAAGACCATCGAACATCGCATGGAGACCGGCAGCCGTTTTACCATCGTGGCCGTCGCCGAGGGCGCTATCTCCAAGGAGGACGCGGCGCTGTCCAAGAAGGAGTACAAGAAAAAGCTCGCCGAGCGCACGAGTCCGTCGATTGTCTACGACATCGCCAAGGAGATCGAAGCCAAGACTGGTCGCGAGACCCGCGTCGCCATCCCCGGCCACACGCAGCGCGGCGGCCAGCCCGACGCCCAGGACCGCATCTTTGCGACCCAGTGCGGCGTCGAGGCAGCGCTCGGCTGCCTGCGCGGCGAGTTTGGCTACATGATTGCCCTGCGTGACGGCAAGATGTGCCACATGCCGCTCGAGGAGGTCGCCGGCAAGCTCAAGTACGTCGACCCCCAGAGCGATCTAGTGCGCGAGGCCAAGGCGCTGGGCATCAGCTTCGGCGACGAATAGCCTCGGCCGAAACTGCTCTCATCGGAGACCCCAGGGCTTGCCTCCCAAATCGTCCTCGGACATGTCAGGATCCCGCCGTGCGCTTCGCGCGGCGGGATCCTTCCGTCCTGCGGAAAGATTTGGGAGGCAAGCCCTGGGGCCTCCTGCGGTAACCGGGGAGGCCGAGGCTATTCGTCTTCTTGCTGCAAGTGCCTGGGGTAGGATGCGGCGTGCATTTTTGGGAGTATTCAGCAGCCGAGGGTGCCTGCATACTGGATTTTGGGCGAAAGGCAGGCGCCATGGGCCGCATCCTGTAAAAAACGAGCGGCTCTTGAGGCGTTGGGGGCTCAGAATCAGGACTTTAAGCGCTGTTTTGTGCGCCCGCTCCCACACTCGCGGACTCCGGGATGCTGAATTCTCCGGAATTTGCACGCCGCCCCCTGGGGTACCCGCGGGCAAAAAGCAACCGCCCCGCCGAAATATGCAATCGGCGGGGCGGTTTATGCAAAAATGCGGTTGTGGTACAATACAGCTCGCTACAGCTTGAATCCCAGGCAGGTTACTCGGCGCTCTTGAGGGCGCCGACCATGTCGATCTTATTGAGAGTTCGGTTGGTGGCGAGGTTGACGATGATCGTAAAGCCAAAGGAAAGCAGCACGGCGAGCACGTAGCTTAGCGGCTCGACCTCAACGTCAAAGTACAGCGACGGCATCTGCAGGATGTACGTGAAGCTCTCGGCCAGCAAGCCACCCAGCGGCACGCCCAGCGCAGCGCCGATCGCCGTGAGGATCAACGTCTCCTTGTTGACGTAATGGTGCACCTCGCCACGGCGGAAGCCCAGCACCTTGATGGTCGCCAGCTCGCGTTCGCGCTCGGAGATATTCGTGTTGGACAGCGTAAACACCACCACAAACGATAGGCACGCCGCCATAAAGGTCACGAGCACCACGACGGAATTGATAATCGTAAAGTTCGCCTCGTAGTTCTCCCAATGCTCGGCCGTACTCGAAATCGTAAGCCAACCGTCGCTCTTAAGATTCTTGCTAAACGCAATCTGGTCGGCCGACGAGCCCTTAAGCAGCACAAAGACGCCGTTGAGGCGTGCGCTTCGACCGAACGCGCGCTCATAGGTGCCCTGCGTCATGTAAAGCGTGTTGCCCAGATAGTTAAGCGAAATGTCGCTGACTTTGACCTTGGCGACATTGAGCGACGAATCCTGGACGTGTGCCGTATCGCCCGGCTGAATCCCCAGCACCAGCTGTGAACTCTTACTCAGATACACGTCTCCGTCACGCAAAGACAGCGGCTCTTTGGACTCGTCCTCGAGGCACACGTAGTCGTCCAGATCGTTCATGCGGTCATCGGGCACCACGATCAGCTGCACGGTCTCGCTCTTGCCGCCAAACGTAAAGGTAACGTTGTCAGTCATGATCGGCAGCGTCGAAGTTACGGTCACGTTGGAATCATTGGCCGCGCTGCGCTCATCCAACGCCGCGCACGTCTGCGTAAAGTCATCGGGGTTGGCGACCGCCAGCAAGTCATAGCGCGTGATATGCCCGTACTGCTTGGGCGAAAGCGCGACCGACGTGTCGCGAATACCCATACCGCAGATCACAAGCGCGGTGCAACCCGCGATGCCAAAGATGGTCATAAAGGCGCGCTTTTTATAGCGGAAAAGGTTGCGTGCAGCGACCTTGTTCAAAAAGCCCATGCGGCGCCAGATAAAGCCGATGCGCTCGAGCAGAATGCGCGAGCCAGCGCGCGGGGCCTTGGGACGCATAAGCGAGGCCGGGGTCTCGGCCATCTCGTGGCGGCAGGCGATAATCGTGGCGCCCACCACGCCCACGGCAAACAGCGCCACCGAAACGATCGAGGACACGATGTCGTACGAAAGCAACATCTGGGGCAGCGAGTACATGTCGTCGAACACCGTAAACAGGAACAGCGGCAGGCCCACAAATCCGATGATGTTGCCGAGCACGCCGCCGATCAGGCACGCCCACAGCGCATAGTCCACGTATTTGGACAGGATGCGCTCGCGCGAGTAGCCGAGCGCCTTGTACAGGCCAATGAGCGTGCGCTCCTCCTCGACCATACGCGTAGCGGTGGTAAGGATTGACGAGCTATCGCTCTCCACGCTCGAGTAGCTTGCGATATTGCCGCGGTCCTGGATGTACCAGGTGCATTCACCAAGGTCAGAAAGCTCGGCGCGGGCATCGGCAAACTGCTGGTCGGCGGCGGCGCGGCGCTGATCCAGGTCGGTCTGCGCTTGCACGCGCTCCTCGCTGCCCTCTGCCATGCGATTGATGTTGTCCTGCTCAATCCCAAAGAGCATATTCGCCTGACGCTCAGCCGCGTCCAAGCTCGCCGGCGTGTCGACCGTCAGCTCCTGGGCGCGCGCCTTCTCACGCTCCTCGCGGATCTTCTCGATATTGCCCTTGACCTCATTGATCTTTGCCGCGTAGGAATCCGAATAGGAGTTGAGGCTCTTGGCTCCCTCGACGATCACGTGGACCGCGGAGTAGGAAGAAGATGTCGCGGCGTCCTCGCTCACATAGAACTTATAGTCCGCCGCCGAAGCAGCGCGAAAGGCGTTGACTGTCGAGTCAGAACTTACATCAGTGGGGTCGAGGACCTCAGCCGTAATGGTGTAATCGCCCGCGGCAAACTGGTCCTTGGCGCTTTGATTGGACGAGCTCGCGTCATTGGCGGCAAAACTCACCGTATCGCCGATTTTCTTGCCCGATGCCTTCAGGAACTTCGAAGTCACCGCGACTTCATCGGCGCTCTCGGGCAAATCGCCGTTCACGAGCACCGGCTGATCGATGTTCTCCTTGGAGAGACTCTGCACGACCACGCGCTCGCGCGTTGTGCCCACGGCGGTGTAGGCGGTCTCGGTGTAGATGCCCTCGGCCGCTTCGACGCCATCGACCTCTTGTATGGCGTCGAGATCATCGTCAGTCAGGCCATAGGTCGACTGCACGTTAATGTCATAGACATTTTGCTGGTCGAAGTAGGCATCAACCGAATCACACAGGTCCTCGCAACCCGCCTTAAGGCCGCACATCACGCTCACGCCAAGCGCGGTGATGACCACGATTGACAAAAAGCGCTTAAGACTGCCTCGGATTGTGCGGTAGATGCCACGGCGAAAAACCGTCGGCACCATATCGTTTGAGCTTTGGGCAGTGCGGTAGGTCGTAAAATCCTGCTCGCGCTCCGTGTTCTGCGCGTCGCGGCGTAGGCTGTTTTGGCGGTCTTGGTCCATGGGCGCTACCACTCGATCGTCTCGATAGGCACGGGATTTTGCTGGACCGTCTCGCTCTCCACGCGACCGTTCTTAAAGCGGATCAGGCGATCGGCCATGGGCGCCAGCGCGGAGTTGTGGGTGATGATGATGACCGTAATGCCCTGCTTGCGGCAAGTGTCCTGCAGCAGCTGCAAGATCTGCTTGCCGGTTTTATAGTCAAGTGCGCCCGTGGGCTCGTCGCACAAAAGCAGCTTGGGGTTCTTTGCCAGTGCGCGGGCAATGGACACGCGCTGCTGCTCGCCGCCCGAAAGCTGCGCGGGGAAGTTGGCGAGGCGCTCACCCAAGCCAACCTGGCAAAGCGTTTGCTCGGCATCGAGCGAATCAGGGCAGATTTGCGCCGCAAGCTCAACATTTTCGAGCGCCGTCAGGTTGGGGACCAGATTGTAGAACTGGAAGACAAAGCCGACGTCGGCGCGGCGGTATTCCACGAGCTGCGCCTCGTTAGCGGAGCTCACATCGCGCCCGTCCACCGTCACGGTGCCGGAAGTCGCCGTATCCATGCCGCCCAGAATGTTGAGCGCCGTGGTCTTGCCGGCACCCGAAGCACCCAAAATGATGGCGAGCTCGCCGCGCTCGACCGTAAAGCTCGCGCCGTCGAGTGCGTGAATGCGGGCGTCGCCCTCGCCGTATGCCTTGATGACGTCTTTGAATTCGATATAAGCCATCGATCGGTTCCCATCTGGTCGGATAACTCTTTAGTATTACCCATTTCGCACCGACTAAAAAGGGACGGGTTTATTTTGGCAGGTTCTATATGGGGAAACGGCAGCTATAGATGAGGCGCCGGGGAGGCAGAGAAATCATCGATGGGGTCAGGCCGACCGCCAAACACAACGCACGCATCTCAATCTGTCAGCCAAATCATTCGAACAGCTGTTCGTTTCTATGATATGATTCAGCTATCTAAGCAGGCCAATACGCAGAAAGGCGGCCAACATGGCGTTCGACTTTAAGAAGGAATGCAAGGAGCTCTACAGACCTGCGAGCAAGCCGAGTATCGTAACTGTCCCGCCTATGAGCTACGTTGCCGTTCGCGGAAAGGGCGACCCAAATACCGAAGGTGGCGAGTATCAAAATGCCCTGCCGCTGCTTTACGGCATCGCCTATACCGTCAAGATGTCAAAGAAAGGCTCAAGGAGTATCGAGGGCTATTTCGACTTTGTGGTACCGCCGCTCGAGGGCTTCTGGTGGCAAGACTCCCCGAGCGGCGACATCGATTATGTACGCAAGGACGATTTCAACTTTATCTCGTGCATCCGCCTGCCCGATTTCGTCACTCAGGATGACTTTGACTGGGCGGTCGCGGAAGCCACGGCCAAAAAGAAACTGGACTTTTCTGCCGTCGAGCTGCTTAAAGTTGACGAGGGTCTCTGCGTTCAATGCATGCATACCGGACCCTACGACAGCGAGCCGGCAACCGTAGACGCCATGCATGAATATGCGACCGAGCAGGGCTATGTCCCCGACTTCTCAGACACCCGTTTACATCACGAAATCTATCTTTCCGATCCACGCAAGTGTGCGCCGGAGAAACTTAAGACTGTGGTTCGTCATCCTATCAAGCGCGCTGAATAGCGTGGAGCGTCATTTCACGCGCTGGGTTTTAAGCCAGCCAACCAGCCGCCTCCTAGGCCGTCCGGTAATTATCTTGACGCGGCCCGTCGCATCTTATAAGTTTGTTTTGCTAAAGCTGGAAAGCCTCTCAACGATGCGCAACTCCAGCTCTTTTTCTATCAAGAGGCTTAATGAAATACCAGAAGTCGCGGATATCCATCAACGAACAAATAGCACTATTGACAGAAAACAAGGGTCTTAAGTGCTCTGATCAAAGCGAACTCGAGCGAGCTTTGGTCGAAGCCAACCACTACAGACTGTCGGCCTACTGGTTTCCCTACAAAACCAAATGCAAGTCCGGGATTACCATCTTTCGCGAAGGCACAACATTCGAAACCATCATCTACACGTATGAATTTGACCGAGCCCTCCGGCAGTTAATGTTTGATGCGGTCGGCAGTGCGGTCGGCAGAATTGAGATCTACCTCAGAAGCAGAATTGCCTATCTTGCCTCTGAGGAACGCGGGCCTTTCTGTTACCCAGATGTCGCCATAACGAGGCTCAACTCGGCATGCCCGTCGAGCTCTGCGCCGCACTGGGCTACGCAGCCGTCTTTGGCAGCGCCACCAATACGCTGCTCGCACCCATCCTTATTGGCTGCGAAGTCTTCGGCTTTGGTAACTTGCCGATGTTCATTATTGTCTGCGTTGTGGCTTACCTGTTCAACATGGATAAGTCCATCTACGCCCTGCAGGAGCGGGCGTAGATCGATGTCCAGGCAGGTGGTCTCAGCCGGAAACGGTGTCCCACTCTGAGGCTGTATTCCGGGACACGGTTTCCGCTTGGAACGCCATTCGGAAAGCGCATCCCGCTTTAAAACGGAATTCCGGGACGTAGTTTCCGTCTGAGCCTCCATTCGGAAAGCATGTCCCGTTCTTTCACGGCATCTTGGCTATGCAAAGCGCTCGAGTGTTACTCCTCGTACGCGCCCTCAAGCCGAAGCAGCCACTCCTTGCGATCAAGCCCGCCGGCATATCCGTTAAGCGAGCCGTCGGCCGCCACCACGCGATGGCATGGCACAATAATCGAAACAGGGTTGCGAGCGACCGCGGCCCCCACGGCACGGGGAGACACAACGGGTGTCTCATTTCCCGGCACACGATGTCGAGCCGCAACACGCTGGGCGATCTCGCCATACGTAGCGACCTCGCCACGCGGAATAGAAAGCAGCTCGTACCAAACTTCACGCTGAAACGCCGTGCCAATCAAATGCAACGGCGGCGTAAACCGAGGTTCCTGCCCTGCAAAATAAGCATTCAGCCAAGCCCACGAACGCTCAAGCACCGAAGAAGCCGCACCATTTGCAGGACTCACCGACGACATGCCGCCAGCACCAGAAACTGCATCGGCGCCTTCAACATGTTCAGGATCTTCTTTGAGAAGCGTGGAGCCAAAATGCTCCTGTCCCTCAAACCAAAGCCCCGTCAGACCGCGGCCATCAGCGGCAAGCAAGATTTCGCCCAAAGGCGAAGCAAACGTCGTCGTGACCACCAGCTGCTCCTTTCAAAACTCCGCAACATAATACCGCGAATTGTGCAGACAACCCCAATCGACCCCAAAGTCACCCAAGGCAGCAGGCGCGCAGCGCCGAGGCCGCCGCCGGGACCAGGGCCCGCAACAGCCACGCGCCCCCACATCAGCCCAGCGGCCTCAACCAACAACGACCCCATCGCAGGCCGCTTGCAGCAGCGTCACCGCAGGCGGGGGCCGGGCTCAGTTTTCAGAACACTCCGCAGACCA
>MNQC01000047.1:17589-20967 GCA_001915225.1 Collinsella sp. 60_9
CCCCCGCCGGACAGGTCACACTACTCGCAGAGCAGCTTAGCGATCTGGACGGCGTTGGTTGCCGCGCCCTTACGGATTTGGTCACCGCAGCACCAGAAGGTAATGCCACGCGCGGCCTCCGGGTTCGAGATGTCGCGGCGCACGCGACCGACCCAAATCAGGTCCTGATCGGACGCATCCATCGGCATGGGGAAGCGGTCGTGCGCATCCTCGGCGCTCATGTCGTCAACCAGCTTCACGCCCGGAGCGGCAGCCAGCGCAACACGGGCCTCGTCAACCGTAATGTCACGCTCGAACTCGAGCGTAATGCTCTCGGAGTGCGAGCGCAGCACAGGCACGCGCACGCAGGTGCAGTTCACGCGCAGCTCGGGCAGGTGCATGATCTTACGGCCCTCGTTTTGTAGCTTCATCTCCTCAGAGGTAAAGCCCTCCTCCTTGACGCCGCCAATCTGCGGAATCAGGTTGCTCGCCAGCTGGGCGGCAAATGCGCGCGGCTCGGGAATCTCCTCGCCACGGCCCAGGGCAGCAAGCTGCGCTTCGAGCTCGGCCATACCGGGAGCACCGGCACCAGAAGCCGCCTGATACGTCGAGACGATCATGCGCTTCACGCCGGCAAGCTGATGCAGCGGCCACGTGGGAACCAGGCCGATGATGGTCGCGCAGTTGGGGTTGGCGATAAGGCCGTGATGCCACTTGATGTCGTCGGCATTGATCTCGGGCACGACCAGCGGCACCTCGGGATCCATGCGGAAGGCATGGCTGTTGTCGACCACGACGGCGCCGCGCTTTACGGCCTCGGGCAGCAATTCCTTGGCGATATCGTCGCCGGCAGCGCCAAGCACAATGTCACAGCCCTCAAAGGCCTCGGGGCAAGCCTCTTCGATCACGATTTGCTCGCCGCGGAACTCGACGGTCTTGCCCGCGGAGCGTGCGCTTGCCAACAGCTTGAGCTTGCCGACCGGGAACTCCTGCTCGTTGAGGCACTCGAGCATCTGGGTGCCCACGGCTCCCGTCGCGCCCAAAATAGCAACCGTGTACTGTTTCATGCTTCCCCCTTTAAAGGTTGTGGCTTTTGCCCGCACGCCGAGCAGGCCGATTATTGTTGCCAGTTTATACAAGAACAGGGCGGGCATGAAACCCGCCCCGTCGAAACGAAACCGAAACGAAACGCCCCGCCGTAGATTTTTGAGACATGACCCAAAAATCTACCGAGCAGTCGCTACTTTTTGAGCGCGGCCAGGGTGGGATCGGCCGGCGCGGGAGCCTCCAGATCGGAGACCTTCACAATGCCGTTCTCATCGGAGAAGGCACGGTAAATGGTCCGAATCGCAAGGTCGAAGTCCTTCTCCTCGACACCGATAATGATATTGATCTCGTCACAGCTCTGCGAAATCATGCGCACGCTCACGCCGGCCTGGCCAAGCATGCCAAACAGGTGGCCCGAGATGCCTGCACGACCGCGCAGGTTACGGCCGACGGTCGCGATGAGCGCCAGACCCTCGACAACCTCGATCTCGAGCGGCTCGACCTCCTGCTGAATGTCACCAACGAGCGAGTACAGCGAATCGTGCACGTCCTGCTCCTGCACCACGGCGCCAAAACGGTCGACACCGGTGGGCATGTGCTCGACGGAAACGTCATAGCGTTCGAACACCGAAAGCGCACGGCGCATAAAGCCAACGCGGGGCTTGGTGCGGTCGCGGGCAACGTTGATGGCGACAAAGCCGCGCTTGCCGGTCACGCCGGTAATGATGGGCTCCGCCTCGCCCTCATCAGCCGTCTCGCTAATGATGGTACCGGGGTCCTGCGGCGCATTGGTGTTCTTGATGACCAGCGGAATACCCGCCTCGCGCACGGGGAACACGGCCTCCTCGTGCAGGACGCTTGCGCCCATGTACGAAAGCTCGCGCAGCTCCTCGTAGGTAACGCGCGCAATGGGCTGAGCCTCGGGAACAATACGCGGATCGGCAGAATAGAAGCCCGAGACGTCGGTCCAGTTCTCGTACAGGTCGGCGCCCAGGCACTTGGCCAAGATCGAGCCCGAGATATCGCCACCGCCTCGATCGAGCAGCTTGATCTGGCCCTCGCGCGTCGCGCCGTAGAAGCCAGGCATAACGAAGCCGCCCTGCTGGCCATACTCCTGCACCAGCTCGGAGGTGCGATTCATGCTGAGCGTACCGTCGTGATGGAACGCCACAACCGTCGCGGCGTCCAGGAACGGTAGGCCCAGGTACTCAGCCATCAGGCGAGCGGTAAAGTACTCGCCACGGCTCACAAGCTCCTCGGTGGAGTAGCCGCCCGAGCGGGCGCGCTCGGCAAAGGCCGCGAACTCCTCACGGATGGGATAGGTGAGCTCCAACTCATCAGCGATATCAAAATAGCGCTGGCCGATGTCCTCGAGCAGCTCCTCACACGACACGTGGTACTTAACGTGCGCATTGACCAGATAGAGCAGGTCGGTCACCTTGGTGTCGCCCTTAAAGCGGCGGCCGCAGGCGGAAACCACCACAAAACGGCGGGCAGGGTCGGCGTCGACGATGGCCTTGATCTTTTTGAAGTGTTCGGCGTCGGCGACCGACGAGCCGCCAAACTTGGCAATCTTAATCATGGGCTGGAGGTTACCTTTCTAAAAAGCCTCTGCGAACCTATTTTGCGCGCTCTGATACCATGGTTTCACCGATTGGGACCAAGGCATCCGAGGAGCAGTGTTATATGGGAACTTATCATAGTACACGAGGACGCACTTTATCGTGCTCAAGTAAGGTGGCAATCCGTACCGGCATCGCTCCCGACGGGGGTTTGTTTGTCTCGGACGAGCTCGGCACCCAGCAGGTCGATATCAGCTCGCTTGCAGATAAATCGTACTTTGAAATCGCTCAAGATGTGTTGGGAATGTTACTGAATGATTACACGGCCGAAGAAATTTCGGCGTGTGTCGACGAGGCATACCGCGGCACGTTCGCGAGTGAAGAGGTTACGCCGCTCGTCAAACTCGACGCTGCGCCGGGCGCTGACGCCCCTCAGACCTATGTGATGGAGCTCTTTGGCGGTCCCACGAGCGCCTTCAAGGACGTCGCCCTGCAGATGCTCCCCCGCTTGATGGCCCGCACTTCCGCCAAGGACGGCGGCGCCGAGCGCATCATGATCGTCACCGCCACGTCGGGCGACACAGGCAAGGCAGCACTCGCCGGCTTTGCCGACGCCCCGGGCACGGGCATCACCGTCTTTTATCCCGAGGGCAAGGTCAGCCGCGTGCAGAATCTGCAGATGTCCACGCAGGAGGGCGGCAACGTCGCCGTCTGCGGCATCCGCGGCAACTTCGACGACGCCCAGAGTGCCGTCAAGCGCATCTTTGCCGATAAGGAGCTTGCCGAGCGT
>MNQC01000048.1:0-6251 GCA_001915225.1 Collinsella sp. 60_9
ATGCGGCGCTTATCGATGCGCCCGAAGAGCTCCGCCGTGGATACGGAAAACGGCGGCTTGCATATCACGATCCATCCGCCCGGAAGCTCCGGCAGCGGCGAGAGTATTTCCCCGCGCCCTTCGGCGAGCATCATGCCGCCGGTGACGCAGTACGGCACATCCGAGCCGACCGTTAACGCAAAGGCGCGAAGCTGTTCCGCGGAGGAATTCGCTCCGGTGAGCACATTGAGCGCGCGGAGCACCGCCGCGGCGTCCGTGCTGCCGCCGGCCATGCCCGCGCCGACCGGCACTCTCTTTTTTATGCGGATGTCCGCGCCGAGAGTTTTGTTGCCCGCAGCGTCAAAGAACACGCGCGCCGCGCGCACGGCACCGTCGTGACCCTGGCCTGCACCCGGCCGGAGGAGACCTGCTTCTGTCAGGCCTTCGGCGTCGATCCGGCGCAGCCGCAGGGCGACGTCAGCTGCTGGATGGACGCAAAGGCGCTCTACTGGCAGGCCAACACGGAAAAGGGCGAGGCGCTGACCGCGAAGCTCTCCATGCTCGAGGACGCCGGCGACGAAGCCGTCATCGCCACGCTAGCATCGTAGTGACTAGGAGGTGGCTACTTTAGGACGAAGAGATCAAGCGCCTAGGAACCTCATGTCTTCGCTCGCAGATTTGGATTTGCCTGAGGAGTAAAGCACCCCTCCCCCATGTAACCATCCTGTAAATCATAGCGACGCACTCGAGTTTTACCGTGATGCGGTCGCGCCTGGCGCTCCACTGTGCTAAAGTAACCCGAACGTCCAAACGACTACAAGGGGGAACTAGAAGATGGCACGTGTGCACAACTTCTCAGCTGGCCCGGCAGCGCTGCCCACAAGCGTGCTCGCCGAGATCGCCGACGAGATGATGGACTACCGCGGTTGCGGCATGTCCGTGCTCGAGATGAGCCATCGATCTAGCATGTACCAGCAGATCATCGACGACGCCGAGGCAACCCTGCGTCGCCTGCTGAGCATCCCCGACAACTACCGTGTCCTGTTTTTGCAGGGCGGCGCCACGCTGCAGTTTGCGGGCATCCCCATGAACCTCATGCGCCGCGGCCGCGCCGGCTACATCGTGACCGGCAACTTTGCCAACAAGGCATACAAGGAGGCCGCCAAGTACGGCGAGGCCGTGCTGCTCGCGAGCTCCGAGGACACCAACTTCGACCGCATCCCCGACATGGCCGACATCAACGCGCGCATTGCCGCCGAGGCCGCGAGCGACGGGCTCGACTACGTTTACATCTGCCAGAACAACACCATCTTTGGCACCATGTACCACGAGCTGCCCGCTTGCGGCGACGTACCGCTGGTCGCAGATGTCTCGAGCTGCTTTCTGTCGCAGCCGCTCGATGTTGAGCGCTACGGGCTCATCTACGCCGGCGCGCAGAAAAACGCCGGCGCCGCGGGCGTGACCGTGGTTATCGTGCGCGACGACCTCATCGCCGACGGCCCCGCCTTTGCGCGGGCGCCGCAGTACATGGACCTTAAGACCCAGGCCGCCAAGGGCTCCATGCTCAACACGCCCAACACCTTTGGCATCTACGTGTGCGGCAAGGTGTTCCGGTGGGTCGAGGAGACCGGCGGACTTGCCGCCATGGCCGAGCGCAACTGGGCCAAGGCCAACCTGCTCTATGACCTGCTCGAGCACAGTGTGCTGTTCCATGGCACCACGCAGGCCGACAGCCGCTCCATCGCCAACGTCACCTTCCGCACCGGCGACGCCGAACTCGACGCGGCCTTTGTCGCAGGCGCGGCCGAGCACCAGATTCAAAACGTCAAGGGCCATCGTCTGGTAGGCGGCATGCGCGCCAGCGTCTACAACGCCGTAACCATGGAAGACGTGCAGGCACTGGCCTCGTACATGAAGGACTTCGAAACGCAGCGTAGTTTGAGCCCGCGATCTAACTAGCCCGCAACGCGCGGGCCGACCAGCCACTTCAAACCACCTGTTTAAACCAAACCTGCTAAGGAGTTTTTCATGCGCAAGATTAAGACCATCGACGACATCACCAAGGACGGCAAAGTCGAGTTTGGCGAGGGCTACGAATTTGTGAGCACCGCCGAGGAGGCCGACGCCATCCTGATGCGCTCGACTGACCTGCACGGCTACGAGCTGCCCGAGGGCATCCGCGCCATCGCCCGCTGCGGCGCCGGCGTCAACAACATCCCCGTCGAGGAGTACGCCAAGAAGGGCGTCGTCGTCTTTAACTCCCCCGGTGCCAACAGCAACGCCGTTAAGGAGCTCGTCCTAGGCATGCTGGTGCTCTCGAGCCGCGGCGTGGTGCAATCGATGAACTGGGTGCGCGACAACGCCGACGACCCCGAGATCCAGGTCGACGCCGAGAAGGCCAAGAAGGCCTTTGTGGGCCGCGAGCTCAAGGGCAAGCGCATCGGCGTCATCGGTCTGGGCAACGTAGGCTCCAAGGTCGCCAACGCCTGCGTCAATCTGGGCATGGACGTCTACGGCTACGATCCGTTCATTTCCGTTGAGCACGCGTGGGTGCTGAGCCGCGAGGTGCAGCGCGTGGGCACGCTCGAAGATCTCTGCCGCGGCTGTGATTACCTCACGGTGCACGTGCCCAGCAAGGCCGACACCATCGGCATGATCAGCACCGAGCAGATCAACCTGCTGGCCCCGGACGCCGTGCTCATCAACTACGCACGCGAGACCATCATTGACGAGGACGCCGTTGACGCCGCCCTGCGCGAGGGCAAGCTGAGCTGGTTTAGCTGCGATTTTGCCACGCCCAAGACCGTCAAGATGCCCAACACGTTTATCACCACGCACTCGGGCGCCGGCACTGGCGAGGCCGAGGCCAACTGCGCCGACATGGCCATCAGCGAGCTTAAGGATTACCTGGAGAACGGCAACATCGCGCACAGCGTCAACTACCCCGCCTGCAGCATGGGCAAGGCGCGCGCCGCAAGCCGCATCGCCTGCCTGCACGCCAACGTGCCCAACATGATCGGTCAGATCACGGCAATCCTGGCCAAGGACAATGCCAACGTGCAGCGTATGACCAACGAGTCTGCCGGCGAGAACGCCTACACCATGTTCGACACCGACGAGCACCTGGACAGCAGCACCATCGAGGCGCTCAAGCAGATTCCGTCGATGTATCGCGTGCGCGTGATCAAATAGCGCCGGCTGATCTGACGGGCAGTTCCCCATGTGGCCTGCCCGTTACTGACATTGAATGCCCGCGGGGGCGCCTTTCGCACGAGAGGCGCCCCCGGTTTTTTGAGCGCTCCCTTAAATGCACCGAGCCGCTTCTTGACATACAATTTGTATGTTGACCTAACTATCTGTGAGGTGCCTATGGTTGATACAGATTTTGCTTGGCGGCTTACGCAAGGGCTCGTGCGGATCGACAGTTCCGACCCAGGTGCGTATGAGGGCGAGATTGAACGCTATATCAAAGTGTTGGTTGAGGCTCAATTGGAGCGGTTGAGTCATCCGGTGCTCCATGCCGTGCAGGTTGAGGAACTCGAGGTGCTGACCGGACGCCGCAATCTCATGGTCACCGTGCCCGGTTTGAGCGACGAGCCACGGCTCGTCTACATCTGCCACATGGATACAGTCACCTTGGGCGACGGCTGGGACGCGGACATTACGCCGCTCGGGGCGGTCGTGCGCGACGGCAAGCTCTACGGCCGCGGCGCCTGCGATATGAAGGGTGGCCTGGCCTGTGCCATTGCCGCACTGGTCCATACGCTCGAGCGCGTGGCGGCGGATGGCGCGCTGCCCCGCCGCGGCTTTTCGCTCATCTGCTCGGTCGACGAGGAAGACTTTATGCGAGGCTCCGAGGCAGCCATCGATGCCGGCTGGGTCGGTTCGCGCGAATGGGTGCTGGACACCGAGCCCACCGACGGACAGATCCAGGTGGCGCACAAGGGGCGTACGTGGTTCGAGATTGAAATGGATGGCGTGACGGCGCATGCAAGCCGGCCCTGGAAGGGCGCGGATGCCGTCGCCGCCATGGCCGAGGTCGTGTGTTCGCTCCGTCGCGCGTTTGTGGCGCTGCCCGCGCACGATGAGCTGGGGCCTTCGACCATCACGTTCGGCCAAATCGAGGGCGGATATCGCCCCTACGTCGTACCCGACCGCGCCAAAGTCTGGGTCGACATGCGCCTGACCCCGCCGACCGATACGGCCGCCGTAACGCGCATGGTAGAGCAGGCCATCGCCGTCGCCGAAGCCGCCATTCCCGGTTGCCACGGCAGCTACGTCGTGACGGGCGACCGCCCCGCCATCGAGCGCGACCCAAACTCTCCCCTTCTAGCAGCGCTCAAGCGTGCCGCCGATGACGTGACGGACGCGGACACGACCGTCGGCTTCTTTACCGGCTACACCGACACCGCCGTCATTGCCGGCAAGACAGGTAACCGCAATTGCATGAGCTACGGTCCCGGGTCGCTCGCGCTCGCGCACAAGCCCAACGAATATGTGCCCCACGCCGATATCGTTCGTTGTCAGCAGGTGCTAATCGCGCTCGCCGATAACGTGCTCTGGGACGCGAGCGGCCAAGTTGGGGCATAATAAGCCGCAAACAAACCGACTCGTGCGTTAGGACCGCCCATGAAAGCACTTCCGTTTCCCTGCATCCGCCCGGCTCAGGACCGCGTGCTCGAGGCGCTGCCTGCAATGGGCAGCATCCTGAGCGGCAACAAGGACCCGGGTGCGGCGTATTACGTGTACGAATGCTCGGGCGAGCCGGGACGTGTGACGGGTGTCGTGGCGATCTGCCCGACGAGTGTACTTGCGGGCGGCAAGGGCGATGCCAGCGCTGACGTGGCCGCCGCTGCGCACGCGATCGCCGAACTCAAAGTTCAGCCGCGCCCCGTGTCGCTCTCCTACGAGGCGTCGCCCGTCATGGACATCATCTTGGGCGCCGCCAAAGAGGGCGCGTCTCTCTACGCCGTCACCGACCCCGCGGGCATTACGCACCGCGCGTGGGAGGTCAAGCGCGAGGACGCCGTCGGGGCCATCCGCGCTATGCTCGACCAAGCACCGGAGCCGGCACTGACCGACGACCCCGCCTACGCCGCCGCTCTGACCGGGGCGTCGCAGCTGCTGGCCGATGAGACCCGTGCCGCCGGAACGTACACCGGCAAGGAGCCGTTCAACTTTACCGTTGCCGTGCTCTTCCCCGCCGCGCAGGTCAGCGGCGCCGCGCCGCAGGTTCCGACAGGTCTGCTCACGCACCAGGTCGCGCGGTTCTAGCAAGACCAGACCGCCCGGCACAAAAATCGGCAGCTCAACAAACAGGGGGCGGAGATGCAGCAGGTACATGCATCTCCGCCCCTTTCGCGTCGAGAAGTTATGCCGGCGACCCGTGCCGCCGCGCTCGCGTTACCCGCGCTGCGGACCCGCAGTAGCCACGAGCGGTTCAAGCCCCAGCTCGCGCGCATAATCTTCCTGCGTAAAGACTTCGACCAGCTCAAACGTACCGGCCTCGTCGTCAAACACGAAATGCAGCACCGAGCAGTTGCCCGGCACGCGATCGCGCTCATCAGCCGCCGCACCCTTCACGTGGTCCATGAACTCCTTGATGGCCGAGCCGTGGCTCACCGCGAGCACGCACGTATGGTCCGGACGCTGCATAAGCTCGGTCAGCGTCGCCACCATGCGCTCGCGCACCTGCATCTGGCCCTCGCCGCCAAACTGGCGATAGAAGTCGCGCCACGGGCGCTCGGGCATGAGCATCACGCGCTCGGCCTCAAAGTCGCCAAAGAACCACTCACGCAGGCCGTCCAGGCGCTCGTACGCCAAGCCCGGCCACAAGTTGGCGATAGTCTGCTCGGTGCGATGAAGCGTGGAGATGTAGGCATGATCGGGCTCAATGCCGCGTGCGCGCAAAAACATGCCGGCGCGCGCCGCCTGATCGCAACCCAGCTGCGTGAGCGGCGAGTCACTCCAACCCTGAATGATGCGCTTAAGGTTGAATACTGTCTGCCCATGACGAACCAGATACAGGTCTTTATTCATAGGGGTCCTTTCGTTCGTTACCAATCAAGGAGCGAAAACGCCCCGTCGCAATAGTCAAAATGAAGCACGGCTCCGTTGTCGGGTAGCTCTCCCCTGCCAGTTACATACTCAAGAAACTCCTGGCAGGCTGAGCCGTGGGAAACCGCCAGCACGCAGTCGTGCTGCGGCCTGGCCATGATGCGCGACAGCACCGCGACCATACGCGACTGGAGCTGCACTTCAGACTCGCCACC
>MNQC01000048.1:6259-6608 GCA_001915225.1 Collinsella sp. 60_9
CAGGTCATCGACCAGCTCAATGGAACGGCCCTCGCCAACGATAAGCTCGGCCGTATGCCGCGCCCGGCCCAACGGCGAGGAATACACATGGTCAAAGGCCACGCCGCGGTCCTCGAACGCCGCGCGCGTCGCCAGCGCCTGCTGACGCCCGCGCGCCGTAAGCGGCGAATCGTGCCAGCCCTGCAAAATGCTCTGCACATTGAGCTCAGTCTGCCCATGCCGCACCAAATACAGATCGGCCACATGTCCTCCCCTCGTACCCCCACAAAGAGGACAGGCCCCTTTGTGGTAGTTCACCGCCGGATCACCCCGCGGCGACGCTCAACTACACCAGTACGTCGGCAAGCGG
>MNQC01000049.1:0-15177 GCA_001915225.1 Collinsella sp. 60_9
AAATCTAACTGGTTATTCGGAACGCGCGACTTTGAAATGAAGAACGTATCAGCGCCTATGAAGCTGCCTTCAAGTTCGTAGGTCAATTCAAGACGCTGAATTTTGTCGCGACTTTGACATCCAAATTGTTGGAGCATCATTACGGAAATTGGACGACCTGATGTGAGGCCGCCGAAATGTTTGGTAATGGCATCTGGATCAACGCCATCGCAATGGCTTGCAAAGTCAAAGTCTAAAAGTGAATTGAGCTCGCTAACGCGTTTCGGTGCAACAAACGACCCCTTACCTTGGATTCGATAGATACTTCCACGACGCTCCAGCTCACTCATGGCAAGTCGGACGGTTGTTCTGCTTACGGCGTATTCGTCGCAGAGTTCCATTTCTGTTGGAAGTTTATCGTCTGCTTGATATTCATCGACGATCTGCTTGAGCAGCGCGTCGGTGAGCTGTAAATAGAGTGGCCGTTTTTCGTGTGTATCGAGCATTAGAGCCTCAGTTTGCATGTTGGTTATACCTGATGGTTGCCTCAGTCGGGATGTAACGTGGGCAAGGTAACCTTAACGTATCACAGAGCGGCTCAGCATGACGATCTGATGCCTGTATCCACGAAGGGCTTGTCCGAGCGTGAAGATATTCTGGGGCAGGCAAATACCGTTCATGGAGTCCCCGATATGTTGGAGGTCAGCGCCGGCTGCTTTTGCTGCAAGGCCTATTTTCTTAATGGTCTCGCTGTCGCAGGAGTCTTGACTCGTCCCGTTCGCCGCCATGACGAGAACCTTCTCTTCAATTGACTTGCCTACGTTGTGGGATCGTACAAAGTCTACGATGGCGCGCAGGTCTGCTTCTTGGAAGCAAGGGACGGTGTAGGGGGCTGGCACGAGAAGGATATCGACGCCGAGGTCAACAAACTTGCGCGCAATTTCGAGCGTCATGACAGGTTCCGCAACGCCCGCTCCATGCATTTTTCCGGCTATGACCAGGCCATTGAAATGCTCTTTGGAGAGTTTAATCGAATGGGCGATTGCATCGTTGGAGACGCCGGTTCCAGGGTTGCCCGTCAGGCAGATAAAATCAAATCCGAGTTCGTTAGCCTTTTCTAAGGTCTTGGGAGAGACGCGACGACCCATGGGGATTTCCGTTCGGGATTCAGACATCTCTGCCTCGTTATCAACTGGCTCCAGATTGACGCCAATGGGCCTTCCGCATGCTCGCTTCACCCAAGTGACCGGGTTTTCATTGAGATCATCTGGAATACCGGCAATAACTGGATCGAACACATCGAGCGCGTTAAACAGAAGCAGGTCGGCACCTGCGGCACGTTCGATTTCTGCATTAGTAACGCCGCCGAGAAATTGGGAAGAGGGTACGTTTTCCGCCATGATGGTACGTCCCTCGGAAGCCAGAATTGCCTGTTTTAGATCCATGGGTGACGTGGCGGCAAAATCGGATGCGGACATGTTCAGTAATCGTTTGGGCATTGTTACTTCCTTTGACTAGAACGACAGGCTTGTGACATTGTCTCTAATATTGTTACAACAATATATTCAATATGTTATATCCAATCGGTGAACGGTTGCAAGCTTATTGTATTGCTCGGAAAAAATAGCCTTTAGCTGGGAAAACATTATATTAATCAACTACCGTTCACCGAATAAGTATTTGAATTCTTGACATATCGACAAAGCGGAAAAGAATTGGTTATGACAAATCGCGCAAATGATATTACATTTTGCACAAGAACGTATTCACTTACATAAGTGGATACAAACGGGGACGACGACGGTTGAGTCCGGATAAATCGTTGTGTGCCCGGGAATCATGAAAGGATGTGTTATGGACGCTATCGTCAAATTCCTTGAAAAACACCAGCCCCTCTTCGACAAAATCTCGAGGAACATTTATCTGGTGGCGATTAAGGATGGCTTTCTCTCGAATATGCCAATTGTGCTGTTCTCGAGCCTGTTCCTTCTTCTTTCGACGCTCCCTGCCTATGTAGGCATCACGCTTCCGTCTGAGGTGCTGGATTTCTTCAATAAAATCTATGCATATACCATGGGACTTCTTGGCATTATGGTGGCCGGCACCACGGCGAGCTCACTTGCCATGTCGATGAACCGTCGCATGCCTTCGGGTAAATCTCTCAACCCCACCTCGTGCATGGTTTGTGCCATGTGCGGCATGCTCTTGCTATCGGTGACGAACGATGTTGTCTCGATTGGTGGAGCAGATACATCTGTTTTTGAAACCGGCTATATGGGAACCAAGGGTTTTCTCGCTGCGTTCGTAGCCGCATTCTTGACCGTTAATATCTATAAGGTGTGCATTAGCCATAATGTGACGATCAAGCTTCCCAAAGAGGTCCCTGGCTCTATTGCGCAGAGTTTTCGCGATATCTTTGCATTTGGGTTTTCGATCCTTGCGTGCGCTTTTATCGATCTTGCGAGCCGCAAGCTGCTTGCTGTGCCGTTCGCCAATTTGGTATCCGCTCTCATCTCGCCGCTGTTCTCCGCGGTCGACACCTATCCTGGCATGGCGCTTATCGAAGGCGCGGTCGCACTTTTCCAATTTATGGGTATCCACGGTGCTTCGGTTGTCATGAGTCCGATTAATGCTGCGCTCTACGGCAATACCGTTACCAATCTTGAGGTTTTCCAAGCAGGTGGACATCCGTCAATTGCTCTCACGCAGGACTTTACAAGCTTCATCGGCGGTCTGGGCGGTTCTGGCTGCACGTTCATCGTTCCTATTATCCTGATCATGTTTATGCGCTCCAAGCAGCTTAAAGCCATGGGCAAGGCATCGATTATCCCGGTGATTTTTGGAGTTAACGAGCCCGTTATCTTCGGTATGCCGATTGTTCTCAATCCCTATATGTTCGTGCCCTTCCTAGTGGCTCCTATGGTCAACGCCATTATCGGTAAATTTTTCATTGACGTCATTGGAATGAACGCCCCCATGTATACCATGCCGTGGGCGCTTCCCGGCCCAATCGGTGCGTTCCTCACCACGGGTCTCGATCTGCGTTCTCTCGTATTGATGGCAGTGCTGTTGGTCGTTGACTTTGTGATTTACTATCCGTTCTGCAAGGCGTATGACCATCAGCTTTGTTTGGAAGAGTCTGCAAAGGAGACTGCAGGAACCTCGGATGCAGATGCTATTGCCGCACAGGAAAATGTCGCAAAAGCTCTCGAGGCGGTAAAGGACAAGGCGGAGCAGATCCGCGTGCTTGTGCTTTGCCAGGGTGCCGGCACTTCGACTCTCTTGGCAAATGCTCTTCGCGAAGGTGCCGCTGCTAAGGGTATTGATCTGGTTTCTCAGTCCGGTGCGTACGGAAGCCACTATGAGACGATGGATCAGTACAACGTGATTGTTCTGGCGCCCCAGGCACGCATGTACTATGACGCTATGAAGGCCGATACCGATCGCCTTGGAATTAAACTGCTCACCACAAGGGGCAAGGAGTATATCGACCTTACCAACGATCCCGAAGGTGCAATTGACTGGATCGTTCAGGAGCTGGCCAAATAGTGGATGCACTCCGTCGTTGATTCGTCGGTGTATAGTACGGCCCCGCAGCTTATTGAACTGCGGGGCCGTATTTCGTTGAGTATCTAATTGAGACAATGAGCGCAACCGTCGTGAGGTCGCATTGGCGCTCTCCGAGTCACCGACAAGCTGCCTTCCATCTATGTGACCAATTCGCTTTCGGTCTTTAACCTGCTCGAGGCGCGCGAGGGCTGCGACCTGTGCCTCGTGGGCGGTATGTACCGTCGCCGCACTGCCACTTTTGTGGGGCCAACGGCCGAGGATGCCCTGCGTGCGCTGGGCATCGACGCGGCGTTTATCGGTGCCAACGGCATCTTGGACGGTGACGTATCTACGTCCAACATGGACGAGGGCCGTATCCAGCAGCTCGCCTTTAGCAAGGCCGATGCGCGCTATCTGATTGCCGACTCCAGCAGGATCGGCAGGCGATACTTCTGCCCCCTGCCGGCGCAGGGGTACCGCTTTACAATGACGCGCAAATAACTTTGAGCAACAAGGATGAGGCTATTCTGAGATATGACTAGACTCCGTATTTCGTCTTTATGTCCCTTGAGAATGAATCATAGTCTTCATAGAGTCCCTCTTTGCTTTCATCCTCGGCGTGGTTTACACGTTCAAGGAGCTTATCCTTTGGAGGCCTCTTTTGTTATTGCGGCCTCGCCATCGGGTATTGTGGATTGCAAGAATAGTTCTAGAGCATGGACGTCTTTGAGTATGTAGCCCGTCGAACGGCCCGCTCCTGTTTTTTCGATTGCGCTGCAACTAACAAGCTGGCCGAGGGTTCGTTTAACGGTTACCTCGCTGATATCGGGGCAGCTGGACCGGATGTCGGATTTCTTAATGACGCCGGGTCTCTGTTGAAATAGAACAGCGATGCGCGCTTGCTTCGACATGGGACGAGTGCTTGATTCAATTAAGGTACGCTGCTCGAGCTGTCGGTAGGCGGCTAGGGTTGTTCCGAGCATGAAACGGATAAAGGGTACTTCGGTGTTTTGATTTTCATTCCATCCAGTGGAGCTTGCAGCGAGGGCGTTGTAGTAGAGCGCCTTGTTGTCTTCAATAAGTCGTTCGATGCTGATGTAACGCGCAACGTCGTATCCAGTCTTTTCGAGCAGCAGCGTTGTAAGGAGCCGGCTCATCCTGCCAATGCCATCGTTGAAGGGATGAATGCTAACAAAATCGAAGATAAAGCGGAGCGATATAAGGAGGGGATCGCAAACTTGGCGAGATAAAGCATCGTTGAGGGACTGGCAGGCTTCTTTTATAAGTCCCGGGGTTGCTAGGGCCGAAGGGGGCCTAAAGCGCACAAATCGATTTCCTTGATCGTCAATGGAGACGATTTCGTTATCGCTATCTTTCCAATGGCCTCCATACGAGATTGCCGTGTGCGCCATGAGGTCACGATGCAACTGCAGAATGACCGATGGCGTCCAGCAATTTCTTCCTCTGCGCGGGAGCTTGGCTTGGCGGAATACGCCATGATCGCTTTGAGTCTTTTTTGGGTGGTAACAATTCCTTCAAGTCCGTTGGAGGATCGGGTGCTTTGGATCTTAGCCTCCTCCATTAGGGACGATAGAAGCTCGGGTTTGACTTGACTCAGAGCAAGCTGACGGCCTTTATGCTCGCGTATCGAGAGGAGGAGGTTGGTGATTGGAGTTGCTTCGAGTTCCGCTGGGACTGTGGTGTAATCGAACTGGCGCATGCGGCTCCTTTCGGTATCACGAACATACTTTCGATATCATAATACCATTAAATGATACCGAAAGTATGTTCGTGATACCGAAAACTAGAAACCATGCTTCATAACTGCTTGGAAAGTTCGGATTTGACTATCTTATTGTCTTGATCTGAAACAGGTAGACGGTCGAAAGTGGGCTACGTGTTACAGATTGAGATCTTTTAGCCCTGGTTGCTCGTTCGTCTAAATCTATAACAGCTAGGGCCGAAAATCCCTGCTAGATGTTACAGATTGAGACAAACGGCCCGCTCAGGTCCGAGCCAAAAAAAGCCGCATGCGAACCCGTGGAGGGGCTCGTATGCGGCCGACAGGGGGTATGCGGCGGAAACTAGGCCATGAGCAGGCCGGTCTCCGCGACGTTCTTGTACCAGTACGCGCTCGCCTTGGGATAGCGCTTCTGGGTCTCAAAGTCGACGTAGAACAGGCCATAGCGCTTGTTATAGCCGTTGGTCCAGGAGAACTGATCCTGCAACGACCACACAAAGTAACCGTCGACGTTCACGCCGCCGTCGATTGCCTTGAGGATCCACGCGAGATGCTGACGCATGTAGTCGATACGAGGGGCGTCGTCGATAAAGCCATCCTCGAAGTCGTCCTTATAGCCCATGCCGTTCTCGGTGATGTAGATCTTCTTGTAGTTGGGGTAATCGTTCTTAATGCGGAGCAGCAGGTCGTAGAGGCCCTCGGGATAGATGATCCAGTCCCAATCGGTGGTGGGTACGCCTTCGCGCACGCATGACTCGCCCACGCCCTTGAGGAACCAGCGCGAGGAGCCCTTGTCGCCGGTGCCATTGTGGTTGATGTCGTTTTCGCCCTCGGCGGCACGCAGGAACTGGCACTTGTAGGTGTTGACGCCCAGGCAATCGTTGTAGGGGAGTGCGGCGGTCAGCGCGGCGATGTCCTCGTCGCGGACGTCGAGCGAAAGTGGCGTCGAGCACCCAGCGGTTGTTGATGACATCGGCCATGCGAGCTGCCTCGCAGTCGGCAGCACTGTTGGGATCGAGGGGATACTTGGGCTCCAGGTTCTGGACAATGCCGATCTCGCCCTCAAAGCCGCCCTCATGGAAGGCGACGACAGCCTTGGCGTGGGCTACCATCATGTTGTGCATGAGCTGGAAGGCCTTGTCCAGGCGGTACTTCTCGCCGTGCGGCCAGTTGCCGACGATAAAGCTGCCCTCGGCGGTTGCGGGAATCTCGTTAAACGTGAACCAGTGCTTGACCTCGGTGAACTCGGCAAAGCAGAACTTGGCGTACTCGACAAAGGCGTCGATCGTCGTGCGCGTCAGGAAACCCTCGCCGCCGTTCTGGTAAAAGGCCTCGGGCGTATCGAAGTGATCGAGCGTGACATAGGGGATAACGCCAGCTTTGTTGCAGGTGGCGAAAAGCTCGTGATAGAAAGCGACGCCCTCGGGGTTAATCTCGCCGGTGCCACTGGGGAAGATACGGCTCCAAGCGATGGAGACGCGAATACCGTTGATGCCGAAGCGCTGGCACAGGTCGATATCGACTGGGTACTTGTTGTAGAAGTCGCTTGCGGGATCGGGGGAGAAGCGACCCTGGGCTGCCAGGAAATCGTCCCAGGGCACTTTGCCCTTGCCGTGCGTACGGGTCTCGCCCTCAACCTGGTAAGCAGCGGTGGCGCCGCCAAACACAAAGCCGTCGGGGAACTGCATGGGGTTGGTCATGAGTCATCCTTTCTGTGGGATACGAATAGGGAGAGGTGCCCGAACTGGGGATCCGGGCACCAACAGAGGGAGGAAACTAGTCGAGGTTCTCGCGGAGCCACTTGATGGCGCCAGCGGGGTCGCGGGTAAGGTCGATATATTCCTTGCCGCGCGGGGCGAGCAGCTTAATGCCCAGACGATCGGTGTCGGCCTTCATGTCGTTGTAGTAGGTACGAACCTGCGGGGCGAGCACGATGACGTCGTACTGATCCATGATGGCAGTGTGCTGGCCATAGGCGCCTGCGGAGGAAGCGATGTTCTCTCCGGTTTGCGCAGCACCTTCCTTGATGGCGTTGGCGAGCATGGCAGAGGTGCCGGCGCCGGCGCACAGGACGAGGACCTTCAGGCCATCGACATCCTTCTTAGCGGATGCGTCGGCGGCGGGCTCGGGCTGATCGGCGACAGGCTTGCTATCGGCGGCAGCGGAGCGGCGGTCTGCTCGATGGCGGGCGCAGAGGTGCTGGCGGCGATGGCGGCAGCACCATCGGACTCGAGACCCAGCTCGGCGGCGCGCTCGGCCTCCTGGTCGCAGAGCAGCTTATCGTATGCCTTCAAGAACGGCAGGTAGATGATGGCGTCCAGCAAGATGATGATCGCGACAAATACCAGGGCGATAAGCTGGAAGTTCGTGGTGATGAAGATGCCGATGGGGGCAGGGGTAGCCCAAGGCACCACGAAGGAGAAGCCGTTCATGCCCACGTTGTCGATAAAGAACTTGGCAACACTTACGTTGACGCAGCCGGCGGCAACAAAGGGGATGAGCATGTAGGGGTTAAGGATCATCGGCGCGCCAAAGAGCAGCGGTTCGTTGACGGCGAAGGCAACACGTTCCCTCATCTGTATGGCGCCAAGCACCACGAAGTGCTGAAGTATGCGATCACTTCCGTCCATAACTACGGGATGCAGGTCATGATGGCCAACAAGAAGTGGTGGGACAAGCTGGACCCGAAGGCTCAGGGGCTGATCAGGGAAGCCGCCGCTGAAGCGTTGACCTATCAGCGTACGAAGCTGTACCCGGAAAACGAGGCCAAAGCCCGTGAAGGCTTTATCAAGGCCGGCATCAAGATTGTCGATCTGACTCCGGAACAGGCCGCAGTGAAGAGCGGGGAGAGCAGCTTGATGAGCAGCTCGGAGAACGGAACGCCCATGAGGTTGCGCACGACAACATCGATGATGCCGCAGATGATGACAGCGCCGCCAAAGGGGATGATGTCGCGGAAGTTCTGAGCGATGGCGCCCGGAACCTCCTTGGGCAGCTTAATGGTCAGATCGCGCGAGACGCAGAACTTATAGACCCACACGGTAATGAACGCGGCGATATAGGCCGAGAACAGACCGCGCGTACCCATGCTGGTGCAATCGAAGACCGAAAGCTCGGAGCCGTCGAACTTGGTGGTGAACTGCGTAACAGCGAGCAGCAGCATGCTGCACTGGGCGGCCACCATGGTGGAGCCGTCGTTGAGCACCTTGCCGGCGGGCATGCGACGGTTCATGGAAGCCGTGAAGTTCTTGGCGGTGGTGCCGGCAACCATGATGCCCATGACGCCCATGGTGAAGTTGTACAGCTTGTTGCACCAGTCGATGAGCGGCTGGGGCAGCGTGATGCCAACTACGCCAGGAAGGGTGGCAATCAGCAGGAAGATCGAAGAGGTGAGGACAATGGGCATGCACCCAAGGAATCCGTCCTTAATAGCCTGGAGGTAGATGTTCCTCGAGATCTTCTCAAAGAACGGCTGATGCTTTTCGAGCATCTTTACGATGGCGTCCATAGAGCTCCTTTGCTACTTGATGCGCGATGCATGTGGATGGAACTGGTCGTCGATGGATGGTCAGGACTGCCCGGAAACCTTCCTGCTTAAGGAAGGCATTGCGAAATGACAACGTTGTCATTTCGTTAATGACAACGTAAGACATTTTTGGAAGAGCAACAAGGATATACGGGTGAGCGGTCGATATTGTCCGGTAAACGGTTGATTTATCAGTCAGGCAGGTGGTGTATGCTAGAACGCAAAAAACAAGCGATAGAGAACCGAGTGGAGAAGTAGTGGCAACGATGGACAAGAAAAATGTCTCAATGAACGATGTGGCGATTGCCGCGGGTGTTTCTCTCAAGACGGTTTCGCGTGTGATTAACGAGCCCGGTAGCGTGCGAGAGTCGACACGCGATAAGGTCCATTCCGCAATGGAAGCGCTCGAGTTCCGGGCGAACTTTGCCGCGCGTTCGCTCAAGTTGGGCCGTTACGGGTGCATCGGCGTGGTGCTGTTCCACTTGTCGGGCGGTGCCGTGGACATGATTGACGGTATCGCAGATGCCGCCGAAGAACGCGGCTTTGCGCTCACGATGATCAAAAAGCGGGCGGGGGAGAAGATGACCCTTGCCGAAGCGGCGCGTAGGATGTCGCAGCTGCCTGTTGATGGCATGATCTTCAACCTGCGTCAGATGGTCGATGACTTTGATACTTTTGAGGCACCGAAAGACCTCAAGACGGTGATTATCACACCGATGGAACATCCTACCTGCTCCACCGTCAGTGACGATCAAGAGGGCGGCGCGCGCATGGCGTGCGAGTACTTCTTGAATCACGGGCACAAGAACGTGTACTTCGTCTCTGGTAAGAAAGAAGCGCTGTCGAGCCAGCGCCGTATGAAAGGTTGGCGAGCGGCACTCGAGGCGCATGGCATTGAGCCGCCCGAGCCTCTGCAAGGCGATTGGAATGCGGATAGTGGCTATGCCGCGGGCCTTGTGCTTGCCGATAAACCCGATTGCACGGCGGTCCTCGCTGCTAACGACTGCATGGCAAACGGCGTGATGATGGCTCTACGTGACAAAGGGCTCAGTGTGCCCGACGACGTGTCCGTGATCGGCTTTGATGACGAGCTTTACAAGACGATTCCCAACTCGATTCTGACGTCGGTGAAGTTCCGTCACCGCGAGCTGGGCGTCCGTGCGCTTAACGAGGTCGTCGCAGGTCTGGAAGCCCCGAGCTCCAGAAGCCGTACGCTCGTCTCGGGCGTGTTGGTCGAACGTTCCAGCGTAAAGGACCTGAGGGCGTAGGGTTTTTCGGCCCGTTCGTCTCAATCTGTAACAGTCAGGACCGAAAAACTCAGCTAAATATTACAGATTGAGATATTTCTGCTCGGGCGTTCTGTTTGTCTCGATCTGTAACAGCTAGGATCCAAAAACTCGGCTAGATGTTACAGATTGAGATGAACAGGAGGGCGGGTGCGGTCTAAACAAAATGGCCCGCGCATCACGCATCGATGCACGGGCCATTTTTTGTCTGCGAGCGGCAGGTGGCGTCAGCGTCTTATGCCTTGAGGTTTTCCTCGATCCAGGCGACGGCACCCTTGGGATCCTTAGTGAGGTCGATGTACTGTTTGCCCTTGGGCGACAGCAGCGTGATGCCCAGGCGGTCGGTGTCGGCCTTCATCTCGTTGTAATAGGTGCGAACCTGCGGAGCCAGGACGATGACGTTGTACTGGTCCATGATGGCGTAGTGGCTGCCGTAGGCACCGGCGTTGGCGGTAATGTCGATGCCCAGCTCGTCGGCGCCTTCCTTAAGCGCGTTGGCGAGCAGTGCAGAGGTGCCGGCGCCAGCGCACAGAACCAGAACCCTCAGATCCTTGCCCTTAAGGGCGGACGGAGCTGCGGAGGCCTCGGTGGCAGAAGCGGTCTCGACAACAGGAGCCTCAACGGCGGGGGCGGCAGCGGTCTTGACGGCCTTGGTCTCCTCGGCCTCTTCTTCGGCCAGGGTCTCGGCCTCCTGCTTGCACAGGACGTTGTCGTAGGCCTTGCAGAACGGGTAGTAGATCAAGAAGTCAACGACCAGCAGGACGACAGCCAGGACCAGAGAGATCGGCTGGAAGTTGGTGTCGATGAAGGTGCCGATCGGTCCGGGGAGTGCCCACGGCATGGCATAGATAAAGCCGTTCATGCCCAAAAAGTCGATGAAGAACTTACCAATGAGGACGTTGGCCACGGGGGCAAACAGGAACGGGATCAGGAAGTACGGGTTGAGGATGATGGGCGCGGCGAACAGCAGCGGCTCGTTGACGGCGAACATCACGGGTACGACAGAGGCTTTGCCGACGGCCTTGAGCTGCTTGGAGCGCATAAAGAGCAGGAAGATGATCGGGACAATGAACGTGGCGCCGGTGCCGCCGAGTTCGCCGATGTAGTTACCGAAGTTCTCGGTCAGGGCGAGGGCGGGGTGACCGCCGGCCTGCAGCGTGGCGAGGTTGGTGGTGATGTTGCCAAACAGCGCGGCGTTGAGGGCAGGCTTAACGACCGAGGGGCCGTGGATGCCCATGAACCAGAACAGCGGGATCATGAACCAGATGAGGGCGAGGCCGGCGTAGGAATCGGCAGCGGCGAACAGCGGGCTCACCAGCGTGGAGATGACGTTGGCAAACGGGACGGCCAAGCAGGTGCGGCAGATAACGTCGATGACGGCGACAAACAGGATGGAGAAGCTGAAGGCGAAGATGTCGCGGAAGTTCTGGGCGATGGCGCCGGGGACTTCTTTGGGCAGCTTGATGGTGATGTCTCGCTTAATGCAGAAGGCATAGATGTTGACCGTGGCAAATGCGGCGACAAAGGAGCTCAGCAGGCCCTTGGTGCCCATGTTGTCGGTAAAAACACCGAGACATCGGCGCCGTCGATCTTGGCACTCGTCTGGGTAACGGCCAAGATGAGCATAGCGCACATGGCGGCGACCATGGTGCTCGTGGCGTTGATGGCCTTGCCGGCAGGCATGCGGCGGTTCTTGGAGCCGGTCAGCGCGCTTGCGGTGGTGCCGGCGACCATGATGCCCACGACGCCCATCGTGAAGTTGTAAACCTTGTTGCAGAAGTTCACGACGTCGACGTTCCACCAGTCGGGCAGCGTAAAGCCGCCGACCGTGGCGACAACGCCCGGCAGGGTCGAAATAAGCAGGAAGACAGAAGAAGACAGGATGATGGGCATTGCTGCCAAAAAGCCGTCTTTAATGGCCTGAAGGTAGATGTTCTTAGAGACCTTGTCGAAGTACGGCTGACCTTTCTCCAAGAACTTAACGATCGATTCCATAGTTCACGCTCCTCTTTGCATGAAATCTTAATGGCATGGACGTTGAAAACCTATATGGTCTCCCGCTTGCTAAAAGCCCGGGTGCAGGCGGGGTCGGTCCCAGGGGGAGAGAGGGGAGCGGCTGGGTTTGTATCGCATAGGGCCGCTCCCTTCTCGGGGGAAAGCGAGGCGATGCGCTACTGCGCGTCCGCCATAGTGTCGGCGAGCTCCTTGTACCAGAGTGCCGACTGCTTGATGTAGCGTTTTTGCGTGTCGAAGTCGATGTAGAACAGGCCGTAGCGCTTGTTATAGCCGTTGGCCCACGAGAACTGGTCCTGCAGGCTCCAGATAAAGTAGCCCTGGACGTCGACGCCCTCGGCGCGCGCCTGGAGCACCTTCTCCATGTGCTGGTCGACAAAGTCGATGCGCTCGGGATCGGCGACGATGCCGTTTGCGTCGGGCTCGGGGTCCTTGTGGCCCAGGCCGTTTTCGGTGATATAGATGACGGGGAGGTTGGGATAGGTGGCGCTGATGTGCTTGAGCGTGTATCGACCTGCTGCCCGACGCCCTTAAACTTAAAGCACGAGGTGCCCTTGTCTCCGGTGCCGTTAAAGCTGTTGGTGGACTCGCCATCGTAGGCGGCGATAAACGCCGACTGATAGTAGTTGAGGCCGAACATATCGTTGCGGGGCGCCGCCTTGGCGAGCTCCTCCATGTCGCTGTCCTCAACCGTAAGCGTGGCGTTGTTGGCACGCAGAATCTCGTTGATGAGTGAGAGGGTGCGCGCGGAGTAGTGGCCCAGGAAGGCGCCGTCCATGATGAAGTCGGTGTAGAAGGCGTTGTACAGGTCGGCGGCGTGCTGGTCGGCGGGCGAGTGCCAATGCGGCCGCCCAGGTGCTCGGTCTCGTCAAGATCCTTATACAGGTTGACGGCGCGGGCGTGGGCAACGAGCTCGTTGTGCTGGCTCTGGATGCCGCTCGTCACATCAAAGTGATGGTTGGGCGGGAAGTTGCCTTGGATGTATTGGGAGTGCGAGAGGCTGATGAGCTCGTTGATGGTGAACCAATTCTTGACCTCGCGGAACTCGCGGAAGCAGAACTCGGCATAGCGCACATAGGCGTCGACGGTCTTGCGGTTGAGCCAGTCGCCCTGGTTGAACAGGGCGGCGGGGGAGTCAAAGTGATGCAGGGACACATAGGGCTCGACGCCATACTTTTTGCAGCAGGCGAACAGCTCGTGGTAGTGCTTAACGCCCTCGGCGAGGGGCTCGGCATCGTCGCCGTTGGGTTGAGCCCATGCTCGGCAGAAAGGCGGATATCCTCCTCGTAGCGGTTGTAGAAATCACTGGCCGGGTCGGGCAAAAAGCGACCCTGGGCGACAAGGTAATCGTCCCACATGGTCTTACCCTTGCCTGCCACCTTCGTGGAACCTTCCGTTTGGTACGCGGCGGTTGCGGCGCCCCAAACAAAGCCCTTCGGCAGCTGCTGTACGCGGTTTAGCAAAGACATATGCATACACCCTCTCGTCTCGCTGTTCGATATTGTGCGTTTGTGCTCAGGAGGCTCCCTGGTTAGCGTTCAGCGGTGAAAAAGCCCGATAAACACTATCTTAAAATGATTAGAACCAAAATGAGCACGTGAACATTTGACAATTAGCACGTTAACATCCGGCTGGGATGTATAGAAATAAAACAACTTCAAACAGCCGCGAACGGTTGTATTTATTCGGTAAGCGGTTTTGATTGACAGAAGTTTTCATGTTGTGGTATATGGCTCGGGTATCATGAGCACGTTATCAATGTATGTACGATGCGCCATGGGCGCGGGGAATAGTTGGGAAGCAGGTTGGCGTGGAAGGCATGGATCAGCAGACAAGGAATGGTCGTTCGGCGAGCGCGGCAGAGGTTGCGGCGCTCGCTGGCGTGAGCCGCCAGACTGTGTCTCGCGTGGTCAACGGTATGCCCAACGTGACGGAAAAGACGCGCAAGCGTGTGCTGGCCGCCATGGAAGAGCTGGGCTTTCGTCCCAATTTTGCTGGAGCGGCGTTGCGCGGCGGGTCGTATCGTTCTATTGGCCTGTGCATGTACAACATCACACGTGTCGGTAACCTGGCGACGCTCGAGGGTATCATGCAAGCGGCGCGCGAGCACGATTTTGCCGTCACTATGATCGAGATGGGCGGCGACAAGCCCTATGCACTTGCCGATGCCTCGCGCCGCATGGTCGAGCGACCCGTCGACGGCATGATTCTCAACATGAACCGCATGGCTCCCGATTTTGAGGAGTTTGTTCCCCAGCCGGGAGTGCGAACGGTCATCCTGTCCATGTATGCGCATCCGCGCTGCACGACGATCGACTCCGACCAGTATGGTTCGTGCGAGCTGTTGACCAATTATCTGCTGGAACATGGTCACTCGAATATGCGGTTTGTGGCGGGTCCGGAAAACTCGATTTCCTCGCGTTTTCGTGAGGCCGGTTGGCGCGATACGCTGGGTCGTGCTCATGTCGATGCCGCTCCGATGCTGCGTGGCGATTGGAGTGCGGACAGTGGGTACGCCATGGGCGAGCGGATTGCGGCCGAGGTGCTTGCCGGCGGGTCGCAGACGCCGACTGCCGTGCTTGCGGCAAATGACCAGATGGCGCTGGGCGTTATCGCCGCGCTCGAGAACGCGGGCCTGTCCGTGCCCGACGACGTGAGCGTGGTTGGTATCGACGATGCACTCGAGGGACTTGTTCCTCACAATCGGCTGACGACGCTGCGATTTGATTTGCGCGGTGTCGGTAAGCTTGCGTTTGAGGCGGCGATTGGAGAGAGCTCGTCTATCGAGGCGATTCATGTGCCGAGCACGCTGGTCGAACGCTCGACTGTTAGGGACATACGGGGTTAGGTCCTACTCCGTTTGTCTCGATTTGTAACAGGTAGACGGTCAAAAGCGGGCTACGTGTTACAGATTTAGATTCTTCGGAAAGAGCAATCCTGTTCGTCTCAATCTGTAACAGCTAGGACCCAAAAACTCGGCTAGATGTTACAGATTGAGACAAACGGACCCGCCCAAAAAGGCCGGGGGCGGCGCGCCGTGTGACGTGCCGCCCCCGGCTGAGAAATGGGGACAGGTTATGTGG
>MNQC01000049.1:15185-23123 GCA_001915225.1 Collinsella sp. 60_9
AACCGCTCGTCGCAAGCCGCTAGTCCAGACGACGGGTCTGCGCCACGTGCTTATACCAGTATGCGCTTGCCTTGGGCGTGCGCTTCTGGGTTTCAAAGTCAACGTAGAAGAAGCCATAGCGCTTGTTGTAGCCATTGGTCCAGGAAAACTGATCCTGCAGGCTCCACAGGAAGTAGCCGCCCACGTTGACGCCCACCTCCATGGCCTTGAGCAACCAGCGCAGGTGCTGCTCGATGTAGTCGATGCGCGGCTGATCGTCCACAAAACCGTCCTTGTAGGGGTCCTTGTAGCCCATGCCGTTCTCGGTGATGAAGATCTGCTTGTAGTTGGGGTAGCGCTGCTTAATGTAGACGAGCAGATCGAACAGGCCCTCGGGATAGATGATCCAGTCCCAGTCGGTGGTGGGGACGCCGGGCTTGTTCACATGCTCGCCAATGCCCTTAACGCGCCAGCGGCCAGTGCCCTTCTCGCCCGTACCGTTGTGGTGCAGGTCGTTCTCGCCATCGTAGGCCTTCAAGAAGCGGCACTGGTAGTTGTTAACGCCCAGGTAGTCGTTGTAGAGCGCGGCCTCGCGCATGATTTCCAGATCCTCGTCTAGGATCTCGATGGTGCCGCCCGAGACGGCAGCCAAGCGGTTGGCGCACTCGAGGGTGTCGGGCGCGTAGTCGCCGCGGAAGGTGGCGTCGAGCAAGAACTGGTTCTGCAGCACGTGCTCGTTGTTGGCGGCTTTGATGTCGGCGGGGTCGTTCTCGTTGAGCGGATACTTAAACTCCAGCGACTGGATGACGCCGATCTTGCCCTTAAAGCCGCCGTTGTGGAAGGCCAGCACGGCCTTGGCGTGGGCGAGCATCATGTTGTGCTCGCACTGGAAAGCCTCGGCCAGATGCGCCTTGACGCCACCGGGGAAGGTGCCCTCGATGTAGGTGTTGGAGGCGTCGGCCCAGATCTCGTTAAAGGTGAACCAGTAGGTCACCTGGTCGGCGTACTCCTTAAAGCAGAAGGTGGCAAAGTCCACAAAGGCGTCGATGGTCTCGCGGTTGAGGAAGTCGCCCTTCTCAAAGAGGGGAAGCGGCGTATCGAAGTGATGCAGCGTGACAAACGGCTCAACGTGGTGCTTGTGGCATTCGGCGAAGAGATCGTGATAGAACTGAACGCCTTCGGGGTTGATTTCGCCGGTACCGTTGGGGAAGATGCGGCTCCAGGCGATAGAGAGGCGAATGCCGTTGATGCCAAACTCCTCGCACAGTTCCAGATCGACGGGGTACTGGTTGTAGAAGTCCGAAGCGGGATCGGGGGAGAAACGGCCCTGGGCCTCCAAGAAGTCGTCCCAGGCAACCTTGCCCTTACCGTGAGTGCGGGTCTCGCCCTCTACCTGGTAGGCAGCAGTGGCGCCGCCAAAGACAAAGTCCTCGGGAAACTGCGCAGGCGGGTTAGTGACGCTAGCAGGGTTAACGGACATGATGATCCAATCGTCTAAATCGAAGGGCCAGCCGGTCTTGGATGGTCGGCTGGCCCTGAGCGTTACTTACTTCGAGAGTTGCTCGCTTACGAAGGCGAGAGACTTATCGCCGTTCTGGGAGAGCTCGATGTACTGTTTACCGCGGCAGGCGACGCACTTGTTGCCCACGCGCTCGCAGTCCTTTTGCAGGTCGGCCAGGTAGCTCGCGGCCTGCGGGGCCAGGACGACCAGGTCAAAGTCGGGGAGCATGTCGACGTGGTTGCCATATGCCTCGGCAGCGGTTTCAAGATCGATGCCGCGCTCCTTGGCGGCCTTGGCCAGTGCGTTGGCGAGCAGGCCCGAGGTTCCGCCGCCCTGGCAGAGCACGAGCACGCGCTTGCCGTTGAGGTCGCTGGTGGTTGTTGCCTCGGCAGCGGGTGCTGCGGAGGCGGCAGCGGCGTCGGCCTTCACGGCATCGGCAGCAGCGCCGGCGGCAACGCTCTTGGCGTCAGCCTTGCCCTGGAAGGCATCGTTGAGCTTGGCAGCCTTCTCGGCGTTCTTGGCGGCGAGCTCCTCCTGGGAAATCTCGGCCTCCTCGGCGCACTTCTGGGCGTCATAGGCACGGAAGAACGGGTAGTACAGGGCAAAGTCGACAACCAGGATAAGGGCGAGCATCACAAAGGCGAGCGGCTGGAAGCCCAGGCCCATGATGGTGCCGATGGGGCCGGGGACAGTCCAGGGCAGGGTGTACATAAAGCCGTTCATGCCCAAGAAGTCGATAAAGATCTTGAGGATCCAGATGTTGGCGATCGGGGCAAAGACAAACGGGACAAAGAAGACGGGGTTGAGCACGATGGGTGCGGCGAACAGCAGCGGCTCGTTGACGGCAAAGCACACGGGAACGATAGCGGCCTTACCGACGGCGCGCATCTCCTGGGACTTGGCCAGGAAGCAGAACATAAAGACCAGGACGAGCGTGGCGCCGGTGCCGCCCATGCAGACGACGAAGTACTGGGCACCCTGGGTCAGGACAGCGGAAGCGTGCTGGCCAGCCTGGAACGCAGCCAGGTTGTCGGTCATGTTGGCAACGAGGGCGGCGGCGATGGCGGGCTCGACGATCGAGGGGCCGTGGACGCCCACGAACCAGAACAGGCTCATGGCGCCGTAGATCACAGCGAGGCCGATGTAGCCATCGGCAGCGGTGAACAGGGGCTGGAACACCTGGATGCCAAAAGACGGTGATGCAGACGGAGAAGGGGATGATGTCCTTAAAGGTCTGCGAGATGTTGGGCGGGACCTGCTCGGGCATCTTGACGGTGATGTTGCGCTTAATGAAGAACTTGTAGATGATGCCGGTCACAAACGCAGCGATGAAAGCGGTCAGCAGGCCCTTGGAACCAAGGTAGGTGGTGTTGAAGCCGCTGGCGGCGTCCGTGGCGATGGTGTCGCTCGAAAGGAGCAAGAAGCCGATGATGGCCGCGCACATGCACGAGATAAAGTTGATCTGGTTGTTCTTGGGCAGATCGCGGTTCTGAGCGTCGGCGAAGTGCTTGGCCGTGGTGGCGGCGCAGGCGATGGCCAGGATGCCCATGGAGTAGTTGTAGCACTTCCACAGGGCGTTGTTGATGTCATCGGGCCAGTAGAAACCCCAGATGTTGGGGACCGAGGCTACCAGGCAGAAGATGGACGAGAAGATGATGATGGGGATGACGGAGATAAAGCCGTCGCGGATCGCCTTGAGGTACTTGTTGCGGGCGATCGCGTTGAAAAAGGGCTGGCCCTTTTCGATGATGGCGATGAGTTGCTCCATGCAATGCTCCTAAGAGTCGGTGGGTTAGCAACGATGGTAGCTTTTGGCGTTCGGTTGCCAAAATGTTGACGTTGCCATTTTGCGACACAAAAAAAGACGCGAACCGGTGGTTCCTGTGCCTGCGAACCGTCGATTCCTTACGCGTAAACGTTTGAGCCGCCCGGTGGCTCTGTGTTTGCACAATGGCAACGTTAACATTTGGGCGATAAAAGCCGTTCGGGGAAGCAAAAATGTCGGTGAACGGTAGGTTTTGGGTGGTGAGCGTATGGTGGGGGAGGCGTTAGATATACTTGAAGACGTTTCATTTGACTGCGTAGGGTGCCACCAATGGCATCGTTGACATAGAAAGATCGACCTATGGCCGCTGTTAAAAAATCGGTATCCGTCAAAGACGTGGCGCGCCTCGCGGGCGTCTCGGAGCAGACGGTCTCGCGCACCGTGCACGATTCGCCCAGTGTGCGCCCCGAGACCAAGGAACGCGTGCGTGCCGCCATGCGCGAGCTGGGGTATCGCCCCAATTTTGCCGGTCGATCGCTGCGCCGACATTACCGGTACCGGCAACCTCGACCGTATGGAGGGCTTTGCCGCCGCGGCCGACAAACATGGCTATGCCATCACCCTCACTAAAGTAGATGGGCATCCGTATACCCTCGAGAGCGCATCGTCGCGCATGAGCGCGCTGCCGGTAGACGGCATGGTCGTGATCATGAATCGCATGCCGGCGGACTTTGGCACCTTCGAGCCGCTGCCCGGCATGCAGACGGTGCTCGTTACGATGCTGGAGCATCCGCTCTGTTCAACGGTCGATAACGACCAGTTCGATTGCTCGCGCCAGGTGGTCGAGTACTTGCTGGGGCGGTGGCACAAAACCGTGCACTTTATCTCGTGCCCCGAGCGCTCGCTTTCGGGCATGCGGCGCGAGGAAGGCTGGCGCGAGACATTGCGCGCGCATGGAATTGAGCCGCCGCGACTCGTCCGTGGGGATTGGACGGCACAGAGCGGATATGCTGCCGGTCAGGCTCTGGCGGAAGATCCGACCTGTACGGCCATTTATGCTTCCAACGATGCCATGGCATACGGCTGCATTCGCGGGCTCGAGTCGTGCGGAAGGCGTGTGCCCGAGGACGTGAGCGTGGTGGGTGTTGATGACAGCCTGGGCGATATCGTGCCCGACCGTCGCCTGACCACGGTGCGCTTTGACAACAAGCGCGTCGGCATGTGGGCGGTCGACAAGATTGCCGGCGCCGATGGGGGTGCGTCTGGCGTGGAGCACATGCTGATCCCCGGTGTGCTTGTAGAGGGCGATACGGTGCGCGATTTGCGTTAGGGTGCGGCCCTGTTTGGGTTGCCGCTAATTGTGTTCGATATTGTTCAGATTGGTTTAAAAACCGTTCACGGGCGAAAAGTGACCGTTCATAGTTCGAAATTACGTTTTGAGCTGTTCTTTTTTGTTTGAATGTTATTGTTTCTGTCATACACAACGCAGCGCGTATGCCCGGACGCGATGCTCTCCATTGGTTCATATGTGAAAGGAACGCAATATGGCAACCAAAGAAGAAATCTCGATGGTTGGATTCGAGATCGTCGCATACGCAGGTGACGCCCAGACCGATCTGCTTGCAGCGCTCGATGCTGCTCGCGAGGGTGACTTTGAGAAGGCCGAACAGCTGCACAAGGATGCCAGCGATGCGCTCATCGGTGCCCACGACACGCAGACCAAACTGCTTTCGCAGGAGGCCGGCGGTGGCGAGATGGAAATGACCTTCATCATGGCTCACGCTCAGGACACCCTCATGACCACTATGATCCTGGAGAAGCAGACCCGCTTTACCATCGATGCCTACAAGCGCATCGCCGAGCTCGAGGCCAAGCTCGCCTAACGAGCCCTCACAACCAAGTCCCCTTCCAAAAGCTCTGCCGCTACCCGCGGCAGGGCTTTTTCTGTCCTCCTCCAAGTTGCGGTGAAATGGGGACTGAATAGGGGCCGGCGGGCGCAAAACAACCCCTATTCCACCGCAACTCATCCCGAGACAGTCATTGGGTGTTCTTAAACGACTAGTCGTTGGGGGCAGTCTTGGAGCTTCTGCACGCCCTCCCGTTCGTTTTTTCGATGGGTGGGTATACTTCCATCCGCAATGCAGGCCGGAATGAGGAGGTGTCCAAATGCCGGACAACGGATTGATTCAAAAGACAGATGCGCACGAGATGGCTCATGGGCGTCCTGTCCAGATAACCGAGCATACGACGGTAACCGAGCTGCAGCCCAGCCTGTCCGATGTCGTGTGCGCAAACAAAAAGCTGCAGATTGGCTTTATCGTTGCGCTCGTGGTACTGGCGCTGCTGTCGGGCTTTGTAGCTCGTCCGCATTTCGCCGATACCAAGACTTGGGACTCCACCATCGAGGTCATCGATCAAAAGAAGGGCAACGTTTTGGCGCTCACGACCTCGTGCGTCGCCCTATCTGCGGGTATAACTGCGCTGCCGGGCGATACGGGAACGCCAGTTGCCGAGCAGCTCGCGCAGCTTGGGTATCGTGCTTGCCGTGCTCTACCTCGAAAAATATCTGCTGACCATTTTATGGTCGGTCGGGCTGGGCATCCTGATTCCGTTCTCGCTCGTACTCTTCGCGGTGTCGCTTGGCATTCACGGACGCTGGAGCACGAGCGCGGTCATTCGCCGCGTGGCAACGCGTGTGCTGGTGGTCGCCATAATTGGCATGGCGTTGGTGCCTGCAAGCGTTTGGGTGTCGCAGAAGGTCGACGAAACGTATCGCGTTAGCATCGAGGCGGCCGAGCAAAAGGCGGCCGACGCTGCGAGTGCGGCAGATAGCGATAGCTCCAAAACAAGCAAGAAAAAGACCGAGTCCGCAGAGTCCAAGAGCGTGCTCGAGCAGCTTGCCGACGGTGCCTCGGGCCTCGTCACGTCGGTGACCAGCGGCGCCAAGCAGATGACCGATGAAATTGTGCAGCAAGTGACCGATCTCATCGAAGGCGTCATTGTGATGATCGTGACCTCGTGCGTTATCCCGCTGCTGGTGCTCGCGGCGTTTCTATGGCTGGGACACACGCTACTGGGGATTGATATTTCCGGCCCGGCGAACTATTTGACGGGCCGCTTTCTGAGTGCTCCGTCCAAGCACGCCAAGAAGGGCAGGCAGTCTGAGTAGGCGGCAAAGCGTTCTTTGGAAGATCAACTGTAAGAAGGGCGGCCGAGACACGTTCTCGGCCGCCCTTTTGTTTGTTGAATACGCGGTCGCTACGTCCGCGCCGGGTCCAGACGGTCGGCAATCATCCGTAAACGGTATTTGTTCAAAAAAGAACAAAGATAAACAAATAATTCTTGCAGTTGATGTTCGAATGTGTTCAAATAAACATGAACAGTGAAGAACCGCACATTCAGATGCCCGGACCTGAACGCGATTCAACACTTCCAAACAGAAACTACGCACCTGCGTATCTCTCAAGGAGGATGTCATGAGGGTTGTAATCGCTTCCGATGCCGACGGTATGTCGATGAAGGAGTCCATCAAGGAGATGCTCATCGCCGACGGTCACGAGGTCGTCGACTATTCCGAGACCCCTGCCGCGGACTTTGTCGATTCCGCGACCGCCGTTGCCAAGGACCTGCTGGAGCACAAGGATTCCCAGGGCTTCGCATTCGATAAGTACGGCGTCGGCTCCTATATGGCCGCCGTCAAGATTAAGGGCATGGTCGTCGCCAACATTTCCGACGAGCGTTCCGCCTACATGACCCGCGAGCACAACGGCTCGCGCATGGTCACCATGGGCCCGGGCGTTGTGGGCACCGAGGTCGCCAAGAAGATCGCCCGCGAGTTCCTGCGCGCCCAGTACTCCGGCGGCCGTCACCAGATCCGTGTCGACATGCTCAACAAGATGGCCTAACGAGAGCCACCGAGAACTCGAACTTCTATCTCAACTTGTGAATTCAGACGAAAGGACGTTCTGATGAAGAAGACCATCGCAATCGGTTGCGACCATATCGTTACGGACGAGAAGATCTACCTGGCCGACCGCCTGGAGCAGGCTGGCTACAAGGTGCTCGACTGCGGCACCTACAGCCACACCCGTACGCACTATCCCATCTACGGCAAGGCCGTGGGCGAGGCTGTTGCCAGCGGCAAGGCCGACTTTGGTGTGGCCCTGTGCGGCACCGGCATTGGCATCACCAACGCCGTCAACAAGGTTCCCGGCGCCCGTTGCGCCCTGGTTCGCGACATGACCTCTGCCCTGTATGCCCGTCGCGAGCTCAACGCCAACATCGTGGGCTTTGGCGGCAAGATCACCGGCGAGTTCCTGATGGCCGACATCATGCTTGCCTTCCTGGAGGAGCCCTACGAGAAGACCCCCGAGCACGATGCCCTGATTGCCAAGATCGATGCCTGCAATAAGGCCGACGCTGAGGCTCAGGCTGACCCGCATTTCTTTGACGAGTTCCTCGAGAAGTGGGACCGCGGCGAATACCACGACTAATTAGGTTCCGGCGTTCTGCCGAACGCCGGACCGGTCGACGCTGCGCGGCGCTCAGGCACCCCATCTCGCCGCTCAAACCGTCGCTCGCGTACATGAAGTACGCGTCGCTCCTCTTTCGCGGCGACCTGGGGCACCTGAGCGCCGCTCGCTCATATGACCCAATCCGCTGTCAAGAGCCACAATGGCCCCGCCGACCGCTT
>MNQC01000050.1:0-5519 GCA_001915225.1 Collinsella sp. 60_9
GCCGCACGCGCCGCACGCTGCGACCACTTTATCCATACGCTCGCCGGCGGTTACGACTTTATGATCAACGAGGAGGGCACTAACCTCTCACAGGGCCAGCGCCAGCTCGTGACCATCGCCCGCGCCATTTTGGCCGACCGCCCGGCACTGATTCTGGACGAGGCGACTTCCAACGTCGATACCCGCACCGAGGAGCTTATTCAGCGCGCCATGGATGCGCTGATGCAGGGCCGCACCAGCTTTGTCATCGCGCACCGCCTGTCCACGATCCGCAACGCCGACGTGATCTTGGTGATTCGCGACGGCGATATCGTCGAGAAGGGCACGCACGACGAGTTGCTCGCCCCGGGCGGCTTCTACGCCGACCTATATAACTCGCAATTCGACGAGGCCGCGTAAATTCCGCTGCAGGGAACGAATAACGCCCGAGAACGGGGACGCAGGACAACCTGCGCCCCCGTTTTTTCGTCCACGGCACTCGAATTAGCTCTCTTGGGGCCCGATTGACAGCCCCTTCCGGACCCCGTGGCCAAAAAAGGTCAAATATGAGTACTGTTACATTTTTAGTAGCAGCCAAAACCGCCTCAAATGACCTCTTTGCGGCTTCTATACGCCTTCAAATTAATCAAAACGCCCGTTAACATGCTTCTGTGTGCCAACGTTAATGAACATATTTGCTGTTATGCCTATTATCTTGTAAGCTCGATATGAGACTACGCCAGCAACAGTACTCATATTTGCCATTTTTTGCCCACGGGGTATGCCGCAGAAGATCCAACTTGCTCCAGCGTGCCGTACGCCGACCCCCTTCCGGCGAGTGCCGACATTTTCCCAGATAAAACCGACCAAAATAAACCTGTCCCTTTTTGGTAGGTTTCGGGGTGACAAGGGGTTGCACTTTAGCGTGCGACAGCGGATAATGCCGAGCATTCGACAATACGCTTATTGCTCTTTCTATCATGGAATTCAAACGCAGGCTGCCGATCCCCATGGAGATCCGCGAGGAAATGCCACTTTCTGCCGAGCTTACCGCCAAAAAGCAGGCATTTGACGCCGAGGTCGCCAAAGTCTTTACCGGCGAGGACGCACGCAAGGTGCTCATCATCGGCCCGTGCTCTGCCGACCGCGAGGATTCGGTGCTTGAGTACATGAACCGACTGGCCAAGACCGCCGAGGAGGTCAAGGACAAGCTCATCATCATTCCGCGCGTCTACACCAACAAGCCGCGCACCAAGGGCACCGGCTACAAGGGCCTGCTGCACAACCCCAACCCCGAGGCTCCCGACGATCTGCTCGAGGGCGTCAAGGCCATCCGCCATATGCACCTGCGCGTTATTGAGGAAACGGGCTTCTTCACCGCCGACGAGATGCTCTATCCGTCCAACTACCAATACCTCGTCGACCTGCTGAGCTATGTTGCCGTGGGCGCACGCTCGGTCGAAAACCAGGAGCATCGCCTGGTGTCGAGCGGCATTTCGGTACCCGTTGGCATGAAGAATCCCACTGCCGGCTCTACCACCGTTATGCTCAACTCCATTTACGCCGCGCAGGCGCACCAGAGCTTCATCTTCCGCAACTGGGAGGTCGAGTGCGACGGCAATCCGCTCGCGCACGCCGTTATGCGTGGCTACATCGGTCTCGATGGGCGCACCTACCCCAACTACCACTACGAGCACCTGGAGCGCCTGGCCGAGCGCTATACCGAGCATGCCGGCTATGCCAATCCGGCAGCGATCATCGACTGCAACCATGACAACTCGGGCAAGCGTCCGCTGGAGCAGTATCGCATTTGCAAGGAAGTGCTCGACAGCTGCCGCCGCAACGAGTCCATCTCCAAGCTGGTCAAGGGCTTTATGATCGAGTCTTACCTGGAGGACGGCAACCAGCCGGTCGACGGCGGCGTCTTTGGCAAGTCGATCACCGATCCGTGCCTGGGCTGGGAAAAGACCGACTACCTCATCCACGAGATCGCGGAACGTATTTAGTTACGCGGTTTTACCAAACCGCGTAACGGCTCGACGCTGCAAACCCGCCAGAACGGCAATCTGCCTTTCAGCTTCGACGGCATGACCAGAAGGTCAATGCCGCCTCGTTTCAAGGCACCTTGCTCGCTCTGGCGGGTTTTCGCTGACGTTTTTTCGACCTGCATTGTTGCCAAGGTTGGCACCAATGACTAATGCGGTAACTAGCTACGTCGGTCCGCTTGACCGGCTGGGTTTCCGAGGTGCCCCAGGTCGCCGCGAGAGAGGAGCGAAGCGTACTTTGGTACGCGAGCGACGGTTTGAGCGGCGAGATGGGGTGCCTCGGGAAGCCGGACGATTAAGCGGACGGTTCCTGCTGCGTAATGCAGTGGATATTTCCACCACCGAAGACGACCTGCTCGGACTGAACGCCGACGCACTTGTAGACGCCCTCGCCCCAGACCTCGTCGTAGATCTTCTGGAGCGTGTCAACGGCAAGCTGATCGTTCTCGTCGCCGTACTGCGGGACGATAACGCCGTGGTTGGTGACCAGGTAGTTCATGTAGGAGGCGATCAGCGGCTCGTCGGCAACGCGCGGCTCGGCGTTCTCGTCGGCGTCGATGGTGTCGCAGGAAGCCTGGTCCATGAACAGCGGGTTCACAGGCATGCAGAGCTTGTAGACCTTCATCTTGCGGCCCTTGGCGTCAACGGCGTTGGAAAGGGTCTCGTAGACAGCATGGCACTGCTCGTAGAACGGATACTCGGGATCGTCAGTCCAGATGCAGGCCATGACGCCCGGAGCGATGAACGTGGCGACGTCATCGATGTGACCGTTGGTCTCCTCGGGGTCGATGCCCTCCTTGACCCAGATGACCTTCTCGACACCCAGATAATCCTTGAGGTGTTCGTCCATATAGGCGCGAAGTTCCTCGCTCCAGGGCTCGAACTTCCTCTTGAACTTGGGCCAGATGGACTCGGGATCCTCTTCCTCCTCCAGAACCGCAGAGCAGGTGCGGCCCGGGGAAAGCAGGCACTGGTCGGTCACGACCACGGTACCTTCGCCGTCGACGGTGATGGAACCGCCCTCGAGGATCATGTCATCGGGACGATAACGACGACAGCCGGAAAGCTCAGCCATCTTAAGGGCGATCTGCTCGTCCTTGTCCCACGGGAAGTACAGGCCGTCGACAAGACCGCCATAAGCGTTGAAGTGCCAGTGGTTGGCGCGCTTATCGCCCTTGCCGTTGATAACAAAAGTGGCAGCGGTGTCGCGGAACCAAGCGTCGTCGGTGGTCATCTCGATAACGGTAACGTTCTCGTCTTCCTCAAAGACGGCCTTGCAGTTGGCGTAGTCGGCCTGATTGACGCATATGGTAACCGGAGTGAACTCGGCAATAGCGCGAGCGATGGCGGCATACTGCTTCTGAGCCGGCTTGGCGCCATGGGCCCAGGTATCGGTGCGATGGGGCCAGCCCATCCACACGCGATCCTGCGGAGCGAACTCAGCAGGCATAAAGTAGCCGTCGGCCTTAGGGGTGGACTCGGACTCGGTGATCGTACGCATAAGATTTCCTCCAAATCGAACGATCGCTTGCTGCAGGCGGGTTACCCGCAGCCTAAAACCAAGAGGTGGCGGACGCCCGTTCCCCGGCAAAGGTCGGGGCGCCCGGCGCCGGTTTTCACGGAGTCGCACCGGCAAGCGACGACGTAACCTGGCGCGCGGAGACAAAACGCACGAAGGATACGGAAGAGAGATTGGGGCGGGCGGTGGTTACCAGAGCTATCGTTCACACCCACCCCGGGGAATGGTCAAGTAGCGAGGAGGGTTGGAGCCCCGAATCCGGGTGCTCTAGTCCTCCTCGGACTCCTCAGCGAGGCGCTGAGCAGCCAGCTCGGGAGTGAGACCCTTGTACTCGGTCTCGCGGCCCTTAGCGCTGACGACGCGGACAACCTCGCCAATAAGCAAGAGCACGATGAAGATGACGATCATCGGGACCTTATCGCCAATCTCATCGACAGAGAACGGAATCAGCGTTGCAACGATAGCCAGAATCAGCTCGATGCAGGGAATAGCCAGCATGACCTTCATCATGGCTCCCTTAAACGGAAACGTAAAGATACGCTCACGGTTGGGGTCGTTCTTACGAAGGTTGAGGAATGCCGGGAACATCGGGATGTAGGTCAGCAGCAGGAAGACAACGGAGGTACCGAAGAGCATCCAGAAGACACCGTTGGAGATGGCGTCGATGGGAACCAGCTGCAGGCACAGCACCAGGGAGGCAACGATGGCGTTGACCAGGTTGGCGCCGTTGGGCATGTCGTCATCCGAGATCATCGAGGTGAAGACCTTGGGCATGTTGCCATGCTCGGCAGCATAGCGAGCAACGGAGTTGACGCCGAAGGACCAGGCAGCCATGTTGGCGAACAGCGTGATCAGGAAGGCGATGCAGATGACCTTAAAGATCATGGAATCGCCCACAATAGTCTGGACAGCGTAAATCATGCCGTAGTCGGGATCGATGGAATCGGCCGACACAGCAGCGCCGATGCCAAAGCCAGCGAACAGATAGATCACGGCGATGGACAGGCCGCCGACGATGATAGCCTTGGGGATATCGCGAGCGGGATCGGCCATATCGTCGGTCATGGTGCAAATGACCTCGAAGCCCATGAAGTTAAAGATGATGATCGACAGGTAGCCAAGCGCGTTGGTGTTGGTGAGCTCGGGCAAGAAGGTGGCAGCGGACATATCGTTCGCAAAGCCGTTCTCCATGGCGTACCAGATGCCCAAAGCGCCGACGATAACGGCAACGGCAACCTTGATGATGGCGCCGCCGTTCAGGACCCACTCGGAGTCGGCAGCCTTGGAGCGACCCATAAGATAGACGATCCACACAAAGGCAAGGTCGATACCAATCTTGGCAATCAGATTGAACTCGACGCCAAAGCCCATACCCAAAATGTCAGGGAACATGGTGGCCAGCGAGGTAATCCACAGCGGGTAGTTAACCCAGTAGTAGTACGAAATGCGGGCGCCCCACTTGTCGCCCAGGCCATCGCGTACCCAGTCGTAAATGCCACCCTCGCCGTCATAGGTAGTGCCGAGCTCGGCAACGACCATGCCATAAGGGAGCAGGAAGGTCAGAATCAGGAAGATCCACCAGAAGAACTGCTGGTTGCCAATGGCAGCAGCAGGTGCGGCGGCCTCGCAAACGAAGACGACGCAGATGATGGTCGAGATGACCGTCAAGAAGGAAAGCTTTTTCTTTCCGTCGCTCATGATGAGCTCCTTCGCTCAGTCTTGGACAAATCGAGGTCCTTAAGATATTAAGGCAATTGCCGGGCCTCGGTGAGCGGGCGACAGGAGACGAGCATCCGCCGCCCGCAAACGTGCTTCTACGATGAAGTTACGCGGTTATGCCAAACCGCGTAACGGCTCGACGCTGCAAGCGCCCCTAGGCGGCAATCTGACGTTCAATCGTCGGTCGCGTACCGAAGTACGCTTCCCTCCTCTTTCACGTCACCTTGCTCGTCTAGGGGCGCTTTCGCTCATATGAC
>MNQC01000051.1:0-10671 GCA_001915225.1 Collinsella sp. 60_9
ATAAAGATGTTGGTCGGACCCTTTACGAGGCGACGGACCTGGCCCTGCTCTTTTCCGCAAAAGGAGCAGCGGATGGGGTTGCCGTTCTCGTCAAAGTTGTCCTGCATGTTACCTGCCATCCTAGGCATCCTTCGCGGCGAGATCGCGCGAGGTGACGATACGGTCGATCAGACCGTAGTCGAGGGCCTCGGCAGCGGTCAGGTAGTTGTCGCGCTCGGTATCGGCCTGGACCTTCTCGATAGGCTGGCCCGAGGCGTCGGACAGGATCTGGTTGAGCTCGCGGCGAGTCTTCTTGATCTCCTCGGCAACGATCTCGATCTCGGTCTGCTGACCCTGGGCACCGCCGCTGGGCTGGTGAATCATGACCTTGGAGTGCGGCAGGCAGAAGCGCTTGCCCTTGGCGCCGGCCGAAAGCAGCACAGCGGCCATGGACGCGGCCATACCGACGCAAATGGTCGAGACCTGCGGCTTGATGAAGTTCATGGTGTCCAGAATCGATATAGAGCGAGATATCCTTCTCGGCATCCTGGCTCTCAAGATGCAGCAGCTGGGCAACGACCAGGTTGGCGCTGACGGAGTTAATCTCCTCGCCCAAAAAGATGATGCGGTCGTTGAGCAGGCGCGAATAGATATCGTAGCTGCGCTCGCCGCGCGGCGTCTGCTCGATAACGTATGGCACGAGGGCGGAATCGAACTTGGCGATCATACGCATCTCCATTTCTCTCTTGCGGACCAAATTGGTTCTAAATAAACGTACGGTGCCCGCATGCTATGCATTGGCTGGCACCGTAAGAAGCAACCGGATAACCGGTGTATAACTTTACCCCATCACGGGCGCACGCATGCGCTCGCGGGCAAGGTGGCGAGAATTACTCGGCGTCCTTGGCGGTCTCGTCGACCTCGGTCACCTTGGCGTTCTCGACCAGGTGATCGACGGCCTTGGAGCGACGGATGGACTCGCGGACGGCAGGCATGCGGCCATCGGCAATGAACTCGGCCTTGGAAGCCTCGACGTCCTTGACGCCGGCCTTCTCGAACTCGGCGTTGACGTCGTCCTCGGTGACCTCAATCTTGAGCTCACGGGCGAGAGCGTCGAGCGCCAGGGACTCACGGGCAACGTCGTTGGCCTGCTTGTGCAGGTCGCCGACGAACTGCTCCATGGTCAGACCGGAAGCGGGCAGCCAGGTGTCCAGCGTCATGCCGCGGGCAGCGAGGTTGGACAGGAAGTTCTGGCCAAGCTCCTCAAAGACAGACTGCTCGTAGTCGGCGTCCATCTCGTCGAGCTGCAGGCGCTCGGCGAGAGCGGAGACGCAACGGTTCTCCTTCTCGGCCGGGAGGCGGGAAGCCTTGTCCTGCTCGATCTCGATCTTGATGGCGTCGCGCATGGCGTCGATGCTGTCGAAGCCAAAGTCGGACTTGACGAGCTCGTCGGTGAGCTCGGGGGTGTTGCGAACCTTGATGCCCTTGACGGTGACCTCGACGGTGTGGGTCTCGGCCTCCTCGCCCTCCTCGACCTCGTCGGTCCAGGTGACGGTCTTGACGTCGTCAACGTTAGAGCCGATCAGGGCCTCGTTGAACTCCTTGGGGTTGCTGTCGCTACCGGCGATGAGCATGCGGCCCTCGGCGGCAAAGTTGTCGGCGTTCTCGACGGCCTTGAGGTCGACGGTGACGTAGTCCTCGGCCTCGACGGCGCGACCCTCGACGTCCTCGAAGGTGGCACGGTAGTTGAGGAGCATCTCAACCTGGTTGTTGATCTCGGACTCGGTAACCTCCGCAGGGGGCATCTCGATCTCGACAGCGTCGAAGGAGGAGAGCTCAGCGGCGGGACGCAGGGAGAACTCGACGGTGTAGGTGTAGTCCTCGTGATCCTTGGCGAGGTCGAGGTCCTTGTAGTCACCGTTCTTGGTGGGAACGATGTCCAGCTCGTTGAGGACGGCGGGCTCGTTGGCGGCGATCAGGTCGTTGGTGGCCTGAGCGAGGGTAGCCTCGGCGCCAAGAGCAGAGTCGATGACCGGACGGGGGGCCTTACCGGCACGGAAGCCCGGGAAGCGGTACTTCTTGGCGGTCTCCTTGTAGGCCTTCTTGATCGCGGCGTCGACGTCGGCGGCCGGGATGGTGACCGTAGCGGTGAGCTTGGCGTCCTTGACGTCAGAAGCGGTGATGTTCAACACGTTCCTCCTCATACTGCCCAGCTTATCTGAGGTGCTGGTACCTTTATGCAACAAGCGTCGCGAGGGCATAAGCCGACGCGGGTGCGTTGGTGCGGGCGAAAGGACTCGAACCTTCACGGGGATCCCACCAGAACCTAAATCTGGCGCGTCTACCAATTCCGCCACGCCCGCATGAGCGCACAGACTAGGAATGATAGCAGATACGAACGGCAAGCGCACGCACGCCCTTTACAAGCTCACGACCTCACCACGAGTACGCATCAGATCCCCCGCCGCCCATGGTATGTTGCGGTGGAATAGGAACTGTTTGAGGCTCCAGTCCTCCAAAACAGTCCCTATTCCACCGCAACTTCGGCGGGACTCGGCAGCCTGGCGATGCTGGCCATGCGCCGGAAAGCGTGTCCCGGTTTGGGACCTCGGAATGGGATGTAATTTCCGCTATAGCCATCAACCGGAAACTGCAACCCGTTTTGAGCCCCTATTCCGGGATGCACTTTCCGCCAAGGGCCTCAAACGGAAACTGCAGCCCACAATTCAGTTGAAAAGTGGGCTGCAGTTTCCCAGGGCTAGGCAAAGAGCGGCGGATGCGTCGCCTCGTCTACTCCCCCAGCAGGGCCTTCTCGGGCGTGATCGGAAGCGAGCGAACCTGGTGGCCGGTGGCGTGTGCCACGGCCGAGGCAACGGCGGCGAGTGGCGTGTTGATGACGACCTCGCCGATCGACTTGGCACCAAACGGACCCGTCGGCTCGTAGCTCGGCTCAAAGGCCACGCGAATGCTACCGATATCCAGGCGCGTGGGCAGCTTGTAGCTCATGAAGTTGCCGGTGCGCAGACGGCCGCGCTCATCGTGCTCGACGATCTCGTAGAGCGCGTGACCGATACCCTGGGCAATGCCGCCCTCGGCCTGGACGCGCGCGAGCGCCTCGTTGATCACAGTGCCGCAGTCGACGGCCGCCGCGTAGTCCACCACAGTCACCTTGCCGGTGGCCTTGTCGACCTCGACCTCGGCAATACCGGCCATAAACGGCGGAGGCGAAACGGGCAGGCAGACAGAGGCGTGCGAGGTCAGCGCGTCGCCGCCCGCGATGTTCTTGACGCACAGGTTGGCAAAGTCGCGCAGCGTGAGGTAGCGGTTCTGCTCGCGCGCGGCACGCTCGTCGGACAGGCGCACGTACTGGCCATCAAAGACCACGTCGGCGGCGTCCACATCCCACATCTGGGCGGCCTTGGCGCAGATCTTCTCGCGCAGCTCGGTCGCGGCGTTCTTGGCTGCCAGACCAGTCACGTACGTGCCCTCCACGCCCAGCTCCTCGGCAGCAATCTGCGCCAGGATCGTGTCGACGCCCATGCCGTTATCGGTGGCGCCGGTGCCAATGGTAATGAAGCCGTCCTCTTCAAGGCGCATGTCGATGCCGGCGATATCCACGTTGGAGATGCCCGAGCCCTGCATGGTGAGCGCGCAGCCCAGGGCTCGCACGCGGTCGCCCAGGTCGACGGCCAGCGGCTTGTCGCGCCAGCCGATCATGTCCATCGCGCGCAGCAGGCAGCGGTCGAGCGCACAGGCGTTGAGCTTCTCGTTGTAGTACTGCGGCATGATCTCGCCCTCGCGCACCATGTTCTTAAGGCGCAGGTCGGCGGGGTCCATGTGCAGCATGTCGGCGAGCTCGTTGACGGCGCTCTCCACGGCAAACTGGCCCTGGGTGGCACCGTAGCCGCGATACGCGCCGCCGCGGTTGGTGTTGGTGTAGACGGCGTCCCAGCTAAAGCGGCTCGCCTTCACATGGTTGTAGATGGGCAGGCTCTTATGGCCCGAAAGGCCGATTGTCGTGGTAGCGTGCTCGCCGTACGCGCCGGCGTTAGACAGCGTGTGCAGATCGATGGCCGTGATGGTGCCGTCGTTCATGGCGCCCAGCTTGACGGTCATCTGCATCTGGTGGCGCGAGTTGCCCGCGGTGATGGTCTCCTCACGGGTGTAGCAGCAGTAACTCGGACGGCCGGTCTGCTGCGTCACAAACGCAACGAAGATCTCGCAGCAGCCCGTCTGCTTGGAGCCAAAGCCGCCGCCGATGCGCGGCTTAATGACCTGCACCTGCGACTGCGGGATATCGAGCGACTGCGCGACCATGCGGCGCACGTGGAAGGGCACCTGCGTGGAGGTGGTCACCGAGATACGCCCAAACGCGTCGGTCGTCGCGAAGGCGCGGAAGGTCTCCATGGGCGCGGTCTGCGTGGCCTGGCTGGTGTAGGTGCGAGTGAAGACGATGTCGCTCTGGGCGAAGGCCTCGTCCAAGTCGCCAAAGTCGCTCGTGCCGCTGCATACCAAGTTGCGCGGAACGTCGCCGCCCTGCGGGAACATAAAGGTCACGTCACCCTCGGGGTGGACCACGATGTCGTTATCGAGTGCCTGGGTAAAGTCGAGCAGCGGCTCGAGCACCTCATAGTCGACCTTGATGAGCTTGAGTGCCTTGTCGGCGGCCTCCTCGGTCTCGGCAGCGACGATCGCCACCTCCTCGTTTTGGTAGCGTACGAGGTTCTCGAGGATCAGGCGGTCGTAGGGACTCGGCTGCGGATAGCTCTGGCCAGCGATGGTAAAGCGGCGCTTGGGCACGTCCTCGTAGGTGTAGACGCCCACGACGCCGGGCACCTTCAGTGCACGCGACGTATCGATGGAGCGGATCTTGGCGCGGGCATAGGGGCTGCGCTTGAGTTTGACGATGAGCGCGCCGGCGGGCACCATATCGCCGGTGTAGACGGGACGACCCTCGAGCAGGGCCTTCGAGTCCTTCTTGGGCTGCTTGTGGGTAATCTGCTTGTACGCGACACCATCGGAGCTGGTGTTATTGACCGGCAGCTCGGGCATCTCAAAGCCCACCTGCACGCCGGACTCGTTGAGAAAGCGCACGATGGCGCGCAGCTGGCTCTCGTAGCCGCTGCAACGGCAGAGGTTGCCGGCGAGCTGGCGCGAGAGCTCCTCGCGCGTGGCGACGAGGCTCGGGTCCTCCTTGGCAGCGCGGGCGAGCGCCAGCACGTTCATGATGAGGCCAGGGGCGCAAAAACCGCATTGCTCGGCGCCTTCGGCAGCCATTGCGCGGGCGAACGCCTCGGACTCGGCCTTGAGGCCCTCGAGCGTGGTGATGGTATGGCCCTCAACACGGGCGGCGGGAACCGAGCAGCTCAACACCGGGTCGCCGTCAATCCACACCGTGCACAGGCCGCAGTTGGTGGTTTCGCAGGCGCAGCGCACCGACGCGCAGCCCTGCTCGCGCAGCAGCGCAAAGAGCATGGTGTCGGGGGCAATCTGAACCTTGACCTTACGGCCGTTGAGCGTAAAGGAAAGATCGATGAGTTTGGCAGCCATTAGCGCACCTCGCTAGAATCGACGCCGGGCACGCGGCGGCAGGAATACTCGTCCGTGGCAAACTTAGGAATCTGCACGCCCTCAAGCTCGCGGGCAAGCGCGGCCGAAAGCTCGATGCAAACGGCGCGACGCACAGCCTGGACGGCAAGCGGGGCCGAGATGCGGCGGCGGTAGTCGGCCGAGCCCCACAGGTTGGTGCCGTAGCTCAGCGCGCGCACGGATGCGGCAAGGGCGCGAAGCTCGTCCTCGGAAGGCTGCTCGCTGGTAAGGCCGCATGCCTCGCCCTGCAGCAAGGTCGCGCGCAGCGGGCGGGCGCCCACGGTGACGTGCCAGGAGCCGTCCCACCAAGCGGCGGTGACGTTCAGCGAGGGGAAGTCGGTCGCGGCCTTGCGCACGGCCTCGTAGCTCGCGCGGTAATCGTGCTTGACGACCACGACATGCTCGATCACGTCACGCACGTAGCCCATGTCAACGAACTCCGCGAGCGGCACGCGACCGGCGCCCGTCAGCTCAACATACGAATCGAGCGCCAAAAAGGCCGAGAGCACGTCCGAAAAACCAAAGCGTCCGTAGATGCTGCCGCCCACCGTGGCGGTATTGCGCAGCTGCACGCCCACGATGTCGTGGACGGCGAACTCAAAGACATTGTTGACAAGCGCGTTGAGCCCGGCATGACGCTCGAGCTGGCGCAGGGTGCACATGGCACCGATGCGAAACTCGGTCTCGGTCTCCTCGATCTGATCGAGTCCGCAGGCCGAAAGGTCAATCGCCGTCGCCACGCGACGCGAACCCAGGCGCATCCAGATGCCGCCGCCCACAATCTTGTTGTTGCGGTTCTTCTGCAAGAGCTCATAGGCTTCGGCCGCGTTTCCAACACGGACGTAGGTACCGAACTTGAGCACGTTCTCCCCCATCTCTTCACTTGTCCAGTACTTTTAAGTTTACCAAACGAGGAGCCGCACACCGTTTTAGGACAAAATCCACCCACCCATCCATAACTTGCGGTGATATACGGACTGATTAGCCGTTCTGGGGCGCTAAACAGTCCGTATTTCACCGCAAGATATGAGGAGTCCTCCGGGATAGAAAAGGCTCCCAGCCGGAATGGCTGGGAGCCTCATCACAGGCTATGTCGAGCGAAGATTTAGCAGACGCCCTGGGCGAGCATGGCGTCGGCGACCTTCAGGAAGCCGGCGATGTTGGCGCCCATGACAAAGTTGCCCTCCTGGCCGTACTCCCTGGCGGTGTCGTCCACGTTGTGGAACATGCCGCGCATGAGCTGCTCGAGCTTGCCGTCGACCTCCTCGAAGGTCCAGGACAGGTGCTCGGCGTTCTGGCTCATCTCCAGGCCGGACACGAGCACGCCACCGGCGTTGGCAGCCTTACCGGGCATAAAGACGACGCCGTTCTCCTGGAAGTAGGTCGTGGCCTCGATGGTAGTGGGCATGTTCGCGCCCTCGGCAACGACCTGTACGCCGTTCTTGACGAGCGTCTTCGCGTCTTCTTCGTTCAGCTCGTTCTGCGTTGCGCACGGCAGAGCCACGTCGCACGGAACCGTCCAAACGCCCTTACCCTCGTGGTACTCGCTGTTCGGTCTGTACTTCTTGTACTCGGTGAGACGTGCGCGCTTAACCTCCTTGATCTCCTTGACAGCTGCGAGGTCGATGCCCTCCGCGTCGTAGATCCAGCCGGTGGAATCAGACATGGTAACAACCTTAGCGCCAAGCTGCTGTGCCTTTTCGGTTGCATAAATTGCAACGTTGCCGGCGCCGGAGATAACAACCGTCTTGCCCTTAATATCCATGCCGTTCTTCTTCATCCGGTAGCCTCGGTACGGGCGAGCGAGCCGCCAAAGGAGAGGCCCTTGCCGGTGAGGACGCCGGTCCACTCGTTGGTCAGGCGCTTGTACTGACCGAACAGGTAGGCAACCTCGCGGCCGCCAACGCCCAGGTCGCCGGCGGGAACGTCGGTGTTGGGGCCAATGTGGCGATAGAGCTCGGTCATGAAGGACTGGCAGAAGTGCATGATCTCGTTGTTGGACTTGCCCTTGGGGTCAAAGTCGGAGCCGCCCTTGCCGCCGCCCATGGGAAGGGTGGTCAGGCTGTTCTTGAGGATCTGCTCCAAGCCCAGGAACTTGAGCATACCCAGGGTGACCGTCGGATTAAAGCGCAGGCCGCCCTTGTAGGGTCCAATGGCAGAGTTGAACTCGACGCGATAGCCGCGGTTGACCTGAACCTTGCCCTGGTCGTCGACCCAGGGAACACGGAACATGACGATGCGCTCGGGCTCGACGAGGCGCTCCAGCAGGGCGGCCTCCTCGTACTCGGGGTGGGCGTCGAGCGCCGGCTGGATGGTGCCGAGGATCTCGGTCGCGGCCTGGATGAACTCAGGCTGCTCGGGATAGCGGGCCTTGAGCTCTTCGAGAACTTTCTGCGTGTAGCTCATGCTTCCTCCAATTGATGGAAAAGAAAAGTGTCGTTCGAGGCGCCCCATGCGCCGCGAGCTTTATCGAGTATGAATAATATCGCACTGTTGCAGCAAAGTTTCGCATAAGCCGACGAGCAGATGTTTCGTTTTGATTACGATGCAGGTAGAAGCGTTTTTGAGCGCCCGACGCACAAATCGCGTGTTTCAAACCTGTTTCGTCCACGTGTTCCAAACCACCGCATTGGGGACAGGCACCTTTGTGGTGGTTTTGACTCGTAATGACACAAGAAGGCCATTCAAGCAGCGAAACCACCACAAAGGTGCCTGTCCCCAATGTGGTGGTTTTGGTGGCTAGAGGACGAGCTGATGGTAGTCGGCGGGGGTTATGCGGCCCTCGGTGGCGGCACGGAAGGCGGCAAGCGCATCGCCCGAGAACGGCATGGCCCAGCACAGGCCGCAACCTGCGGTAATGGAGCCGGGCAGCGGCATGATGCGCCCGGGCACGCCGGCATCCAGGCACAGCTGTTCGCATTCCATCACATCGAAGGTGCTGTCAAACGACACGATAATCTTGCGCTCGTGGTCGAGGGCATCGCCGGACGGGCCTTCGCGGTGTGCCTCACGATACGCCGCGGCGGCCGCTTCCTCTTCCGCAGTATGTCCACAGCCACCGCAGCCGCAGGTACAGGGCTCGGAACCATCACAAGTGCAAGGCTCTCCCGTGTCGGGACAAATATCGTGAGACATGGCAACTCCAATCGTCTAGGCGAGTAACTCGGCCGCCGCAAACTCCTCGGGCGTATTGACGTTCTCGAAGCAGAGCGTCGAGCCCGCGGCCTTAACGATCTGCGGCTCATCCATATAACCAGCCTGAACGCGATTGATCAGGCAGCGAATGCGCTGGCGGTCGCAGGCGAGCAGCTCATGGGCAACCGGCGCACACGCGTCACGGCGCCAGACGGCGCAAAGCGGCTCAATCCCCCGCTCCTCGCGCGGCACGCACACGTCGAGCGCCTCGGCCTCGTCACGATCGGCAAGCGCACCGATGAGTTCCGGCGAGACAAACGGCATATCGCAGGCGACGATCGCCACGAGCGGCAAACGGGCCGCGGCCAACGAGCTCGCGATGCCGCGCATGGCACCGGCAGGACCGTCGACGTCCATCACCACGCGGGGGCGCAGGCCATCAAACATAAGCTCCTCAAGATAGGCAAGCTCGCTGGGACGCGAAGTCGTCACGACCAACTCGCCGGCAACTGGCGCCAGCCGACCCAACACGCGCTCGATGAGCGGCTCACCGCAAAACGCCATTCGTGCCTTGTCACAGCCCATGCGCGACGACAACCCGCCCGCCTGGACGACGCAAGAAAGATCGGCCCGTCTTACGGTAGTCATACGGCAAACCACCCCCATCGGCATGCTCAAAACTCGACGCACGAAGCCAAATACCGTCGCCGATAAAGCGGACGGCACGGCAAACCCATGCAAAAACAAAACAGCGCCTTTGCGGCACGCAGCAAGACCGCGAGCACAAAAGCGCTGGTAGCGTATGGCGGGAACGTATGTGAATCGAACACATCCAAGACGTTTTGCACGCCTCGCAACGGTTTTGAGGACCGCGGAGCCCACCGGAGCCCATCCGTTCCCAAGTGCGGAGGTATTTTACCAAACCGAAACAGCTCCATCCCAAAAAGACGAACAAGAAGTTGCGGTGGAATAGTTCCTGTATTTGCTGCCAAAGCCTCCAAATAGGAACTATTTCACCGCAACTGATAAGGGTGGCCTAGCGCAGGGAGCGCAGGCCGCCGGCGTCCTTGTCGAGTACCGTAAAGCGCACGGCATCCAGGTGCTCCAAGATGCTGATGGCGCGTTTGCGCGACACGCCAAGGGCCTCGCGCAGCACGCTCGTGGTGGCAGCGCCGCCGGCTGCCTCAATGGCGGCGGCAACAAGCTCGCGCGCATGGACCTCGGCGGCAGCGGACAGGGCAACGTCGCGCTCGACCTTCACGATGGAGCGGTTGAGCGAAAGCTCGCGCAGGGCACGCGTCATGGTGTCGCGGCCGAGTTGCAGCTGTTCGCCCACCTCGGGAAGCGCCGGTGCATCCAGGCCGGCCTCATCAAGCAGCGTGACGATCCGCTCGCAAGCCTCTCGCACCACGCGTGCCGCCGCGGCGGCCGAATGCGGATCGAATACCTCGGCGCCCTCGGCGGCGCATACGCCACGCGAGCAGCCCTCGGCAATCAGAGCCGCGGCAACGCCTTCGTCAGCGGCAGGCCACGCAGCATGGGCAACGGCGCCGGGCGTAAAGCCCGTCTCCTTGGGAGCCGCCGCATGCATGGCTGACAGGGTCGCCGCCAGTGCATCCATCGCGGCGTCGAGCACGGAAGCATCTGCATACAGCGAGCCATCCGAGCCAGCAAGCGCGCGAGCAGCGCCCTTCGTCACCAACCCACGCAGTGCGGCATCGACCTCGCCGACACCAAGATCCAAAGCCTCGGCAACATCAACCGCCGTAACCGGCAGCGTCTGCAGCGCCAGCCAAGCGCCCACACCGCCCGCGATATCGCCGGACTCGAGCGCCGCATACAGCGCACGCTCTCCTTCGGCAAGCTCGCGCGAGCGACGACAGCGCGAAAGCAGCACGCGCCCGCCGCCAATGAGCATGACCGGCGAATACGACAGTACCACGGCATGGTCACCGGCGCACAACGGCA
>MNQC01000051.1:10761-11674 GCA_001915225.1 Collinsella sp. 60_9
CCACGCGGCTGGGCTCCCTCGCGACCCAGGTAGGTAAACGTCATCATAAAGCGCACCGTCTGACCAAAGCGGCCCGCCACGCCGAGCATCTCACCGCGATCGAGCGTGGCGACGGCATCGCCCACCAAGTTGAGCGCCACACGCTGACCGGGCAACGCCCGCGGCGTATCGCCATGCACCTGAATCCCGCGCACGCGACAGACCGTACGTGACGGCAAAGCCATCAGCTCGTCGCCCACCGCGACGGGTGCATTGTGCAACGTGCCCGTCACCACGGTACCAGCGCCCTTGATCGTAAAGCAACGGTCGATGGGCAGACGCGGCGCGGCATCGGTGAGCTCGGCACGGGCACGGCAGGAATCCCAGCAAGCGGCAACCTGCTCGTCGAGTGCAGCCAGTAGGTCATCGATTCCCGCGCCGGTCTTGGACGACACGGGCACGATCGACGCGCCCGCAAACACGGTGTCCGACAAAAAATCATCGACATCGAGCTCGGCAAGCTCGGTCATCTCGGCGTCGGCCAGATCACACATCGTCAGCGCGACCACCATGTGAGTGACGCCCAGCAGCTCCAGCACATGCACGTGCTCGCGCGTCTGCGGCATTACACCCTCAACGGCAGAGACCACCAGCACGGCAACGTCGATGCCCGTCGCACCCTGCACCATGGCGCGCAGATAATGCGCGTGGCCCGGAACGTCGACCAGGCCAACGATCTTGCCACTCGGCAGCGCCAGCTCGCCAAAGCCAAGCTCAACGGTCATGCCGCGACGGCGCTCAACCTCTAGGCGATCAGGATTCTTGCCGGTCAGCGCCTCGATCAATGCCGACTTCCCGTGGTCGCCGTGCCCCGCCGTGCCAACGATAACGGGACACTCCACCAGCGCTTTAACCTCACTCATCGAGCAATCGC
>MNQC01000051.1:11752-13224 GCA_001915225.1 Collinsella sp. 60_9
CGGCCACGCACATCGTGGGCAGCTCAACGGTAGGCAGCGAACCGCCACCGGGGGTCGACGATTCCTCGACGATCTCCACCTGAACGGCACACGGGCAACCGGCCTTATCGAACCCGGCGACCATACGATCGCGCAGCTTACGGGCACGTCGCTCCAAATGAGCCTGCGGCAGCGTAAGCATGCTGAGCACCGGAATATCGCGATGGGCAACATCGGCGCCGTCCATGTAGATACGCAGCGTGGCCTCGAGCGCCGTGAGCGCCAGTTTGCCCGGACGCAGAGCGCGCATGAGCGGATGTGCGCCGCAGGCCTGGACCAGATCGCGACGGCCCATGATGATGCCCGCCTGCGCGGCGCCCAGCAGCTTATCGCCCGAGCACGACACGATATCGAGCCCCGACGCCACCGAAGCGGGCGTAGTTTCCTCGCCGCCGCGAACCAGGATGTCATCAGGCAACAGCGCGCCCGAGCCCTGGTCCTCGTAGAACAGCAGGCCGTGCTTATGGGCCAGCGCGGCGAGCTCCCTTGAGCTCACTTCCTCGTGAAAACCCTCGATGCGATAGTTGGAAGGATGGACCTTCAGGATCATGGCCGTTTCGGGCGTAATGGCACGCTCGTAGTCGCCCAGATGCGTGCGGTTGGTGGCGCCGACCTCAACGAGTTTGGCGCCCGAGGCCGCCATGACGTCGGGAATACGGAAGCTGCCACCGATCTCGACGAGCTCGCCGCGGCTGACGATAACCTCTTTGCCCGCGGCATGAGTCGCCAGCACCAGCAGCACCGCTGCGGCGTTGTTGTTGACGACCAGCGCGTCCTCGGCACCGGTGAGTGAGCGGATCAGCTGCGCGGCGTGCTCCTTGCGCGACCCGCGCGAACAGGTGTCGACGCTGTATTCGAGCGTGCTATACCCGCGCGCAACCTCGGCCACGGCCTTGGCGGCTGACTCCGCGAGCGGGGCGCGACCCAAGTTGGTATGGATGACCACACCCGTGGCATTAACCGCTGGGCGCAAGCTCGGCAGCGCAGAACGATGCGCGTGAAATTCAATGGCCGAGGCCAGCTCGCGCTTGGAACGCGGGACGGCACCGGCACGAATCGCAGCGCGCTCCTCGTCGAGCTCGGCCGTGACGGCGGCATGCACCACCGCGTCGCAGGTCTCCCCCGCCGCCTTCACTACCGGCCACTCGGCAAGCAGCTCGTTGACGGAGGGAATGGCGCGCAGGCGGGCGCGCACCTCATCGGACATGTTCTGGCTATCGCTCATGTGCAGCCTTTCAAAACCAAGGGCAGATCAGTCGGTCGTTCATCAAAAACCAGCCGAATCAATCTACTGAATCAATCAGTCGTTATTATCCACGTGCTCCGCGATCTTTTCCACGCGAACGGCGTTTTCCTGGGTGAGCGCGGCGCCCGTCAACGGGTCCCAGCGTAGCGGCGTGTGGTCGAGCGGCCCGACACCCAGGGCCTGCCGG
>MNQC01000051.1:13235-13664 GCA_001915225.1 Collinsella sp. 60_9
ATGCACGCCGGATGCAGATAGGGCGTCGTCTCCACGCGTACGCGATCGCGGCCCATATCGCTCACAAGCTCGACGACCTCGCCATCAGCGATACCCATGCGAGCGGCGACATCGGCATTCATCTGCACAGCATCCAGATCCGAGCCCGCCTCGGCGGCGCCGGCCGCCGCAATCCTTCGCGAGGTATGCGACTCAAAGGGTCGATTGCCGCTAATGAGGCGAAACATCCCCGGGCCGGGCTCCACCATGGGAGCGATCCAGTTGGGTACACGACCCAGACCGGCTCGTTCCCATACGTCGCTTGCCAGCGCAATTTTGCCGCCATCCAGGGGAATCGCCGGCTCGCCCGTACGCGACGGCAACGCAACACCTGTGTCGGCCCAGCCTCGCTCCTTGAGTGCGGCAAGATCGATCCCAAACGGTGCCACC
>MNQC01000051.1:13718-15269 GCA_001915225.1 Collinsella sp. 60_9
CCGGTAAAAATCTCTCGACCGGGACGTGTGTCGTCATGCTGCACGGGCAGCACGGCGTTGCGGTAGAACACGCGCGCATCGTTGGCGCCCACGACTGTGCCCACACCGCGGTCGGCCTCCAGATACGTCACGTCGGGCAGCACGAAGTCAGAAGCACGCGCCGTCTCGGACCAGCGAATATCAATTGTCACGAGCAAGTCAAGCTGTTCCAGAATCGATAGCCACGCCCCGGCATTGCCATAGCCCGCACCGGGGTTACTGGCATAGACGATGAGTCCACGCAAATCGCCGGCAAGAATCGACTGGCCGATGGTCGTGCACAGGCCGCGCACCGGATCGACCAGTGGATAGCGCTCGGAGCCCAACTTGGGCTCACGTGGCATCGACGGCGTCGCGAAACGCGCAGGGTCCAAGTCGCCCAACACAAGCGGCGTGGGCGGGTTGAGGGCACCGCCCGCGTGTCCGATGCAGCCCAGCAGCACATCGACCAAGCAGATAGCGCGCGCCGTCTGGGTGCTATTGGCATACGCAATGCCGATGCCGCCATGAAAGCCGGCGTCCACCACAGCAGCAGGCGCCGCGGCAGCTAGATCGCGCGCCGTGGCGGCGATCTCTGCGGCTGGCACGTCGCACATCGACTCGGCCCACTCAGGCGTCCAAACAGCAGCCGCCTGCGCCAGCTCGTCAAAGCCCGTGGTATAGCGGGTCACGAACTCGTGGTCATACAGATCATCGGCAATCAAGACATGGGCAATACCCAACAGCAGCGCCAAGTCGCAGCCCGGGCGCACGCGCAGCCAGCGATCGGCAAGCGCGGCCGACCCGCTGCGCCGGGGGTCGACCACGATAATCTTCGCCCCGCGCCGGCGCGCATCGTTGAGTGCATCAACGGCCCCCATCGTCGACGAATCGACAATGGAACGCCCCAAATACATGATGCAATCGGTATGCGCCAGGTCGGAGGCGGGGCTGTAGCCCAGGCTGTGCTCCCAACCGGTAAGTCGGCTTACCTCGCAGGCACCATCGGCACCGTACACGTTGGGCGAACCCAACGCATGCATAAGGCGATAGGCCCAGTAGCGGTCGAACGAGGGCACGCCGAGTGTCATGCCCAGCGCACGCGGACCACACTCGTCAATAATCCCCCCAAGGCGCGCCGCAATCTGCGCGAACGCCTCGTCCCAGCTCACCGCATCGAACCCCGAGCCATCCTGGCGGCGGCGCATGGGATGCAAAATCCGGTCGCGCTCGTCAAACGGCATGTCCAGGCGATGGCGCCCGCGGGCGCACAGGGCACGCGCCGCGCACGGATGCCCCGGCACCGGCAACTCAGCCACCACACGACCGTCCTCAACGCGTGCCGCAAAGGCGCAATCGGCATAGCATCCCCCGCATGTGGTCACCACGGCGCGACCGTCACGCTTCACAGCAGATGCCATCTCGATTACCCCTTTCATCAGCCAAACACAACAGGCCAACAGCCCGACAACGAGCCCCAGACCCAAAAAGCCTCCCGCACGGCAACGCCCCGCGGGAGGCCCAACGTCAAAC
>MNQC01000051.1:15379-25698 GCA_001915225.1 Collinsella sp. 60_9
GAGCGCATCGGCCCCGGCAACCTTGGCACCATAGCCGCACGCGTGCATCACGGCACCCATGGGCAAAAAGTACATGTTGGCAACGCAGTGCTCAAAACCGCAGGCCACAAAGGCGGCGATGGGCAGCAAAATGCCCACGACCTTATCGACCACGGTCTTGCCGGCAGTACCGATCCACACGGCCAGGCACACAAAGATGTTGCACAGGATGCCGCGGAAGAAGATCGTCACCCAGTCGACCGTCACCTTGCCGGCGGCGACACTCACCATGGAGTTGGCGACCGCCTCGCCGTTGAGCTTATAGTGAACAGAGCACCGACAAAATTGCCGACCCACACGACGACCCAGGCCTTAAGCATCTGGACCAGCGTGATCTTTTTGCTCTTGAGCGCGCAGACCATAAGCGAATTGCCGGTAAACAGCTCGGCGCCGCACACCAGCACCAGCACCAGGCCCAGGCAAAAGCACAGACCGCCCACGACGCGCTGGGCACCCCAGCCCAGCGTGCTGTCGCTCAAAAACACGGTAAAGAACAGGCCGCCGAAGGCGATAAACGCGCCGGCGAACATTGCCAACAGAAAGGCCTTAGCGACCGGCAGGTTAGCCTTGGTCACGCCGGCGGCCTCAGTCTTGGCCTCGATCGCGGCGGGCGCCAGGCAATCGGGAGCGGGATATTCTGCCTTGGAATCTGCCATGTCAATCACTTCTTTCCTATTCAGCAGAGGCAAGCGCCGCTATAGCTCCTGCCCCAAGCGGACAAAGTGGGAAAAGTCGTTGGCGGCCACGGCGTTGTACACGGCGTCGACGGCCTCAAAGACCTCCGGGGACATGGGGTTGTAGAACTCCGTATCGCCCGGCTGAATCCCTATGAAGACGATATCTTCGCACGATTGCTCAATCTCTTCGATCAGAATCGACAAGGGAAGCGAATGCGTGGTGAACATAGACTTGCGGGCCACATCGCGCTTGTCGAGCAAGCGGATGGACCCGACGGGCAATGCCATGTCGGCAAGACCAGGCGAGGCGGACGCTCGCGCTTGACCTCGATGATGTCATCCTCGGGCGTTTGCCCACCGTCGATGGTGTACCAACCGGCGATGGGCGCGTCCTCCATCTTTTTGGAGAGCACGGGGCCGGCGGCATCGTCGGCACGCAGCACGCTTCCCGCCGTGAGCACGATACCCGCAAACGGGGCGCCGTTCACACGGCCATCCACAACGCGACCCATTACTGCAACCTTCCCGTCAGATACACGCCCGACACATCGCGCACGCGCTCAACCAGATCGCGAAACTTCATTAAGAACGCGACCTGCTGGGCATGCAGGCCAAAGTCGTCGTCGAACACCGAGATGCCGGCCTTGGCCGACCCGCGAAAACCGCGCTCGTCGAGCAGCGCATCGCAGGCCTCGAGCAGTGACGGCACCGCCGCCTTGTCGAGCTGGCACTCGCCAAAGGAACGGATGGCCTCGAACTTGGTTTTGGCCTCCCCCTCCGGCAGCGCGTCGACGAGCGAATAAAACACGTCCACCGGCACCGACAGGCGCGGCTCAAAGCAGTCGAGCACGCCGGTGTGGTGGCCCACGGCGAGCGTGTAGTACAGCACGTCGCAGGCCTCCTGGGGAACGTCTTCCTCGGTCTCCACAAACTTACGCGTGAGCTCGTAGAAGACCACCTGGTCGGGCGCATGGCCCAGGCAGGGGTCGGCGACGCCCTCGGCGGCCTCGACGCTTGCGCGCGAGGCGTCGCCAAAGGAGCCGCCGAGCATACCGGGGCCCGCAAAGTAACCAGAGCGGTCCGTGAGCTCCATCTAGCGACCTCCGGCCAGCACCAGATCCTGCAGCGCCGAGTAGACCTCAACGCGGCGAGGATCGTCCTGCTTATCGATGAGCAGCGCCATGGCACCGCGGATATCGCCCTTGGGCGCGCCCTCGAGCGTATCCATAAACTCGTTGGCCAGGTCGCGGCCGTAACGGTAGCCGCTCATGGCGCGAGCCTCGCGCTCGATGGCAACGCGCAGCTTGTACGGCACGCCGGGGTGCAGGATATCGGCCTGCTCGCCGGCGGCCTCCACCGTGGTCTCGGCATGGAGCTTTTGGTCCAGCAGACCGAGCGCCATGGCAAAACCGTAGATGGTCTGCGCGGGGCTGGGCGGGCAGCCGGGGATATAGACATCGACCGGCAGAATCTTATCCGTGCCGCCCCAGACGCAGTAGTTGTCGTAGAAGATGCCGCCGGTGCAGCCGCACGCACCATAGGACACCACGATCTTGGGATCGGGTGCGGCCTCAAAGGCGCGCAGGGCCGGCATGCGCATGGCACGCGTCACGGCACCGGTGTACAGCAGCACATCGGCGTGACGGGGCGAGGGCACGACCTTGATGCCAAAGCGCTCGACGTCGAAGACGGGCGTGATGGAACCGAAGATCTCGATCTCGCAGCCGTTGCAGCCGCCGCAGTCGACACGGTAGACGTACACCGAGCGTTTGATCTTCTTAAGAAGGGTCGCCTTGGCCTTCTCGATGCTCTCGTCGAGCTCGATCTTGGTCGGGCGGTACTGAAGCCGCTCGGGCAAAAGCGTGGGTTCGGCCATGGTTACTCCTCCTTCATTTCATAATCCATGATGATGCCCTCGACCGGCGCCGGACCGGCGGGAATCTCGGGCGCATCGGGGTTGAGCTCGCGGTCGATATACTCCGGGTTCACGCCGTGGCCGCCCAGATACTCCATGCCGGGGCCCTGGGGCTCGCCGGACGCAAGCGTCTCGTTGGCAGCCATGCCGGCAGCGTTGCCGGTCTTTACGGCCGAGGCGGCGCGCAGGGCGTCGAGCTCGCGCTTGCACTCCTGGCACATACCGACGGTACGGGCGGCCTGTTCGGCCTCCATGCCGCCGGCCTTTTGCAGCAGGCGCTTAGCGTAGTCGATCTCCTTGTGCGGGGCAAACGGCTTGCCGCAACGCGAACAGTGTTCGAGCGTGTAGACGCTCTTGCTGGTGAGGTCGTCCTTGCTCATGACAGCCAACTCAAACTCCTCGGTGAGCTTGATGGCCTCCATGGGGCAGGCTTCCTCGCAGCGGCCGCAAAAGATGCAGCGGCCGTAGTCGATCGACCAGGTGATGGTGTCGGCCGCAAGATCGGTGTCCATGCGAATGGCATCGGCCGGGCACGCCACGCCGCAGGCACCGCAGGCGATGCAGAGCTCGGCGTTGTGCTCGGGCTTGCCGCGCATGTCCTTGTTGGTGGGGAACGGCGCAAACGGGTACTTGACCGTCGCGTCGCCGGCCTTGGCGTTAACCTTCCAAAGCTTCAGCATATTAGAGCGCCTCCTCATCGAGCGGAGCGGCCATGGTGCCCTCGCCCGCAAGCGGCGACTTGTCGCGCCAGACGTTCTCGAACTGCTCCTTGTCGAGCACGTGGTCGCGCTTGGCGGCGACATCGGTCACCGTCACGCGGTCGGTGCAGGAGTAGCACGGGTCGAGCGAGCCGACGATCAGCGCCGCGTCGCCCACGGTGTTGCCGCGGAACATGTAGCGCAGGACCGGCCAGTTGCTGTACGTAGCGGCCTTGGCGCGCCAGCGGTAGCACTTCTGGTTATTGCCGAGCATGGCCCAGTGCACGTCCTCGCCGCGCGGCGCCTCGGTGGCGCCGATGGCGTACTTGTGCGGGGTGTACTCCCAATCCGTGGTGAGGATGGGGCCCGACGGGCAGTTCTCGAGCATGGTCTCGATCATGTCGATCGAATCGTAGACCTCCTGGATGCGGACGGCGGTACGGCCGAAGGCATCGCAGGTGTCGGCCGTAGCGGCGTGCATCTTTTGGACGTCCGGATCGGCGTAGCCGTCGAAGGGATGGTCAAAGCGCACGTCGCGGGCATAGCCCGAGCCACGCATGAGCGGGCCGACCGGCGAGAAGTCGCGAGCGATCTTGCGGTCCAGAATGCCGATCCCGCTCGTACGCTCAATAAAGTTGGGCGTGGAAAGCAAGACGTCGACGAGCTCTTGAACCTCGGAGCGCAGCTGGTGGATGGTCGAGAGCGTGGAGAGCTTCTGCTCGGCCAAGATGTCGCGACGCACGCCGCCAATCACGTTGAGGCCGTAGGTCTTGCGGTGACCGGAGAGCTTCTCGGCCAGGTCCATGGACTTCTCGCGGACGCGGAAGAACTGCTGGAAGCCGGAGTCGAAGCCCGTGTAGTGCGAGGCTAGGCCAATGTTGAGCAGATGCGAGTGCAGGCGCTCCACCGAGTGGGCGCAGCCGCAGATGCCGCAGATGCGGTCGGCGAGGAACGTCACGGCGTCATAGTTCAGGCGCGTCTCGGCGACCTTCTCCATGCCGCGGTGCACGTAGAACAGACGGTAGTCGGCATCGACGATCGTCTCGCCCTCGACAAACAGGCGGAAGTGGCCGGGCTCGTCGGAGGTAATGTGCAGCGGGCCCATGGGGACGAGCGTGGTCTCCTTGCCCTTGGTGTCGGCCAAGAACTCGTAGTTTTCCATGTCGCTCGCGGGAGCGGGACGGAAGCGGTAGTCCATGGAGTCCTTGCGCAGCGGGTACAGGCCGCTGGGCCAGTCATCGGGCAGTACCAGGCGACGACGATCGGGCAGACCCTCGGGAATCAGGCCGAACATGTCGCGCAGTAATATGAACGAATCCGCCCTGTCGGCTGAGGCCATGAAGGAACAGAACGCCCGGGCCGTGGCTCTGATGATGGAAACCCTGCGCGAACACCGGCGCATGAGCGTCAAGCTGCGCGCCCGCTTTTTGCAGGCGGCCATTGACTTTGCCCGGCTGGACCCGGAAGGGAAGACCGTGGCCGCGCGGATGTATGCGGAAACGCGCGCCTTCCCCGCCGCCCGGAACGGTCCTCGCACTGCCATTCGACCTTCTCGATAGCGCCCGGCACTGCGGCGCGCAGGGCCTCGACGTGGCTTTCGCAGCGACGAGCGTAGTCCTTCTTTTCAGGTTCTGCCATGGTGCTAATTCACCTCGCTTGTCTTGGTCTGGGAGCTGAACACCATGCGGTAGAGAGGGGCCTCGTGGAGCTCTTCGACGCTCTGGTTCAAAACGACGGACGTTGCATCCTCGACGCCGCTCGTAATGGCGACCGGGGTGGCGATACCGAACCACATGACCACGATCGCGAGGGCGATCTCGGGGATGATCATGAGGGCGGGCACCTCGTGGCGCTTCATGCCCTCGGGCGCCTTGCCGAAGATGGACTTGAGCGCGATGCCGGTAAGGGCAAAGTACACGCCGGTGAGGCCGATGGCCACGAGCACGACCACCCAGATGGGACCGGACTGGATGCCGGCCACGAAGGTGAGGAACTCGGAGATGAACAGGGCGAACGGCGGGAAGGCGGCGAGCGCGAGCAGGGCGATGATGGTGAGCGCTGCCGTGACAGGAGCGATCTCGACGACGCCCTTGATCTTGTTCAGGTCGCGGGTGTGGTAGATGTGCTGGATGTTACCGGCCATGCAGAAGGCGAGGGACCACCGATACCCAGGCACAGCGCGACCACACCGACGTTGTCGACGGAGGAGTACGCGAAGCGACGCTTGATATCGTCCTGCTTGAAGATGCACAGGGCGGCCACCAGGATGGACAGCGTGCCCAGGATGAGCAGGAGCGTTCGCGGATAGGTGTCGCCCACCGTGATGATGGACAGGGAGTAGAAGCGGATAATCACCAGCATGGCGCACTTGAGCAGCACGCCCGAGAGCAGCGCGGAAACCGGGCTCGGAGCCTGGGAGTGCGCGTCGGGCAGCCAGGTGTGCATGGGGAACAGGCCCGCCTTGGTGCCGAAGCCGATGACGATGAACGCGAACGCGAGGCGCACGAGCATCGGGTCGAACTGGTCGGCGTAGGGCATGATGGAGGTAAGGAAGGCAGCCTCATGCGCGTTGGGCATGATCGGCGGCGTTCGCGTAGATGAGCAGCGTGCCGAACAGGCCGAAGGCCACGCCGGCGGTGCAGACCATCGCGTACTTCCAAGACGCCTCGAGCGCCTGTTTGTTCTTGTAGATACCCACGAGGAACACGGTCGACAGCGTGGTGGCCTCGACCGCCGCCCAGGTGAGGATGATGTTGTTGGACAGGCAGGCGAGCAGCATCGTGAAGACGAACAGGCTAAACAGCGCGTAGTACTGCTTGGTGCGCTCGGCCGGCATGGTCTTCTCCTCGATATCGATCTTGATATAGGAGATGGAGTACACGCCGGTGATGAACCCGATGATGCCTACCAGAAGGACGAAGATCGACGAGAGCGAATCGAGATGGAGCCACAGGCCCAAAGCGTCGATATTCTGCCCGCTCGAGAGCATGGTTCCCGCGGTGACGACCGAAAGGACGAGGGTCGCCGCGACGGAGATGGTGTTGAGCCCCGCAAAGACGCTGTAGAACGTCGTCTTGGGGAGCGCAGCCATAATCAGGGAGAACACGAGGGGACAAGCGAGCAGGGCGACCGTCAGCATTGAAACATCCATGGCCTACCCCTTCAATTCGGTCAGGTCGTGGGAGTCGAGCGACTTGGTGTCGTTCCAGATCCTCACGACGACGGCGGACATGATGATGACGGCGAAAATGGCGTCGGTGGCGATGCCGATCTCGATGATCTCGGGGGCCGTGGGCGCGAGCAGGGCGAGCGTCACGTGGCTACCGTTCTCCATAAGGCAGTACCCGAAGATTTGCTTGAGGATGTTGCGCTGGGAGATGATGCACGTGAGGCCGACGAAGAAGTGCGCGAAGCTGATGGCGAGGGCCGGAGTAGCCACCTCAGCGGTGGGCAGGCTCAGGCGCGTGACCACCGCGAAGCAGATGGCCACCTCCAGACCGGTGAGGATGATGGTCCAGGCCGGCTTGATGGAGGAGGTCAGCGTGCTATCGGCAGGCGAACCCATCTTTTTGTAGGCACGGTTGAGAATGAACGGAACGAGGATCACCTTGGTGACGAAGGCCGACGCGGCCCACATGAGAAGCTCGGTGGCACCGGTGGTGAGGCCCAGGGTGAGCAGCACGCCCACCAGGACAACCGACTGGATCGCGTACCACTTAATGGCGGACGGGATGGTCTTCGAGACGACCACCATGGTGGAGGTCACGATCAGAAGACCGCCCAGGATATTGACTAACGAATAACCCATGTCCTACCTCCTAACCCATCCAACTAGAGGACAGAGGACCGGCGACGACGACAATGATCATGAGGACGACGAACACGAACGCCATGGCGCGCGGAAGGGGCTGGCCGGCGGCCACAGTCTCGCTCGGCTCACCGGGCAGGACCTTACCCATCCAACGCAGGAACCATGCGAAGGTGGCGACGGTCTCGACGACCATGACGCACACGAGGACGAAGATGACCGTGTTGGAAGCACCAACCGCGAAGCCACCGGAAATAATCTGGAACTTGGAGAAGAACGTGCTCATGGGGGGCACGCCGGCGATAGCGGTCGCGGCGACCGCGAAGCCCACGCCCGTGACCGGGTACTTCTTCATGAGGCCCTGGATCTTGGGCAACATACGGGTTCCCAGCGTGAAGCTGAGGGAGCCGGCGATGAGGAAGAACAGGGTCTTGGTGAACGCGTGGTTGAAGATGTGCTCGACGGCGCCGTTGAACGCCATCTGGCTTCCGAACACGGAGAGGCCCAGGCCGAAGAACACGTAGGCGAGCTGCGCGATCGTCGAGAAGGCGAGCAGGCGCTTCATATCCTTCTGGGGCAGGTACATGAGGAAGCCGAAGAGCATGGTCACGACGGCGTCGATGATGGCGACCCAACCGACGATCTCGGGGATATCGCCGGCACTCGCAAGAGCGCGGGCGAACACGCACACGCCGACCTTCACCATGGACGCGCCATGGAGGTAGGCGGAAACGGGCGTGGGGGCCTCCATTGCGGAGGGCAGCCACATGTAGAGCGGGAACTGGGCGGACTTGGCCCAAGCGGCGAACAGGATGAGCAGCAGCACGACGGTCTTCATGCCGGAATCGAGCTGGGAGATCGCGCTCAGCGCGAACGTGCCGGTTCCGGCGAACAGGAAGGCCGCGCCGATGTAGAGTCCCAGAGCGCCGATATGGGTGATGATGAGCGCCTTCATACCGGCCTTCTTGGCCGTGGGCGTCATGTAGTAGCTGATGAGGCCCCAGGAGCACACGCCGGTGATCTCGAAGAAAACGAGCTGGCCGACGATGGTGGAGCTGTAGGCGAGACCGGCCATGGCGCCGATGAACGTGGAAAAGTACACGTAGAAGCGGCGACGGGGCGCGTCGGGATGCTCCTTGTTCTTATCGCTCATGTACGGGAACGAATAGATGACGACGAGCAGGCCGATAGCGACGAACGCGGGTGCGAGCAGCGTGCTCATCCGGTCGAATATGAAGCCCATGACCAAGGTCTGGCCCATACTCGCCCAGGTTACATCGACCGCGTTCATGCCGTTTCCGGCAAACGTCGCGGCCAAGCCAACGGAAGCGACCGTGGCGATGCCGCCGGCAAAGGCGCAGATCCATTTAGCGTAGGGACGCGGCAGCATGACGATGAGCAGGGAGCCCAGCATGGGGACGGCGATCGCCACCATGGCAAAGAGGGACAAGCTCGATTCGATTGACATAGTTTCTCCCTTCTCCCTACACGCCTACGACGACGAAGACGAACGCGAGGACCGCGATGCCGACGACGGCCCAGGTCTGGTTACCGAGCACCTTGAAGCGCGAACGGGAAACGGAGTTCTCGAGCACGCCGCAGACAACGAAATCGACCAGGCACTTGACAAGGAAGACGACGGCGCCCACGAGAGCGGTGACGCCGATGGTCGCGGGCTCTCCCCAGGGGATGAAGATGGAGGTGAACCAAGCGACGACCACGACCTGCTTCATGCCCATGGCGAGCTTCATCATGGCCAGGGACGGGCCGGAGAGCTCGGCGAGCGGGCCCTCCTGGAGCTCCTGCTCGGCTTCGGCCTGATCGAACGGAAGCTTGCCGAGCTCCATATAGCAGGCGGCCGCGAAGGCGACGCCGGCGAGGATGACGGCGACGACGCTCGAGACGTTGCCCGTAACGATGTGCTGACCCATGGTCGCAATGTCCGTGGAGCCGCACACGATGGCGACGGTAAACAGCGCGATGAGCATGGACGGCTCGATGAGCACGCTCATGAGGAGCTCGCGGATACCGCCGAAGCCCGCGTAGGCGTTGGAGGAATCCACGCCGGACAGCGCGAAGAAGAAGCGGGACAGCGCGAGCGCGTACATGATGGTGATGGCGTCACCAAAGACGGGCATGGGGCTCTCGAGCGTGAACATGGGCAGGCCCATGGCGAGCATGAACGACACCGCGAGGAACAGCGGCGGCATGATGCGCAGCACGAAGCTCGAGTCGGAACTCACGGACTCGGGACGCGCCATGAGCTTCGCGAGGTCCCGGTAATCCTGAAGGATGGACGGACCGCGGCGATTGTGCATCTTCGCGCGAATCACACGGGCGAGGCCGGAGAAGAAGGGCGCGACCAGCATGACCACGAGGCCCTGCGCTATCGCAAGAACGATGTTCATAATATCCTCTCCCCTCTCTAGACCATGACCACGGCGAGCACGAGGAAGACCACGAGCGCCGCGACGATGTAGCAGATGTATACGGAGTAGTTGCCGCCCTCGATCTTGGAGGCGAGGCCGGCCAGCTTGTCGGCACCCTCGCTCGGTGCATCGACCAGGAAACGGTCGGGCAGGGGCTCGACGCCCTGGGCGACACCGGTGAGCTTCTGGAACACGTGCGCGATGGACCAGCAGATCTTGGTGCATACCTCGCGCAGGGTGTAGAGCGGGCCCATGAAGAGTTCGACGTCGGACGCGAAGCTCGTGGCGACGACGGGCATGTGCTCGTTGGGCTCGTAGCCGCACGCCCAAGGGTCGGTCTTCTTAGCGGGGGCCTTGGCGCCGAGGCAGGACCTCAACGCGAACGCGAGGCCGGTGAGGACCACGAGCGCGATGGCGATCGCGGGGGTGGAGGTGGCGGCACCGGAAATCTCGTTCACGAGAGACACGCCCGAGGTGGCTGTGACGGCGGAGCCGGCAAGCACGCTCTGGGCGACGTCGCCCAGAACCGGGGCGATGACCGGGGAGCCGATTCCCAGTACCACGCAGATGGCCGCGAGGAGCATCTGCGAGAACAACATCGGAGCCGGGGACTCCTTGGCGTTCGCGGCCTCCTGGGAACGAGGGCTGCTCGCGAACGAGACGCCGTAGGCCTTCACGAAGCACGTGACGGCCAGGGCACCGGTGATGGCGAGGGCGGCCGCGGAGGCGACGGCGAACACCATGACGACCGGG
>MNQC01000051.1:25917-26247 GCA_001915225.1 Collinsella sp. 60_9
ACCGAGCAAGATGATGCCGATGTTCTCGACGGAGTGATAGGCAAGCAGGCGCTTGATGTCGTGCTCGTGGAGGGCGTAGACGACACCCAGGACCGACGAGATGGATCCGAAGACCAGGACCATGAGGCCCCACCAGAGCTGGACGCCCGAACCCGCGAGCAGGTCGAGACCGACCTTGAGGATTCCCAGGATGCCGATCTTGATCATGCCGCCGGACATGAGGGCGGACACGTTGGACGGCGCCTCGGGGTGCGCCTGGGGCAGCCAGGAGTGCAGCGGAATGATACCGGCCTTCGCGCCAAATCCGAAGAACGCGAGGACGAAGCACGC
>MNQC01000051.1:26272-31502 GCA_001915225.1 Collinsella sp. 60_9
CGCGGAGGAGACGGCGGGTCCAAAGTCATGCGTACGGAAATCACTGAAGCTGAAGGAACCGCCCACGCCGTTGGTCATGAGCAGGAAGCTCGCCATGATGAGAACGAAGCCCACGTGCGCGATGACGAAGTAGAGCCAACCGCCCCTAATGGAGTTCTTGTTCTCCTCGATAACGACAAGGAAGTAGCTCGTAAGGGACATGAGCTCAAAGGCGACCAGGAACCAGAACACGTTGTCGGCGGTGATGACGAGCATCATCGAGGCGACGAAGGTGTTCATAAAGAAGCCGGCGCGCCCGACCTTGCCCGGGTACTCGTCGAAGTAGGACAGACCGTAGATGAAGCCCGCAAAGGCGAGAATCGAGATGAGGACCACGATCAGGCCCGCAAGGCCGTTGAGCAAGAGCTCGAGACGGGCGAACGGGAAGAAGAAGACCGTGTTGCGGCGTTATCGGCCTTGATCAGCAGAACCGAGGCGAGCGCACCGATGCACGAGACGGCAAGCGATGCGATAAACAGCGTCATGCTATCCATTGTTTACGCTCCCTTCTGCTTTCTCGGACAGGCCCTGGGCCACAGCGGTAACGTCGACGACTGGACCGTTTTCGATCGAGCGCAGGCGCTTGGCCTCGTCGAGCTCGCGATCGGCCGCGCCGCCCATGACGGTCAGCGCCTTGGTGGGGCACGCCGCCACACAATGCGGGCCGTCCGGATCGAAGGCACACAGGTCGCACTTGACGGCGCAGGTGTACTGGCCAGGAGCCCACGTAAGCAGGCTGCTCAGGGACTTAGGATACGAAGGCGTCGGGTCGCACATGCCTGCGACACCGGCGATAGACGTGCCATCGGGATGGATGGCTCCGAAGGGGCACGCGATGGCGCACAGCCTGCACCCGATGCACTCCTGCTCCTTGACGTGGATGCGATCGCCATCGTGCTCGATGGCATTCACCGGGCAAACCTCGGCGCAGGGAGCACCCTCGCAATGGTGGCAGGCAAGGGCGGCCGAAATACCGCCGGTCTTCACGAGCGCCAGGCGCGGCGTATCCTGAAGACCCTGCATCCGGTGGGCGTCGGCACAGGCGGACTGGCATGTTCCGCAGCCGATGCACCTCTCCGGGTTGATGTCGATGAAGCGGTTCATCCCCACTTCCTTTCAAAATAACGGGCCGGGCTCCCGAACGTACGGGACGCCCGGCCCAAAAAGCCAACGAGAACGGGACTACACGATTTGGTTCACGTGCGTCTCGTCGTCGAACTTGGCGGCGCCAGGCTCAACGTCCTGGGGAGCAGCGGCGTCCACCAGAGCCTGCTTGAGCTCGGTGTACTGACGCTCTACCTCGCCCTCTGCCCAAACCTGGTCGGCAATGGCGTCGACCTGGCAGGCGGAGAACTTGTCCTCGGGCGTATGCGAGACCGGGTCGACCTTGTGAATGGTCAGCTCGTTGCACTTGCCGATCCACCACTGGTAGGTCATGTAGACCGTGCCCTTATTGTTGATGCCGCGCGCCTGGGCGTCCGCGGGATTCATGCGGACAAAGCCGGGCTCGTCGGCGAGCAGCGCCAGCGTCTTGCAGTTGCCGGTCATCGAGCGGCAGCTGTAGTGACCGACCTCGCGGACGGTGCACAGAATGAGCGGGTACTCATCGTCGGGAAGCTCGGAGGGTGCCTCCCAGTCGTGCGCCATCAGGTTGGCGCGGCCGTCCTTGGTGGTGAACTTGCCACCAGCGAACATGTCGGGCGTACCGTGGTCGTTCACATCGGTGCTCTTGACCGGCCACTGGGCGTAACCGCCCTCGGGAGCCATCTTCTCGTAGGTCGCGCCCACAAAGTTGGGGCACAGGCTAATGCACTCGTTCCAGATCTGCTCGGTGTTGTCGTAGTGCATGGGATAGCCCATACGCGTGGACAGGTCCGCGAAGATCTCCCAGTCGTGGCGGCACTCGCCCTTGGGCGGAACGGCCGCGTCAAAGTGCTGGAAGCTACGGTCGGATGCGGTAAAGACACCCTCGTGCTCGCCCCAAGAGGTAGCGGGCAGTATGACGTCGGCGAGCATGGTCGTCTGCGTCATAAAGATGTCCTGGCAAATGAACAGATCCAGCTCGGAGAGCGTCTTGCGCATACCGGCCGAATCGGGCTCGGTCTGCACCGGGTCCTCGCCGTAGTTGTAGAAGCAGTGCACCTTGCCCTCGTCGACCAGGTGGCCCAGGTCGGTGAGTTTGTAGCCCTCCTCGAGCGGGAGCTTTTCCTCGGGCACGCCCCAAGCCTTGGCAAACTTGGCACGCACAGCCGGGTCGGTGACCTTCTGGTAGCCAGGGTACAGGTTGGGCAGCATGCCCATATCGCAGGAGCCCTGGACGTTATTCTGGCCACGCACGGGCGCGAGGCCGGAATTGGGTTTGCCGATCTGGCCGGCAACGCAGGCGATGGAGGCGATGGTGTGCACCGTCTTCAGGTTCTGCTTCTGCTGGCATACGCCCATACCCCAGCCAATGATGGCAGAGGGCTTCGCCGTGGCGTACATCTCGGCAGCTTGGTGGATCAACGCGGGCTCGACACCCGTGATGTCCTGTACGGATTCGGGAGTGTAGTTCTTGATGGTCTCCCACCACTCGTCAAAGCCGTTCGTGTGCTCGGCGACGAATTCCTTGTCGTAGAGGCCATCGTTGACCAAGCAGTTGGCAAAGGCATTGAGGAACGCAACGTTGCAACCGTTCTTGATCGGAAGGTAGAGATCGGCGATACGCGCGGTTTCGATATGGCGCGGATCGGCGACGATGATCTTGCAACCCTTTTCTTTGGCTCGCACGATACGCCTTGCGACGATGGGGTGCGAATCGGCAGGGTTATAGCCGAAGAGGAAAATGCAGCCCGCATCCTCCATACCGGGGATGGAGCATGACATGCAACCTGAACCAACCGTGTCCATCAGACCGAGGACAGTAGGGCCGTGTCAAGTACGGGCGCAGTTGTCCACGCTGTGGGTGCCGATGCACGCACGCGTAAACTTCTGCATGACGTAGTTCGCCTCATTGCCGCCGCCTCGCGAAGAGCCGGTGGTCATGACAGCGTTAGGACCATATTCGTCAATTATGGCCTGCATCTTAGATGCGGTGAAATCCAGTGCCTCGTCCCAGCTTACGCGCTCAAGATCCGCGCCCTTAGTGCGACGGATCATCGGGTGCAGTACGCGAGGAGTCAAGATCTTGGTGTCGTTGATGAAGTCGTAGCCGCTCATGCCCTTAAGGCACAGCTCGCTCTGGTTGGTGATGCCGTTGAGCGGTTCGGTACCCACGACCTGGCCGTTTTGGACCAAGAGGTTAAACTGGCAACCGGCGCCGCAGTACGGGCAGATCACTTTATGCTTCTCCATGACACCCTCCTTCCTTTCTCTGCTACCGAATGCTCGGTACCTATTTGACAATCATTGGGCCTGTCGCCCCAACGCTTACGCCTCGTTTTCGATGGTGGCGCGGGCACGCTCGGCAGTCAGTTCTGCCAGGCGCTCCTCGTCTACCAGGGTGAGGCCCTTGGTCGGGCACGCCTCGGCACACGCCGGACCGCCGGGACGGTCCACGCACAGGTCGCACTTGAGCACGAAGCTCTTGGTCTGCGAACCCACGCGAACGTCGCCCATCAAGACCGGAACCTGCGTGGTCGCCACGCTCACGGCGCCAAAGGGGCATGCCATGACGCAGCTCTTGCAGCCGATGCAGTTGTCCTCGTTGACGCCGATGCGATGGTTCTTTGGATCAAAGAACAAGGCACCCGTAGGACAGGCCTTCGCGCACGGGGCATCCTCGCAGTGATGGCAAGCCACCGGTGCGGAGATCTCGTACGTACGCGTCACGCGCAGGCGCGGCGCGGCGATGTTACCGGGGATGTCGTGCGCCTCGATACACGCCGCCATGCAGGTTTGACACCCAATGCAGCGCGAAGAATCGGCTACGACTCGCTTATTACCCATGTTGTTCACTCCCTCCTGAATCCCATGCCGGAGAGATCCTGTCGACGTTGCCCCGGACCGCCCGTGGTCCGGCATCGACGTAGATATACAGGTTAAATATACGCAGTTGCAGGGGGCAAACTTGAGCATACGACCTGCAATACGGGTGTATTGCAGGGGTTTTGGCAGGTTGGGATTATTCTCTATAAGCTATAAAGGTGAGTGTATTACATGCGTACATCCTGGGGAGATTTCACACTCGTTTATAAAGGATGTAATACGTTTGATATATATTTCGCGCTCATTAACTTGAGTGCAATAAAGCAGTGGCTATAAGATTGGTTATTATTAGCGAATGTTGTATTTGACCATTCATATTGCACGCTAGCCATCCTGCAGGTGCGCATTCGCGAAGAGGACAAACAGCATGCCGAGCGCCTCTACGACGCCATGGGCACATCGCTTGCCGAGGCCGTTCGCCTTTTTGTCGCGCAGAGCATTTTGATGCGCAAGCTTCCCTTTCAGCCGGTCGCCGTGCGCTCAAAGGACGGCACCGCCGCCTATGGATCGCTCAAAGCATATGGGGACCCCAATCGCCGCTCCGAGGAGCGCAATGCCTGGATTGAGTACCTTGCTACAGAATGCGACGATTCGATTTTGGGTCGCGAGGAAGTAGATATCCATGAGTAGCACCATCATCGACGAGACCGTCATCCTGCGCTACCTGCTTAATGACGACGAAGTTCTATCACCGCGCGCCGCCAAGGTCATCGCCACGCGCGCCGCTCGCGTCTACCCCGAAATCATCACGCGTGTCGTGGTCACGCTGCGCGACGTCTATAAGGATCCCCGCGTTGAGATTGCTGCGGCCTTGAAAAGGCTGCTCGATGACGTCATGGTCGACGAGCCCACCGTTGTCGCCCTTGCCGTCAAACTCTTTGGCAAGACCCATATGGACTTTACCGACTGCCTCCTCGCAGCCCGAACCGCCATCTACAACGATGATGTCGTGAGCTTTGGCAAGCCCATCATCCAAGGCATGATCGATTACCGCCGCAAGCGCCAAACCGTGGCCGACGTTCGCGACCGCGCCGCCGAAGCCCGCAGTCACAGCACCGACACCACCATCGACAAGCTCCGCCACCAATCCCGCCACTAGCCCCATCCCCTCCTAAGTTGCGGTGAAATACGGACTGTTTCATGCCTTTAAAGGCCTCAACAGTCCGTATTTCACCGCAACTTATTGAAGGTGGACCGCGAACGATTTCGCTATCGGGAGTCGTCG
>MNQC01000051.1:31566-37667 GCA_001915225.1 Collinsella sp. 60_9
CATGGCGCGAAGGTTCGCGTCGCGCATGAGGGCAGCTCGATACGTTTTTGCCGCCGCCCGCTCTGGATCATTTTGAGCCTCGTCTTCAAACTTGCCTAGCCCATGCAGCTCTGCCAGCGTCCATGAGCCGTCTGGCATCTGCCAGCCATAATCTGCTAGATAATAGCCAGCGTTTCCCGGTCGCGTTATCTCAACTTGAAGCTCAGGCGCGGCAACCCCAGCGAGAATCATCGCTGCTCTCGCCTCGGACTCGCCGCCATTGTCTGACCTGCCGTCCATATGCTCAAAAACGTCAAAAGCACGCGCGATGCCATGCAACCCTCGGCAATTTGCCTGCGCATATGCCCGCAGCTCTTCGCGTTCGACATCGTACTCACGGGCCAAGCCATCGACATAGCCCAGCGCATAACGAAAGGCGCTCGTTCGAGCGATATCAACAACCGTTCGATACGGATCCGTCAGCGTAAACAGACCGAGACGCCACACTTCGCCCACCCGCCAGCGCTTGTATTCAACGAACTCATACGTATCACGCCTTGTAGACCGTGGCAGCAGTACTTGCACTTTATCCAGAAGCGTATACGCAGAGCCGATGCCGTAGAGCAGCGCTGCTGTCGATCCGCAAAACACAGCATCCGGTTCAACGACCGCAATAGCGGATGCCAGCTGAAAGATGCGATCTTCAACCCCAAGATTATTCCAATAGACCGGATCCGCATACACGTGGTTGTAAAGACGAAGCATGAGCTCTTCCTGCATAAGCTCACGCGCACGGCGTTCATCCCAAGGATCAATTGTTATAAGCAGCTGTCCATCTTGATGAATTCCAACGGCCGAGAATAGCATCCTTGCATATGACTGCGGAAAATGTTTGCCTTTATCGAGCATGGCCAACCCCATAACCATCACGGCGGAGAGAATACCATTACGCTATCGCATGCTTCCGTCCGCAGGCCTTGCCAAAAGCTGACCAAAAGCTTGACGCCGCAGGTCAGAGCTTCAAAAAATATTTCCACTCTCGGTAGACGGTCGCTACGACCCTCCCAACGGCATCAAAATCCAACCTTACAAATAGTTGCGGTGAAATACGGACTACATGGGCCATAAAAACCGAAAAACAGTCCGTATTTCACCGCAACTTAGGAGGGGCGTGGGGCGGCATCGACTCCCGTCACCCCGTACATCTACGAAAATGGCTCTGGTCCCAAAAGGAATCAGAGCCATTCTTCTATCTTATGGAGCGGGCGACGGGAATCGAACCCGCGTCATCAGCTTGGAAGGCTGGGGTTCTACCATTGAACTACGCCCGCAAGATATGGTCGGGACGACAGGATTTGAACCTGCGACATCCTGCTCCCAAAGCAGGCGCGCTACCAAACTGCGCCACGTCCCGAAGGTGTTGAGCAGCTAAGGTCTAAACCTTGCGTGTCCCAAAGCGAAGGAAATTATAGGGGAGACTCCCCGCCTGTGCAAGCGCAGAAACCCTAGCTCCTCGAATGTGCGACAAAACGACTATGGAGCAGGCCGATCACAAATGCCACCACGGCAACCGGCGCCCACGCGGCACCGATATCCGCCAACGGCAGCGCATCAAACGGCAGCCACGTGCCCCCAAAGAACGCATCGCGGACCGAGGTGATCACGCTCTGCACGGCAACCACACCGCCAACCCAGACCCACTCCTGCGGATGGGCGTCGCAAAAGCCGTGTTCCAAACCCATGAGAACCAGCACGATGGCGACCACGTTGGAGAGCACGCACGAAAACGCCGCGAACACAAAGGCAAGGATCGCGAAGGGGCGGCGCATGGCCCCCTCGGAAGCCTCCGCTCCCCCTTCGACCACATACGTCTCGCAGAAGTAACGCGAGCAGCAGCTGATGAGGCCGATGCACACGTTCATGCAGGCAAGGAAAAAGATCGCAAAGACCACGACCGTGCCGGCAAGGCCAAAGTGCATGGAAGCAGAGCGGGCAAGGATGGCGGCGCCGTTGGTGGCATCGGGCATAACCGTGCCGAGCTGCATACCGGCAAGCGCCAGGCCACAGTAGATAATGGCCATGAGCACGCCGGCGATTACACCGGAACGCGAGATCTCGAAGGCCACGCGCTTATCGTCGGTAACGCCCAGCTCGTGGATGGTCTCGGCGATGATGATGCCAAAGGCGAGCGACGCAAGCAGGTCCATGGTCTGGTAGCCGGTCAGAAAACCCTGGACTGCGGCACCGGCATCATAGGGAGCCTGCGGCGCGGCAGCGGGGCCCAACGGCGAGACCACGGCGGCACCCACGACCAGCACGATGAGCGCGATGAGCGCGGGGCCCGTAATACGACCGAGCACGCGTGTGATAACGCCCGGGCGCAGCGTGAGTGCAAACGCGACGACAAAGAAACCGATGGCAAACACCAGGCGAGCCGTGCCGAGCGAGACACCCTCGGGCAGCAGCGGCACCAACATCTCGAAGGCCGTGGAACTCGTGCGCGGAATTGCCAGGCACGGACCGATGGCCAGGTAGACCGCCGCAACGAAGAATTCGCCAAACTTAGGATGCACGCGCCCAGCCAGCTCGCGGGCCGTGCCGGCGAGCGCGACGGCAATAAATCCCATAACAGGCAGGCCGATGGCAGCAATCAAAAAGCCAATCATGGCAAGCGGCGTGGCCGTGCCGGCCTGAAGTGCCAGCAACGGCGGGATGATGAGGTTACCGGCGCCAAAGAGCATCGAGAACAGTGCAATGCCGACGGTAACGACATGGTCGGAGCGCAAACCGCGCGGAGCGGATGAGGCCATAGGCACACCTTTCGGGTCGAAACAAAAACGGGACGGGCAAAAGGCCCGTCCCGCAAGTATATACGCTCTAGCAGGCTAAATCGCGCAAAGCGTCAATCGCGGTGTCGACTTCCTCGTCCGTGTTGAAATACCCAAACGAGAAGCGGACGATACCCTGGCGCTCGGTCCCCAGCGCGCGGTGCATAAGCGGAGCGCAATGGGCACCGGGGCGCGTCGCAATCCCCCACCCTTGCATGAGCGCGTCCGAAATCTCGGCAGAGTCGATATCACCCACGTTGAGTGAGACGATCGCCGAGCGCACGGGCTGGTCAAACGCACCGTAGAGCGCAATGCCGGGGATTTCGCGAACACCGGCGAGGAAGCGCTCCGCAAGCGAGCGCTCATGCGCCGCAATCGCCTCGACCCCGCCTTGTGCCTCGATAAAGTCGAGGCCTGCGGAAAGTCCCGCGATGCCGTGGCCGTTGAGCGTGCCCGCCTCAAGGCGCGTGGGCCACTCAAGCGGCTGCAGTGGGTCGAAGCTGTGCACGCCCGTGCCGCCCATGGCCCACGGAGCCACGTCAATGCCCTCTGCCACGGCCAGGCCGCCGGTCCCCTGCGGACCCATGAGCCCCTTGTGGCCGGTAAAGCACACAACATCGAGCCCCATGGCATCCATGTCAATCTTCGCCGTGCCGGCAGACTGAGAGGCGTCGACGATCACCAGCGCGCCGGCCGCATGCGCGATGGCAGCCACGCGCGAAACGTCAACCGCGTTGCCGGTCACATTGGAGGCGTGCGTCACCACCACAGCACGCGTGCCCGGCGTGACCAACCGCTCGAGCTCGTCGTAGTCGAGCGCGCCGCTCGCATCGCAACCCGCATGCTCAACCGTCACACCCTGTTCCGTCGCCAAGCGGTTGAGCGGGCGTAACACCGAGTTGTGCTCGAGCACCGTCGTGACCACGTGATCACCGGGACGTACCACGCCATTGATGGCGGTGTTGAGCGCCGCCGTGGAGTTGGGCGTAAAGCACACATGGTCCGCCCTCGGGCAACCCAAAAGGCGCGCGAGCTTGGCACGGCAGCCATGAATCGTACGAGCGGCATCGAGAGCACCCGACGTGGCGCCGCGCCCGGCATTGCCGAGCGAGCACATCGCCTGCGTCACGGCATCGATGACCGTCTGCGGCTTATGCATGGTCGTCGCCGCGTTATCCAGGTAGATCATCGCACGACCTCCCACATATCAATCACGGTATAGCCCTCGGTGGGAATGCCCGCTGCGGCAAGCTCGCCGCGCAGCAGTTCCTCATCCGAAGGCAGCGCCTTCCACGCCAAGCCGCAGCCGGCAGCGACCTCCCCGGGCACGGGAATCGTGCGCCCGGGAAGGCCGCGCTCGATGCATAGGGTCTCGCACCCCATGGCGGCCGCCGTGGTGGGAAACGTGATGACAAGCGCCGGGCGCTTCTCCCTCATGGCAACTCCAACCAATACGCTACGGGCGCACGACGCGCACGGCCTGCTCCATCTTCTCCACAATCACGTACATGTTGGTGACCTCGCCCACCGCAAGCTGGTCTTTAATGCCATAGTGGTCGAGGCAGGTACCGCAGGTAAGAATCTCGACACCCTGCTCGGCCAGGCCCTTCAGGTCGTCGAGCACCGGAGAGCTCTCGACGGTGAGCTTGGCACCGCCGTTGTAGAACAGCATAGTCGCGGGCAGCTCCTCCTGCTGCGTCACGGCAAAGATGAAGGCCTTCATGAGCTTGTGGCCCAGCTCGTCGTCGCCACGGCCCATGCAGTCGGTGTAGACGGAAATGACGAGCTTGCCCTTGTCGGCGCTGGCATCACAGAAGGCAGCGCCATCCTGCTCGGGATCGGCCACGGCAACGGCGCCAGAGGTCGCCACGGTCACGTGCCACTCGGCGTCAGAAACCTTCTCGACCGAGGCGGTGCAACCCTTTTCCTGTGCCATCTTGGAGATGTTCTTGACGGCGGTCTCGTTATCGACCGAGGTCACGACAGCGCCCTCACCATCGAGCTGTTTGAGGGCCTTGAGCGTCTTGACGACGGGCAGCGGGCAGGCATCGCCCATGGCATTGACTTCAATCTTGGTAGACATAGATTTTCCTTTCGAAAGAACCGTTCTAGAGAACGGTAAACAGTTACATAAACGTGCGGGCTAGCGAACAACGTGGACGGCAGGACCGCCTGGCACCGGCTCGCACACGCGACCGACGACGGCGGCAATACGTCCTTCGACATGCAGACGGCGCGCAAGCTCATCCACATCGGCAAGCCCATCGAAATGGACGACGCGCTGCTGGAGCAGCAGCTGAAGCGGCTGGACGAAGCCAGCCGGGCGGAAAGCGAAGATATCAAGGACATCGTCGCGGAGATTGTGCCTACTTACAAACGCGAGTGTAAGGTCTGACCAAGCGAAATAAGAGAAAATGAGGAAAGCGGAATGTACCGAACGTTTTTCAAACGCCTGCTGGATATTATCCTGTCCGGCCAAAGCCCGTGATGTCGGTGCAGCCGTGAAGCTCAAGTCCCTCGGCCAGACGAATCGGAGCCTCGTTGAGGGTGCGCATCGAGTCAAACATGGCTGCGGCCTCGTCCTGCTCGATGAGCTCGCCCTTAATGGCCGTGGTGATGATGCCCGAGCCAACCGCCTTGGTCAGCAGCAACGCATCGCCCACGCGCGCGCCGCTGTTGGCGAGCATGCGGTCGAGCGCGACAAACCCGCTCACGGACAGACCGTACTTGGGCTCGTCGTCGTTGATGGTATGGCCGCCCGCGATAGAGCAACCGGCCTCGACGCACTTGTCGGCGCCACCCGCCAGAATCTGGCCGGCGACCTCGACGCCCAGGCAGCTCGGAATGCACAGCAGGTTCATGGCATGGCTCGGCCGCCCGCCCATGGCGTAGATGTCCGACAGCGAGTTGGCCGCAGCGATCTGGCCAAACAAAAACGGGTCGTCGACCATCGGCGGNGTCGATGGACTGAACGAGGCCTAAGTTATCGCCAACACGGAAGACACTCGCATCGTCGGAGGTATCGAACCCCACGAGCAGATTGTCGTTGGGCACATTTGGCAAGTCGCCCAGGACCTGGGCGAGGGCTCCGGGAGCCAACTTAGCGGCTCAACCGCTCGCGGCAGTCATAGACGTGAGCTTAATCTGATCGTCAGCCATCGATACCTCCTCTCATCGGTCAATCATTTTCTCCCAGTATACGCATGAATGCAGGCTCACGGCCGATGCATTAATTGAGCGCCTGTGCGCGAATCGCCGCGCCGATCGCTCCGGCAAAGCGAGCCTGGGGTGAGG
>MNQC01000051.1:37687-40730 GCA_001915225.1 Collinsella sp. 60_9
GTCACCGGCGACCCCAGTAGCTCGCCCAACCGCTCCACCACGAAGGCGTTCTCGCACACACCGCCGGTCAGATAGTACGGGGCGCCCGCGGCCTGCCCGGCCATGGTCGCCACACGCGACACGACGCTCTCGATCACGCCACGCGCAATGTTCTCGCGTGGCTCACCGCGACCGATCAGGCTGATAACCTCGCTTTCGGCAAACACCGTGCACATGTTGCTGATCTTGGTGGGCTCGCCGGAACGCGCCAGGTCGGCCATCTGCTGCTGGGAAATGCCTAGGCGGTCGGCCATGATCTCCAAAAAGCGCCCCGTGCCGGCGGCGCACTTGTCGTTCATGGCAAACTTGGCCACGCGCCCGCCCTTGAGCTGTCGATCACGGTACCGTGATCGCCAAACAGACGCACGGCACCGGTGCCGTGGCAGGTGATCTCGGTCACGACCTTGTGCGCATAGGGCACGGCAACACGACCGTAGCCGGTCGCGACCACACGCACATCGTCGGCCGCCACGTCATAGCCGGCTGAAGCGAGCTCGCCGCGCAAGCGCTCGGCCGCATCGACCGACGAATACCCCGTCGGCATGACGCAGGTCCACGCAATGGCGCCGTCCGTCTCCACCACTGCAGCCTTCGCGGCCGTCGAGCCTATGTCGATACCAATGCCAACCACGACATCCTCCTTCTATGCGGCAAAGCAGCTATCCCTTTGCCGCATTTGTCCTACAGGGTTTCGATAAAGGCGGCGATGCGGGTCTCGATCTGGCCCATGTCGCCGTTGCTGTAGTCGGTCTCGATCTTCATATACGGAATACCCGCACCCTCGACGGCCTCCTGCATACGTGCGCTCTCAACGTTAAAGGTGTGGCAGGCCTGCAGCACGCTCTCTACCACGCCATCGACATGGTACTTCTCGCACATGGCCAGCGTGTTTTCCATACGACCGTCGTTGGGCGTCATGACCGAGCAGTTAATGTCCAGGTAGCGGTCGGCGATGGCGCGCAAGATGTCGGGAGCCTCCGGGTCGATCATCATGGCCGCCGTGCGCTCGCCCGAGCAGTCGTCCATGCACACGACCACACCACCGTTGGACTCGATGGTGCGACCGATCTTGTTGATCACGCCGCCCACCGGGCAGCCGGTGATCAGAATGCGCTTGGCATCCGCCGCAACCGGGCGCTCGCTCGCGTCGTAGGCCTCGCGCAGCTTGACAACCTTTTGCTCCAGCTGCTGCGTATAGGCCTCGATATCAAAGCTAAACGTACCGGCAAACATGGTGCTCATCAGGTCGACGCCGCTCATGGCCGCCGGCTGGTTGGCCTGCAGCGCAAACATCTCGAGCTGGGCCGCACGCAAGCGGTTGCGACGACGGACGGCAGCGCGCAGATCATCGTCGGTAATCGCGATGCCGTAGAAGTTCTCGAGCTCCTCCTTGAGCAGGCGGCACTCCTCGTACCAGCCCTCGCGCTCGTGGGCGCGATCGCGGCTCTGCGGCAGGTGCAGAATGTGCGTGCGCTTGAGCTCGTTGAGTAGCTCGTACATCTTCTTCTTGCCGTCGCAGGTGGTCTCGCCGATGATCATGTCGCTAAAGTACGTAAACGGGCACTTTTGCGAATAGGCAAAACCATACGTAGACTTGATGAGCGGGCACAGGTTTGCCGGCAGCACCTTCTCGGCCTCGGGAATCACCTCGTCGGACGTGCCGCACAGCGCCACGCTCGCAGCCCCCGCGGCATCGATAATCTCGAGCGGCGTGTAGCTGCACAGAAAACCGACCAGGCGATTACCCGCCTGCTTATAATCCTTGACGCGAATAAACGCCGCCTTGCGTTGCTCGTTGAACTCCTCAAACGTGGACGGCAACGGCTGCTCAATATTTTCCGACATATAACTCCTTAACAAACCTTTTAACCAACCAAGGAAACGGCTTTCCCAGGTGCCCGAGGTTGCCGTGAAAGAGGAGCGCCGCGTACTTTGGTATGCAAGCGATGGTTTGAACGGCAAGATCGGGTGCTTGGGGAAGCCGCTGGACCGGATAGCCCTAAATGGTTTCCAAGAAAGCCTCAATCCTGGTTTGCAGTTGGCCTGCATCCTCGCCGGCGTAGTCGGTCGTGATGTGCATAAACGGAATGCCGGCCTCCTCGGCAGCCTTCTCCACGGCAAACGACTCCATCTCGTAGAGCGTGCAGAACTGCAAGGCCACGTCGACGATGCCGTCGGCATGCAGGTCCTTGGCCATCTGGACAATGTCCTTCATACGCTGGTCGTTGGGCGTAAAGACGGCGCAGTTGATCTTAAAGTAGCGCTCGGCGATGGCGTCGAGCATGTCGTCAACCGTCTCACCGGACTCATCGACCAGGTCCTTGTAGTAGCGCGAGCCCGTGCAGGACTCCTCGCCCACCACGACGCCACCGGCCTTCTCGATGAGGTTGAACAGCTTCCAGTTGGGCACGGCCATGGGCGTACCGGTGTACAGGATGCGCTTGGTCCCCTTGGGCGTCACGCCCTCGCCGGCCTCGACACGCTGCTCGCACTCAGCCGCCATATCGTTGATGGCTCCGGTCAGACGCGGCGTGTCGTCCATAAAGGCGGCCTGAACGGTCAGCAGGCTGTCGAGACCGCTGATGGGCGCCGGGTCGGCAGCGCGCGTGGCTGCGAGGCGCTGCAGGGCGCGACGCTTCTCATTGACGGCGTGGATGGCGGCCTTCAGACGCTCGGGCGTAATCTTGACGCCACACTCTTCCTCGATCTTGTCGGCGAGCTTCTTGACCTCGGCCTTCCAGGTCACGAGCGTCGACTCGTCGTGTACGTTGGGAATATCCATGACGTACATGTTCTTTTGCGTGGCAAAAAACTCGTAGGCCTTCTTCTTGCCGTCGCAGGTGTTCTCGCCCACCACCAAGTCGCTCGACTCAATGTAGGGGCAGACCTCGCCCAGCTTAAAGCCGGCAAAGCTCTTGATGAGCGGGCAGGTGTTGCGCGGCAGGTGCTCCTCGACCTTATCGGTTGCCCAATCGGCACCCGAGCACAGACCCACGGGGATACC
>MNQC01000051.1:40818-41250 GCA_001915225.1 Collinsella sp. 60_9
CTGCCAACAATCTTGGTGGCCTCGCCGGCCTCCTTCTTGTCGAGCATCTCCTTAATTCGGCCGCTGTGGATGTTGGTGGCGACAAAATCCAGGTAGGACGTGGACTTGGGGCGATTGTTCTGCGTCAGGAACATATCGCCGTACATCTGGCCCACGGCGCCCAGCAGCATGTCGTGGTCGGCAAGATTCATGCCGAGGCTCTCCCACATCGGATGGAAATCGAATTCTTCAGCCATGGCGGTTCCCCTCTCGAACCAAAAATGAATAGCTACGGTATTGCTGCACGGTGGGTGGCGAAAACCCAGCCGCGCCTAAACCCGGAATTTTGGGGAACCTGCTTTGCGGTCGATTATTTAGTTGCGCGTCGTCTCTCCCGGAGCCGTGAACATACCTGCTCATATGCGACTCCGAGCCATATACAGGGCGCGCGCG
>MNQC01000052.1:0-411 GCA_001915225.1 Collinsella sp. 60_9
GGCCGTTGACCTGGAACAGGGTCGGAGCGGAGCTCTTGGACATCTCGGACTTGAGCTTTTCCTCGTAGGTGTTGGAGGCGGCGGTCACGATCTTGACCTCGACGCCCTTCTCCTTCTTATAGGCCTTGGCGATCTCCTTCCACTCCTTGTCGACCTCGGGCTTGAATTGGAGGAAGTAGACCTCGGCAGCATCACCAGAAGCAGAGGAGCCGGAGCCGGCAGAACCGCCGCAGCCCACGAGACCCAGACCAAGAACCGCAGCCGCGGAACCAGCAAAGCCCAGGAACTGCCTTCTGCTCATTTCGTTCTTCATTACAATCCACCCTTTCACACCGTGGCGGCACCCTTTGCCGCCGCCTTCGGAGATTGGCTCGGGGACTTTGCCCCTTTTTCTGATTTGTACAATACGCT
>MNQC01000052.1:423-7145 GCA_001915225.1 Collinsella sp. 60_9
TTTGAACAAGTATTACTAGAGCGGTAGAAAAACTTCGGTGAACGGTAATTTCAACTTGATACTTGACAAGTTTTGTATAAACAATTATTTGTTATCGAATGCAGAGAAAACGCCCGGTCAAGCCGATGTACCGTCGGTTTGACCGGGCGTTTTCTCTTTGAGGCCATGAGTCTCGTCAGGCTGCGAGCTAGCCGGCTATCGCTTGGAATTGACGCGGTAATGGAAGATCTCGGGGTGTGTGCGAGTGTGCGTCACCTCAAACAAGATGCCATCCGAGGTGTACGACTGACTCTCCATGACGGCAACGCAGTTGTATTTGCCGAGGTCAAGATAGCTGCAGTCCTCATCGTTGGCGAGCTCGACACTCACCGTACGACGGCTCGCCATCACTTTGACACCGCGCTTGTGCTCCAGATAGCCGTAAATAGAATCTGCCGCGATCTCGGGAGTCAGGCCCTTGGCGATCGACGCCAAAAAATAGCCATGGTCCACTTGGCGCGCGTTGCCGTTGAGGCTTCGGACACGCACTACGCGAATCAACTCCTCGCCCACCTTAAAGCCCAGGTGACGAGAGAGTTGCTCGGTGCAAACCAGATGTTCGAAAGACTTAACGTCCGTCGATGCAACGGCATTGTTGCGCTTTGCAAACTCGCCAAACGACTCAACCTCTTCGAGTGCGCCCAACATGTCGGTTTCGCCCTTAAGCCAAATAACGCGCACGCCCTTGCCGTGTATGGGCTGCACAAACATCCCGTCGGCCAGCATACCCAAGGCGCGACGGACGGTATTGCGAGTGCATCCGAACTCTGCGGTCAGCTCGGCTTCGGTTGGCAGCATCTCCTGAAACGCATAGGTCCCATTAATGATGCGCGAGCGTATTTCTCGGTAGATTCCTTCGTATATCGCTTTTGGCATTGTTTCACCTCTACATTATTCATTTCCGGCTAGGCACGATAGCATTTCTTAAAGTTGTTTAAACCGAATATCGGTAAAGCGACAGGATTTAACCGTTGACGGTTTCTGTCATGCCCAAATCGGTTTCGCTCAAAACTGCCGGTACGACAATCGTCTGGTCCTCTACAATGAATCCATTGTTTAAACGTTTCCCCACGCGCAACGCGCCTCGATATTCGGAAGGCAGAACATGCTGCAAAAAATCCAACGCTTTGGCGGGGCAATGTTCGCGCCCGCCATGCTGTTTTCTATATCAGGCCTCATGGTCGGCGTCTCCGCTCTCGCAACGACTGCGGACATCGTCGGCGATCTCGCCGTATACGGAACCCCTTGGTACGTTTTCTGGGCCATCATCCAGCGCGGCTCGTGGACGGTCTTTAAACGCCTCCCACTCCTTTTTGCCGTAGCGTTGCCTATCGGTCTTGCCCAAAAGCAACCAGCACGCTGCTGCTTCGAGGCACTCGTGGCCTATTTTGCCTATTGCTTCTTTTTGAGCGAAATCATTAAGCTGAGCGGAGACAACCTTGGACTTAAGTACCCGTCATCTTTGACCCCCGCCAACGGTATCACCGTCATCGACGGCATCAAGACGCTCGATACCGGCATTATCGGCCCGCTGGCGGTATCGGCAACCGTCGTCGCCATCCATGACCGCTTCTACGATGCCAAGGTTCCCGATTGGCTTGGCACGTTCTCGGGCTCCTCGCTGGTCTACCGCATCAGCTTTTTTGCCGTGTTTGCCCTTGCCGCTATCTCGGCCGCCATCGTTCCCTTCGTATACGCTGTGACCGAAACGCTGCGCCACGCACTTGTAGGCGTCGGCCCCTTCGGCGTGGGCGTCTTTGTGTTTTTGGAGCGAGCGCTCGAGCCCATGGGCTTGCACCATTTGCTCTACATGCCCATCTACTACGACAATTTGGTCATTAACGACGGCATCTACGCCACGTGGACCAACTTGCTTCCCATCCTGTCGCACAGCACGCGCCCCCTCAACGAACTTGCGCCCTGGGCCGGTTTCACTGCCACCGGCTGGAGCAAGCTCTTTGGCCTTCCCGCCATCGCGGCAGCATTCTATTTCACCGCCAAACCCGAACGCCGCGCCGGCCTTAAGGCCATCCTTTGGCCCGCCATCGTCGCCTCGGTGGTCTGCGGCATCACCGAGCCGCTCGAGTTTCTCTTTATGTTCACCTATCCCGGACTCTTTTTGCTCTACGCCGTCCTATCCTCCTGCCTTGCCATGGCCATGAACTTCTTTGGCGTCGTCGGCATCTTCTCGGGTGGCTTTATGGAGATGGCTGCCTTCAACTTTATCCCGCTCATGCGGACGCATGCCGGCTCCTACCTTTTGGCGCTCGGTATCGGGCTGATGTTTAGCGCTGTCTTTTTTCTGGTCTTCCGGGGCCTCATTCTGGCTTTCGACCTAAAAACCCCAGGCCGCGAAGATCATATCGCCGGCGATGCGGCGCTCGCACGTCTGACGGGAAAACAACCAATCATCCCAAGATCACTTGCTCGCTGAGCAAGTCGTCGCGCTCTTGGGTGGCGTTAGCAATATTGTAGGAGCGACCAATTGCGCCACGCGTCTGCGCGTTGAGGTCGCAGACCCTTCCGTTGTCGCAGACAACGCAGCCTTCGTCGCGGCGGGCGCCAAGGGCCTCATCGTTACCGGCAAAACGGCTCAGGTAATCATTGGCGTTTCCGTTCCCCGTATCAAAGAGCACTTTGATCGAATCATGGGGCTCGAGCCGGGCTTTGTCCCCACCATCCCACCCTCCCCCACCGTTGGAATCGCAAAAAAGAACGGCGACATCTGCTTCTTCGACATCGACGGTACGCTCGCCTGGCAAGATCCCAAACTCGCCCAAGAGCTCCCCGAGGATGAGCGAGACCTCTCCCCCTATCCCAATGAAGCGGTCTCGCAAGCCATCCGTGATTTTGTTGCCAAGGGCAACATGGCGTTTATCTGCACAGGGCGCACGCTGAGCTGCATCCACCCAAAGCTGCTCGAGCTGCCCTGGACCGGCATCGTCTGTCTTGCGGGCGGTTACGCCGAGATCGACGGACACGCAATTCGCGATCTGTCGATGACACCCAGCATGCTGCAGCATCTTGCCCCCTATCTTGAGCAATCGGGCGAGGTCATCCGCTTTGAGGGCCTCAACGGCGTCGTGCGCATGAGTGCCGATGCCCCCGATGCCCCCGGATACGCGCGCACCCTGGGCGACGCAGTCACGCAGCTGCAACATTACAGTGTCTACAAGATCTTGATGTCTACATCGCTCGCCAACCACATCGCTCAAGATAAGGCACTTGAGCCGCTGCTGTGCTTTAACGAGCTCGAACTCGAGGTAACCGAAATCTCGCCCCGCGAATGCACGAAGCGCGGGGGCATCCAGTCTGTACTCGATGCCCTCGATCCCCACCACGGAACCGTATACGGCATTGGCGACGCCAGCAATGACATCTCGCTGATGAACGCCGTCGATGTCGGTATCGCCATGGGCAACGCACCAGACTATCTCAAGGATAAGGCCGATTACGTGACCGACACCGTCGATCACGACGGTGTCGTTGCGGCGCTCGAGCATTTTAGGCTGATTTAGGCGCGCTCCATCAAACGCACGCCCGTTGTCCTAAATCGCCAAAACTGCCGCGCCAAACGCCCTGATGTGGCAATATGTTGTCTGCATATTGCACCAATGCAACCTCAGAAAGAATGCGAGAACCCGTGTCCAGTCCGTTTACCAGCTTTTTAGCCCAGCACTTTGACCAGATTAACGACTATCTGGCCACGTTCTTTGACGGACAGGCGACCTCTGCCGATATTGAGCGCTACCTGTACGCGCCGCTCTCGGCTTTTACGGCCAACGCCGGCAAGCGCCACCGCCCGCTTATCTGCATGCTCGCCGCAACCGCAGTGGGCGGCAGCTTTGAGAGCGCCCGCAGCGCCGCGGCAGCTATCGAGCATTTCCAGTCGGGCGCGCTGATCCACGACGACATCGCCGACAACGGACAGCTTCGTCGAGGCAAGCCCTGTATGCACCTTACCGAGGGCACGGGCCTTGCCATCAATTGTGGCGACCTGGCGCTCACCATGGTCACCAAGACGGTTCTCGACGACCCTACGCTGGAGTCCGACGTGAAGCTGCGCGTGCTCCACGAGCTTACCGAGATGATCGTCCGCACCATTGAGGGTCAAGCACTCGACCTGGGTTGGGTCCGTGACGGGCGCTTTGATATCTCGGTTGATGACTACCTGGACATGGCGACGCACAAGACCGCGTTTTACAGCGGAGCCACGCCGCTTGCCGCCGGAGCCATTATCGGCGGCGGCAGCGATGAGCAAATCGAAGCGCTGCGCGCCTTTGGCCTACACACAGGCCTTGCCTTTCAGATTCAGGACGACCTGCTCAACCTTGTCGGCACTAAGGAAGCCGCCAACAAGGACTTCCGCACCGACATCACCGAGGGCAAGCGCACGCTTGTCGCCGTACACGCCCTCTCTGATAAGCGCCACCACGACGAGGTCGAGGCGATTCTTTCCTCGGGCACCGATGATCCCGCGCAGCTCGCACGCGCCGTGGAGATCTTCCAGGAGACCGGCTCTATCGATTACGCCCACACTTACGCGCTCGACCTGACCGCTAAGGCCAAAGCGGCCATCGAGAACGTTGAGCTTGATCCGCACGCACGCGAGCTGTTCCTCTCCATGGCAGATTTCTTTGTGGAGCGCCTTAACTAACGGGGGTTATAAAACCTGTCAGCAGCGTATTTAGGCACAACTTGCTACACTGTTGAGTGCATGTTTATGCATCCCTTTGCGTTGTCTATCCGACAGACGCTCAAATAGTACGAATGGTACGCCGAAAGGGGTTCGTTCATGGAACCTATTACAACGGGCATGCAAGGAGCAGCCGTCGAGGACGTGCAGTCTCGTCTCCTGCAGCTCGGCTACACGATTGATGCCGCCGAAGTCACCGACAAGTACTTTGGAGCCACCACTGAGCAGGCCGTCAGCACCTTCAGGCTCGACAGCGGCCTTGCTGCCGGTCATGCCGTCGATATCCCCTGTTGGAGCGCCCTTGTAGACGCTTCGTATAAGCTGGGCGACCGCACCCTCTATCTGCGCATGCCCAATTTCCATGGCGCCGATGTGCAGGCCCTGCAGCGCACTCTCAACGTTTTGGGCTTTGCCTGTGGCGAAGACGACGGCTACTTTGGTCCGCATACCGAGGCCGCCCTGCAGCAGTTCCAGGAAAATGTCGGCCTGTTTGCCGACGGCATGGCCTTCCAGGACACCTACGCCTACATCAACCGCCTGCACCATGTGTGGGAGGGCAAGCCCTCGGTCACCGAAGCCGAGTCCCGCATCGGTTTTGCTCGCGCCGCCAACGTGCTCGAGCGCTTCCAGATTGCCGTTATCGGCGAGGACCCCATCGCGCGCAGTGTTGCGTCGCGCATGTGGAATATCGCCACGGCAACGACCGACAACAGCGGCATGATGCTCTGCGACTCCGAGGTCCCAACCGACGTTGACCTGGTGCTCGAAATCGCAAGCGACGAGCTGCCCGCCGACGCCGCACCGCGCGCCACGATTGCCCTCGCCGAGTGCCACAACCTGGCCCAGCGCATCCGCACTGCCAATGTCGCCGCGCAGCAGAAGCCGGCACGCATTCGCATTGAGCTCACGGGCATGACGCGCTACAACGGCACCTTCACGGCCAGCGACGCGCAGACACTCGCCGTACGCCTGCTCGATGGCGTTTGCGATGCCCTCGCAGATTAGGTAAACTAAACGAGTTGCTTTTGGGCAACACCACACATTGGGACGTAGTTCAACGGTAGAACTCCGGTTTTTGGTGCCGGCTGTTGGGGGTTCGAATCCCTCCGTCCCAGCCCCCAGATACTTACGCGAACCCCTGCCGGGACCGTCCGGCGGGGGTTCCTTTTTGTCGAACGTGAACTCGGCGGTGAGCGTGCCGGCGGCGCGGTCCACCACCACGCGGCGCACGAACAGCCGCACGGCCTCCAGCGGGTCGGAGCGCCCCATGACGCGCCGCACCCAGAACTCCACCTGCTCGGCGTCCAGCGCCCCCATGCCGGCGCGCGCGTCGGCGATCTCGGCCTCCAGCGCCGCCCGCTCGTCGGACAACGCGTTCAGCTTCTCGGCCACGGCGTCCACGGCGCCGGTCTTCGCGGCCAGGTCCACCATGCGCGACTGCTCGCGGGCGTTCTGCCCCAGGCGCCTCTCCATGGCGCGCACGGCGGCGAGGTCGTCGGCCAGCGCCGCCTCCTGCTCGGCCATGACGTCGGCCACGATGCCCTCCACGGCGCCGTCGTCGGCGGCGAGGGCGTCGGCCACCATGCGGGCCACCTCCGCCTCCAGCGCGTCGCGGCGCACCTGGTGGCCCGTGGCCGGGCAGCGGTAGTACGTGTACTTCCTGCCCGACTTCCCGTGGCCGCTGCTGGACTGGTAGCGGTGGCCCTCCGAGTCGAACAGCTTCCCGGACAGCAGGTAGTCCACCGTGGACCTCCTCCTCCTCGTGCGCAGCGCCAGGCGCCGCTGCACGGCGTCGAACTCGTCGCGCGGGATGATCGCGGGCATGCCGCCCTCCACCACCGTGTCGCCGTAGCGGTAGACGCCGCAGTACTTGTCGTTGCGCAGCATCTTGCCGACCGCCTGCACCGTGAGCGGGCCGCCGCCCTTCGAGCGCACGGCCGGCAGCGCCTCGATGATGGCGCGGAACGGCTCGCCCTGCTGGTACATG
>MNQC01000053.1:0-9769 GCA_001915225.1 Collinsella sp. 60_9
GGACATACATGATATGTTTGCGATGGTTCTGCAGGATACGCATCTTTTTACCGGCACGGTACGGGAAAATATTCGATACGGGCGGCTGGATGCCACTGACGAGGAGTGCGTCGCCGCCATCCATCCGGGCGTCGAGGGCAACGACATTTTCAAGCTTTCCAAGAAGATCATCGGCGATGCCGGCTATGGCGATTACTACAACCATGGCCTGGGCCACGGCGTGGGCATCGACATCCACGAGCTGCCCAACTTCAACCGTAGCAAGAACATCATTGAGGTCGGCTCGGTTATTACCATGGAGCCCGGCGTCTACCTGCCCGGTGTGGGCGGCGTGCGTCTGGAGGACTACGGCGTCGTCACCGAGAACGGATATGAGCCCTTCACCAAGACCCCGCACGACCTGCACGTCATCGATTGCTAGCCCATTTCGATAGATTTTTGGGGGGGGGGCCCCGGGGCCAATCGGGCCCCCCCCGGTCTTTTTTTTTGTGCTCGGCGCCGGCGGCCGCCGCCCTGCAAGTGTATAATTTCGGTCGTATGTAATTTGGACGCTTGTGCGTTCTGCCCATAACAAGAAAGGTCGCTATGCCTACCATTTCTACCGCCGACTTCAAGAACGGCCTCGGTCTCCGCATCAAGGACAAGGTCTACACCATCGTCGAGTTCCAGCATGTCAAGCCGGGCAAGGGCGGCGCGTTTGTGCGCTACAAGACCCGCGACATCAAGAGCGGCCGCGTCGTCGAGAACACCTGCAACGCCGGCACCAAGTTCGAGAGCGTCATGCTCACTACCCGTGAGTTCCAGTACCTCTACAACGATGGCACCGACTATATCTTCATGGACAACGAGTCCTATGAGCAGGTTCCCGTTCCCGAGGACATGGTGGGCGAGAACTCCAAGTGGCTGCGCGAGAACGACGTCTGCCAGCTGCTCTTCGCCGACGATGAGCTCATGGGCGTGACTCCGCCGATGTTCATCGAGACCACCATCGTCCAAACCGACCCGGGCTTTAAGGGCGACACCGTCCAGGGTTCCACCAAGCCGGCCACGATCGACACCGGCGCTGTCATCCAGGTCCCCATGTACCTCAACGAGGGCGAGGTCATCAAGGTTGACACCCGCGACGGCAAGTTCGTCTCCCGCGTCTAGCAACCAAATCTTCTAGGAGGACTCATGCCCCAGGAAATCAAGATTGACGGCATCGGCATTTCGCCCGATGTTCTGACCGCCATCGTCTCGCGCGCCGTGTCCGATGTCGAGGGCATCGCCTCCGTTGGCGTCAAGGACCTTGCCACCAACCTTGTCTCCATGATGCTCTCGTCCAAGGCCCCGGCTTCCGAGCCGGCGGTCGAGGCCAAGGTCGTTGGCGACAAGCTCGCACTCACCGTGCGTGTCGTGGTGTTCTTTGGCTATCCGTTCAAGAAACTCGCCGAGGCCGTTCGCGCCGCCGTGGTCGCCGCCATCGATGCTCAGGTGGGCGTCGAGGTCGAGCGCGTTGACGTTTGCATCGACGGCCTCGTTTTCCCCAAGGAGTAACCTTTGAGCCTTAAGGTTTATCGCGGGCGTACGCTTGCCCGCAGTCAGGCGCTTCAGCTTCTGTTCCAGGCCGAGGCCACGGACAGCCCGCTCGAGCGCGTCCTCGAGGGTGATTTCCTGATCTCGAAGGGTCCCCTCGACCCCTATGCGCTGGAGCTGTGCCGCGGTGCCTATGAGCATATCGACCGCATCGACTGCGCTCTGCGTTCCGTTGCCAAGAACTGGGATCTTATGCGCATGCCCGGCTTACGAGATGCGTTTCCTCACCGACGAGGAGGTCTCGGACGCCATCGTGATCAACGAGGCCGTCGAGCTTGCCAAGGCCTATGGCACCGACCAGTCCGCGTCGTTCGTCAACGGCGTGCTGGGCAAGATCGCTCGCAGCGAGGAGCTGCCGGGCGAGGACCTGTACCAGGAGCTGCTGGCCGAGGATCGTGCTCGCGAGGAGGCTCAGGCTGCCGAGGCGGCCGCTAAGGTTGCGGTTGCTCAGGCTGAGGCTGGCGTGCTGGCCGAGGATGCGGACGCCGCCGAGGCTGTCGTCGACTCCGTCGAGGAGTAGTCATGCCAGAGGGTTCTGTCCGCAACTTTGACGAGATCTCGGATCGACTGGACCAGATCATCGCTACCGTTCGCTCCAAGGATACCTCCTTGGAGCGTTCACTCGATCTGTTTGATGAGGCGATTGAGCTAGGATCCCGTGCGGTCGATATGGTCGACAAGTTTGAGTTGACGCCGCGTGAGGCCGACAAGCTCGAGCAGGAATACGATGAGGATGCGGCAAACGAATCCCAGGATAGCTAGGCCGCATCTCCGGATACGAATGGTTGATGGCATTCATGAAACGCGTGCGTCTTGATGACGAACTGATTTCACAGGGCATCTGCGCCGATCGCGCGGATGCCCTTCGCACTCTTATGGCCGGCTTGGTCTCGAGTGGCGGTGAGCGCTTGACTTCGCCGGGCCTTAAGGTGATCCCGGGGCTGCCGCTGCATGTGAAGGGGCGCATTCCCTATGTTGGCCGCGGCGGTCTTAAGCTCGAAGGTGCGCTTGATGCTTTTGGCATCAATCCGACGGGCCTTGCCTGTCTGGATGTGGGCTGCTCTACCGGCGGCTTTACCGATTGTCTGCTCAAGCGCGGAGCTGCGGCCGTTGTCTCGGTGGACGTGGGTCGTGCCCAATTCGATTGGTCGTTGCGTCAGGACGATCGCGTGACGCTGCATGAGCGCACCAACGTGACGCAGCTGCCCGAGCTTGGCTATGCCGGTGCCATCGACCTGGCTGTGTGTGATGTCTCGTTTACCAGCATCGCGAACATTATCGATGCGGTGCTGGCGTGCCTGGCGCCTACAGGTTCTTTTTGCACGCTCGTAAAGCCCCAGTTTGAGGCGCCGGCTGCGCTGGTGGGCGAGGGCGGCATCGTGACCGACCCCGCCGTCCGCCGCGATACACTTGTTGCGGCAGTTGAACTCTTTGCTGCCAAGGGGCTGTTCCCGGTCGATGTGTGCGTGTCGCCCATTCATGGTGCCAAGGGCAACGTTGAGTTTTTCCTGTATGGCACGAGGTTTGCCCCCGGCGAACGCACCGACGATGAGCTGCAATCCCAGGTATCGGTTTTGAGCGAGAAAGCTGCAACGCTATGAAGGTCTTTCTGGTTCCCAATTACTACAAACAAGAGGCGGTCGAGAGCGGCCTGATGCTTGAGCTTTGGCTGACGCGCCAGGGCTATGAGGTCGCATGGGCTGCCGACCAGCGATCGAAGATTCAGAGCACGCCTGATATTGACGGCTCCGATCTGGTCATTACGCTCGGCGGCGACGGTACGTTGCTGCGCGCTGCCCGCATCCTCAACCATCGCGAGATTCCTATCCTCGGTCTTTCCTATGGTCACCTGGGCTTTTTAACTGCTGCGAGCCCCGAGGAGCGCGACATTCTGCAGGTCGTGAGCGACGCCCTGTCCGGTGAGCTGCACGTGAGCCGTCGCGCCACCATCGCCGCGGATATCGTATCCGTGCGCGAAGACGGTACGAAGGATGTCGTGCGCACCTTCGCCCTCAACGACATGGCGCTTACCCGCGGTCCGCTGTCCGATATGGTCGAGTTCGACATCACGGTGTCGGGCCACCATATCGACCGACTGCGTGGCGACGGCGTGGTCGTTTCGACGGCGACTGGTTCTACGGGTTACGCGCTCAGCGCCGGTGGCCCCATCGTGAGCCCTGACTATACGGGCATGGTCTGCGTACCCATTGCGCCGCACACCATTCAGGCCCGTGCCTTCTTGACTTCGCCGAGTGATGTCGTCGAAATCTTTATGTCTGATGACCGTCCGAGCGTTCCGGCGATCGCTATCGATGGACAGTTTATTACCTGCGATGGCACCGTTGAGAGCGTGGCGGTGCGTCGCGGTCCCGGAGATGTGCTGCTTCTCGATTACGGTCCCGAGAGCTTCTATAACTCGGTGAGCCGCGTATTCTACGGAGTCCGTCATGATCGATGAGCTGCAGGTTTCTAACATTGCACTCATTCGCGAGGCGACGTTGGTGCCGAGTGCCGGCCTGACTGTCCTGACCGGCGAGACCGGTGCCGGCAAGACCGCGCTGCTCTCGGCCCTCAAGCTTATTTTGGGCGAGCGCGCGGATTCGTCGACGGTGCGCGAGGGCGAGGCGCTCGCGAGCGTCGAGGCACGCCTGTTTGACGGCCCGCACGACACGGAGGGCTTCACCGTGCAGCGCAGTCTTTCTGCCGAGGGCCGCAGCCGCGTGAAGATTGACGGCCGCATCGCCAGTGTGCGCGAGCTTTCGGAGCGCGTTGGCGTGATGATGGATCTGTGCGGCCAACACGAGCACCAGCGCTTGCTCGATCCGGCGCATCATGTTGCGATGGTCGATGCCTGGGCAGGGCGCCCTGCACTCGAGGCGCTCGAGCACTACCGCGCCTGCTTTAAGGCTTCGCGCGCTGCCGCTAAGGAGGTTCGACGTGTCGAAGAGACCTCGCGTGCGCAGGGGAGTCGCGTCGAGGAAGCGCGCTTTGCCCTCGAGCGCATCGGCGAGGTCGACCCCAAGCCGGGCGAGTATGAGGAACTCGAGGAACTGCTGCCGCGCTCCGAACATGCCGAGGTATTGGTTGCCACTGCTAACGATGCCCATGCATCGCTTGCCGCCGAAGGGGGAGCGCTCGATGCCGTGAACAGCGCCGTGGCAGAGCTTTCCCGAATGGCTACCGTCGATCGCAAACTGGGCGACATTGCCGATGTGCTTTCGGATGCCTGCATCTCCCTTGAGGATTGCGCGAACGAGCTTCGTGCCTATCGCGATGGCATCGCCTTCGACCCGCGCGAGCTCGCTCGCATGCGTGATCGGTATTCCGACCTCAAGGGCCTGTTGCGTCAGTGGGGTCCCACCATGGACGATGTTTTTGCCATGCGCGATCGCTCGCAAGAGCTGCTGTCCCTGGTCGATGATGGCGATGAACAGATCAAAAAGGCGCGTGAGGCACTCGGGATCGCCGAGCGCGAGCGCGCCCGCAATACGGCGGCCCCGCGCTTCTGCCATGAGGTGGGCCGCCAGATGGCTCGCCTGGAGATGGGCGGCGCCGAGCTCGTCTGGGAGTCGCGCGATCTTCCTCGTGCTGAGTGGACGCCCGCTGGTCCTTCGAGCTACGAGCTGCTATACCGCAGCGGTGCCGGTTTGACGCCGCGCCCCCTGCGCCGCATTGCGTCGGGCGGCGAGCTCAGCCGCGTCATGCTGGCAAGCAAGGTTGTCCTCGGCAATGCGGACGGCGTCGACACTCTGGTATTCGACGAGGTCGATGCCGGTGTCGGTGGGTCTACAGCGCGTGCACTCGCAGGCGTGCTGGCAGATCTCGCCGCTACGCATCAGGTGATTGTCGTAACCCACTTGGCGCAGGTCGCCGTCATGGCTGACAAACATTATGTTGTCAACAAGGAACCGGGCGATGTTCCCCAGACGCACCTGGACGAGGTGACCGGTGATGCCCGCACCGCAGAGATCGCCCGCATGCTGAGCGGCGATCAATCGGAGGCAAGCCTAGCGCATGCCAAGCAGATGCTGGAAGAGGCTCGAGGTTAGAACGAGTCGGCGGTGTTGGGGGGTAAAATATCAGTAATCCTTGCCTCGCCACTTGCCCGTCTGGCCCGACCGCCAAAAACTATGCCGGTTTACTACGATGAATCGGCATAGCTCGAGCACAGCTAATATTGCAAAAAGAAAACCGCAGGTAGAACGCCTGCGGTTTTCTTTCAAAACGCGATATGGTCATACATTGCGATTTCATCGTAGTAAACCGGCATAGTTTCGTGCGACAAGCAACTAACGACTCCCTATAAAGCCTACTCCACGACCTTATCCGGCTGGATGAGCTCTTCGTAGTAGCTGATATGCTCGCGGGCGTCTTCGATTTCGGGCAGCAGGAAGTTGTAGATGACCTCGATGATCATCGTGGCGCTCATCTTGGAGAACGCGAAGTCGCCCGTTGTCAGCAGCGCTTCGTGATTGACGGTATTAAAGGTGTAGTCGGCGAGGCGTGCAAGTGGAGACTTGCTATCGCTGCTGATGACGACTACGGTTGCGCCGCAGTTGCGAGCCGCTTTTGCCATGCGATTCAGTCGGCGCGATTTGCCAGAGTTTGAGATTAGCACGATGACGTCACCCGGGCGTAACGTGAGCGCAAAGCCGATTGATGTCTCGCTAATGGTGCTCGCCATGCAGCGCAGGCCCAGCTGCGAAAACTTAAACGTCGCATCGAGCGCGACCGCGTTCGTATTGCCCACGGCGGCGAACTCAATAACGCCGGCATTCTTAAGCGCGTGTACAACTGCGGCCAACGTGTCGTGATCTATGCCGTCGATGGTCGCATTAAGCTCACTCACCTTGGCGGCGAGGATATTTTTTAGGCTCTGCTCCATATTATCGAACGAGACCTCGTCGGTCAGGCCCTCGTTGCGCTGGCTTTCCAAATCCCTCGCCAACGAAAACTGAAAGCTGCGGAAGCTGCCAAAGCCCAGCTTTCGGCAGAAGCGCGAAACGGTCGCTTCGGACGTGGCAGCGGCGCGCGAGAGCTGAGCCGCCGTGAGGCGTGGCGCCTCGGACTGGTGCTCCAATATATAGTCGACAATGCGCTGCTCGGACTCGCTGTATCCCTGGTGGGTACTAATGAGGGAAAGTGCGCTTTTGCTACTATCGGTCATGGATGGCTCCTGGTTGGCATGAAAATCTAGCTTGATTTGCAATGCCATAGTATACGGGCATTTTCAATTACAAGATACACCTTGCCGTTTCAAGTGTTGATGGTAAACTTTCACTTGCCGTTTACGGTTATGAAAGAACCTTTCACCGGAGAATTGCGCCCTGTCTCTTCTCACGCGGACGGTAGGTTGGTATCTTTCAAGTGTGGAAAAACGCGCATCGAAGCGCGTGTAGGGGAGCGCCCGCGGGCGCTGTACTCAAGAAGGAGGGACACATGGCTAAGTTTGACATCATCGCCGCGACCGGTTGCCCGACCGGCATTGCGCACACCTTCATGGCGAAGGAGGCGCTGGAGAAGGCTGCTGCCGAGCGAGGTCTGACCATTAAGGTCGAGACTCATGGCCAGGTCGGCGTCGAGAACGAGCTCACCAAGAGCGAGATCGCCGGTGCCAAGGCCGTCGTCGTCGCAGCCGATAAGGATGTCCAGGCTGAGCGTTTCGCCGGTAAGCCCATGGTTTCCGTTGGTGTTTCCAAGGCCCTGTCTGTCGAGGCTGCTGGTAAGCTGATCGACCGCGCGCTCGCCGCCAAGGGCGACGACACGGTTGCCGCTGCCGCCGATGTCGAGGACGAGGTCGAGGAGAAGGAGTCCATCGGTCACGTCATCTACAAGCACCTCATGAACGGCGTCAGCCACATGCTGGTCTTCGTCGTTGCCGGTGGTGTTCTGACCGCCATTTCGTTCCTGTGGGGCATCACGTCCTTTGATTCGACGGCTGCCGACTACAACAGCTTTGCCGCGATGCTCAAGATTATCGGCGGTATCGCCATGAACCTCATGGTTCCGGTGCTTTCCGCCTATATTGCCGAGTCCATCGGCAAGCGCCCGGCGCTCGTCCCCGGCTTTGTTGCCGGTATGATCGCCATCCAGGGCCTGCCTGTTAACGCTGAGACCGGCATGATCGACGCCGGTGGCGCCGGCGTGGGCTTCGGCTTCCTGGGCGGCATCGTCGGTGGCTTCCTCGCCGGTTATGTCATCCTGCTGCTCGAGAAGGTCTTTGCCGGACTGCCCAAGAACCTGGACGGCCTCAAGGCTATCTTCCTGTACCCGTTGTTCTCTACCGCCATCGTCGGTCTGGTCATGCTCGGCATCTCCGGCCCCATGGCTGCCATCAACACCGCCATGATGGACTTCCTTAAGGGCCTGTCCGCCTCTGGCGCCGTTGTCCTGGGTCTTGCTATCGGCTGCATGTGCGCCTTTGACATGGGCGGCCCGGTCAACAAGGCCGCTTACGTCACCGGTACCGCTATGCTCACCGAGGCCCTTGCCGCCGGTGTTGGCACCGATACCTACAACTTCGGCACCAACTTCATGGCTGCCGTCTCCGCCGCCTGCATCGTTCCGCCGCTGATCACCACCTTTGCCGTCGTTGTCGGCAAGAAGTACTTCAGCCAGGAGGACCATGACGCCGGTGTCGTCAACCTCATCCTTGGTTGCACCCACATCACCGAGGGCGCCATTCCGTTCATGACCAAGAACATTTGGCCCGTTATGCCCATCATGATGCTCGGTTCCTCTATCGCTTCGATCCTGACCATTATGTTCAACGTTCACGATCCGGCGCCTCACGGTGGCTTCCTGGTCCTGCCCGTTGTCGAGAACGGTCCGCTGTGGGTCCTCGCGATCCTCATCGGCGCTGTGGTTGGTGGCATCCTGTTCGTGGCCTTCAAGAAGTACGACTTCGAGAAGAATCAGAAGGCCGCTCCTGCAGCCAAGCCGGTTGAGGCCCCCAAGGCCGCTGCCGTCGAGGCCCCCAAGGCCGAGGCTGCCGACTTCGTGAAGGTCGAGAATGTCTTTGTCGCCGAGGACTTCGCTTCTCGTGACGAGGCTCTGAGCTTCGTTTCCAACCAGGCTGTCAAGGCCGGTATCGCCGGCGACGCCGACGCCGTGATGAACGCCTTCCTGGCCCGCGAGGCCGAGGGCACCACGGGCATGATGGAGGGCTTCGCCATCCCGCATGCCAAGTCCGATGCCATTACCGAGGCCGCTGTCATCGTCGTCAAGGACGACTCTGGCGTGACCGGTTGGGACACCATGGACGGCGCTCCCGTCAACGTGGCTATCGCCCTGCTCATCCCCGGTGCCCAGGCCGGTACCACGCACCTTAAGATCCTGTCCAAGGTCGCCGAGGCGCTCATGGACGAGGACTTCCGTGCCACCGTCAAGGGTTCCACCGACGCCGCCGAGATTGCCAAGACGATCAACGCCCGCCTGGTCTAATTCCACGGTACGCGAATAACATCGCCCCCTGTAACAAAGGCGGAGACCCTCTCCAGGGCCTCTGCCTTTTTCATCCCCAAATAAGTTGCGGTGAAATAGGGACTGTTTAAACGATTCAACCCCAAATTCAGTCTCTATTTCACCGCAACTTATAAAAGGGCATAGAGGGGGCTACCTATCGAGTCTTTGTCGCGAACAGATCATCAGCCAGAATTCCGTTCGCACGATATTGCTCTGGACCGACCGAGTTTCCGCAGCTTACTCGCCGGGCGGGCGCGGGTTAAGTTTGTCGCGAGTTCCGCACGCAAAGGAAAGCACTTAATGTGCTTTCCCGCAGGACTGTAGAGCAGCAAACTTAACCCGCGCCCGCCCGGCGAGCAAGCGGACGAGAAACACATCTGTCCAACAATTCGTCCGAAACATAATGAAAAACCGTTTGATGTGAGTTAATATAAACAACGTCGTGAATCTGACTCCTGCCACATGCATGACAGGGGTTAAACACAAAAAGGAGTCAATTATGGTTTCTGAGAAGGCTACCCTCGTTAATCCTCAGGGTCTGCACATGCGTCCGGCTGGTCTGTTCGCCTCCACCATGGGCAAGTACGCCTGTGACGTGACGGTTGTCACCCCCGAGAAGGAGGTCAACGGCAAGTCCCCGATGGCCCTCATGGCTGCTGGTATCCCCTGCGGTACCGAGGTCGAGGTCAAGTGCGACGGCGCCGACGAGGCCGAGGCTCTGGCTGCTGCC
>MNQC01000054.1:0-10512 GCA_001915225.1 Collinsella sp. 60_9
CGAGGTAAGTGTTTTGGCGGCAACCCCTTCGGCCCAAAGAACGTTAAGGAAGTTGGTCAAAGCGCCGCCCGCGGTCATCAAATTTTCCATGTCCATAATGACAGGCGTATCGGGCGTGGGTTTCGGACCGATGATGACGATGCAGGCGGCACCCTTGAGTGCCTTGCTGCGGGCTCGGTCGCGAAGCACCTGATCGGCTTCTGGGGGCAGCGCCGATTCGAAAACGTCGGCGAGTTTTTCACGCGAAACCACCTTTACAAAACGGCACGGAAAGAAGGGGTTGTGGGAAGGCGCAGAGCGTGCGGCGCGTGCGGCGGCCTCGACCTCGGCGTCGGTCGCATCGGGGCGTCCGTAGCGGATGTTCTCGCGGATGGTGCCGTTAAACAGCCAGGTGTCCTGCAGCACCATGGCAAACTCGCCGCGCAGCGCCGCGCGGTCCCAGTCGCGCACGTCGACGCCCTCGACGCGCAGCGAACCGCCGTCCACGTCGTAGAAGCGCTGCAGCAGCTTAATGAGCGTGGTCTTGCCGGCGCCGGTGGGGCCGACGATGGCGATGGTCTGGCCGGGCTGCGCCTCGCAGCTAAAGTCGTGGATGATGGTCTTGTCGGGCGTGTAGCCAAACTTGACGTGGTCAAACTCCACGTGGCCGGGGCGCTTCTCGGGAATCTGCGCGTCGGCCTTCTGCTCCTCCTCGGGCGCGGCCAGGAACTCAAACACGCGCTCGGTGGCGGCGGCCATCGACTGCATCGTGTTGCTCACGTTGCCCAGCTGCTGCACGGGTTGCGTAAAGTTTCGAACGTACTGGATAAAGCTCTGGATGTCGCCGGGCGTGGCATTGCCGGTCAGCGCGAGCTGCGCGCCTACCACGACGACGCCCACGTAGCCCATGTTGCCCACCAAGCTCATAAGCGGCATCATCAGGCCCGACAGGAACTGCGAGCGCCAGCCACTAATAAAGAGGCGGTCGTTTTGACGGTCGAACTCTTCGATCGAGGCCTCGGCGCGGTCGAACACCTGAATGACGTTCTGGCCGGCAAAGTCCTCCTCGATAATGCCGTTGACGGCGCCCAGGACTTGCTGTTGCTCGCGGAAGTACGGTTGCGAGAAGTGAATCATCACGGTCAGGATAATCGCGGCGGCCGGCAGCGTGAGCACGGTGACGCCGGTGAGCGGCAGGCTGATCGACAGCATCATGACGAGCACGCCGATAATCTGCGTCACCGACGTGATGAGCTGCGTCACGCTCTGGTTGAGCGACTGGCCGAGCGTATCGACGTCGTTGGTGATGCGACTGAGCACGTCGCCCTTGCTGTGTCCGTTAAAGTAGCTCATCGGAACGACGGCGATCTTGGCGGCGATCTCCTTGCGCATGCGATAGCAGATCTTTTGCGTGACGCCGGTCATGAGCCAGCCCTGGATGAGGCTGCAGACAGAGCTCGCCAGATACAGGCAGAGCAAAAAGCCGAGCGTCTTGGCAATCCAGGCAAAGTCGACATCGCCGGTGCCGTTGACCTTGGCAACTAAGCCCTCGAACAGTTTGGTGGTAACCTGACCGAGCACCTTGGGCCCCACAATGTTAAAGATGACCGAGCACACGGCAAAGGCGACGGCGGCAAACACGGCAATCTTGTGCTGGCCGATATAGCCGAGCAGCTGCCTCATGGTGCCCTTAAAGTCCTTGGCCTTTTCGCCACGACGCATGCCGCCCATGCGGCCCATGGGACCACGCTGGCGGGTGGGCTTGGGAATCTGAGTCTTGGTCTCGTCTGCCATTAGCGCTCGCCTCCTTCCATGACGGCTGCAATTTCTTTTTGGGTAAGCCCCAGCTCCTCGGCGGAAAGCTGCGACTGTGCGATCTCCAGGTACGCCGGGCAGCTGCGTAGCAGCTCCTCGTGCGTGCCGGTGCCCACTACGTGGCCGTCATCGAGCACGATGATCTGGTCGGCGTGCATGATGGTCGCGATGCGCTGGGCCACGACCACGAGTGCGGCGTCGGTAACGTTTTTGGCCAGCTCCTCGCGCAGGCGCGCGTCGGTCTTGTAGTCGAGGGCGCTAAACGAGTCATCGAACACCACGACCTCGGGCTTTTTGGCCAATGCGCGGGCGATGGCCAAGCGCTGGCGCTGACCGCCCGAGACATTGGAGCCTCCCTGGCTGATGGGGGAGTCGTAGCCGCCCTCGCGCTCGGCGATAAAGTCCTCGGCTTGTGCGATGCGCGCTGCTTGGTGCATGTCATCATCGCTCACCATGTCGCCGGCAAACTTGAGGTTGCTCTCGACAGTGCCCGAGAACAGGCGCCCCTGCTGCGGGATGTAACCAATGCGGCGACGCAGCTCGGAGAGAGTCATGTCACGCACGTCGACGCCGTCAAGCGAAATGCTGCCGCCTGTGACGTCGTACAGGCGCGGAATCAGCTGCACGAGCGTGGACTTGCCCGAGCCCGTGGAGCCGATGATGCCGAGCATCTGACCGGCATGTGTGGTGAAGTTCACGCCGCTGATGACATCGGCGCGGGCATCGGGGTACTGGAAGCTCACGTCGCGGAAGGTGAGCTCACCGCGCGGCGCGCTGGCTGCGGGCAGTTTGGGCGAGGCAGGGTCGTTGATGCTCGTGGGGCAGGTGATGACCTCTTCCACGCGCTCGGCTGCGACCTCGGCACGGGGCAGGATGACCGAAACCATGGTGAGGATCATAAACGCCATGACGATCTGCATGGTGTAGGAGATAAACGCCATCATGTTGCCGACCTGCATCACGCCGTCGGACACGCCCTGCGCGCCAAACCACACGATGAGCACGGTGATGCAGTTCATGACGAGCATCATGAGTGGCATCATAAAGCTCATAGCGCGGTTGGTGTAGAGCTGCGTGGTCATCAGGTCGAGCGAAGCCTTGTCAAAACGCTCGAGCTCGCGGTTGAATGAGCGGATGGGCATAAGGCCGTCGAGCAGCTCGCGGGCGGTAAGGTTCACGCGGTCCACAAAGCTCTGCATCTTTTTGAACTTGGGCATGGTGAGGCCCATAAGCACGCCGACGACGGCCGAGACGGCGATGATGGCCACGGCGATGGTCCACTCCAGGCCGGTGTGGTTGGCCAGGACGCGCATGACGGCGACGATGCCCATGACGGGGGCCATCAGGCACATGCGGATAAACAGGGTTGCGGCCATCTGGATCTGCTGAATGTCGTTGGTGCAGCGGGTAATGAGCGAGGCCTGGCTAAACTTGCCCACTTCGGCCGGCGAGAAGTGCATAACCTTGTTGAAGGTCTCGCGACGCAGGTCGCGGGCGATGGAGCAGGCGGTGCGCGAAGCCACGGCACCGGTCAGGATGGTGGCGACGAGCGACACCAGGCACAGCCCAAACATAGTGGTCGCCATGCGGCTCAGGTAGGCGTTCTGCACATCGGCGGGGTCGATGCCCTGTGCCTTGTACTCGTCCTGTACATAGCTCACGGCGCGTTGGGTCACGATGGAGCCCGACATGGAACCCATTTTGTCCGCCATATCGTTGGCGCCCTCGACGAGCTTGCCCTGATCGATAAGACCGCCTTCAACGCCTAGGCGCAGGCTCTTCATGGTGATCTTGCCGCCGTCGGCGTCGATCTGCTTTTGCATGCTCTGCGCCGCTGCGGCCTTCTGCTGCATCTCGGCGAGCTGCTCGGGCGTCATTGCCGCCATCTGCTCGGGGGTGGGCATGGCCTGAGCGCCGCTGTTGTCTTTCTCACCGGACGTGCCCATCATGTCGCCCATGGAGTCGGCATCGATGCCCTGGTTGAACGAAAGGACGACGGTCTCAGGCAGGCTCATGATGTCGGCAATCTTGCCGCCGTCGGCGCGCTCCTCCGCGGTGCCCTTGTACGTTCGAATGCCGTTTTTGTCAGCCTTGCTAAACACGGCCTCCACAGCCTTGGCGTCCTTGGCGCTCATAAAGAGTTCGAGGCCGTCGAGCGATTCGGCGCGGATGGTGTCGGGTACGGGCGAGGCGATACCGCCTTGCTGCACGCCCACGTCGACGATATCGCTCATATAGGTAGGCAGTGCCAGGTCGGCGTTGCAGCTGATTACGATGAGTACGATAGCTGTGAACAGTGCCAGGATATGCTTTTTAAAGAGCTTGAGAATCCTCACTCGGCATCTCTCCTTTCTTGATTGCGGTCGATAATTTCGTTGGCACGTCTAAGAAGGCGCACCATCTCTTGGGTATCTGTTTCGCCGAGCTGCTCGAGGAAAGCCGCGGTGCGGTCCTCGAATTCCCGGCGTTTGATTTCGAGATCCTGGAATCCCTTGTCGGTCACTATGACGTGTACGCGACGACGGTCGGTCTTTGAGTGCTCACGCTCAACCCAACCCTTGGCTTCGAGAGCGCGTAGGATATTGGCGATGCGGGCGTTCGAGACCCAGGCGCGATCGGCGAGTTCGCTCGGCGTGAGCGAACCGCCAGCGAGCATAAGGGCGCGCATGACAGCCATCTCGCCGCTGAGAGCTTTGTCCACAAAGCGCGAAACGCGCTGGTGAATGCCGCCAAACTCGGTAAGGAGCTGACTCCCAAGCTCATGGAAATCGGTATCTTCCACCGAAAACCCCTAACACTAGAAACTATTTTCGGTGAAAGATGATACCCCCATACGCGGGCCTCATACAGTGGGCAATATAAAGAGCGCATAAAGACTTAAAATCATTCAATTGCTGAAGCGTTTTAAAGAACTATCATGCACGCGGTTAGGCGAGGGGTTGTCACCACCATGACGACTGGGACTCATATAATCGCCACGTGCGATGCTCCAACTTCCCGCAAGGAGACACCTTACATAAAGGGGGATGGAGTCATGGCATTTGACTTCACGGGCAAGACCGCGATCGTTACCGGTGGCACTCAGGGCATTGGCCTCGAGATTGCCAAGGGTATCGTTGCGGGCGGCGGACACGTCGCGCTCATCGCAAGGAACGCTGCTAAGGGCGAGGCCGCTGTGGCCGAGCTTGGCGAGGGCAACAAGTTCTATCAGCTCGATGTCGCCGATGCACCCAAGGCGCGCGAGACCGTCGAGCAGATTTTCACCGATCTGCCGCAGACCAACATCCTGATTAACTGCGCTGGCGTCATCAGCACCAAGAAGTTCGACGAGATCGATGACACCGAGTGGCGCCGTACCATCGACATCAACCTCAACGGCACCTTTACCATGATGAACGCCGTGTACCCGCACTTTAAGGCGGCCCATGCCGGCACTATCGTCAACGTGAGCTCTGTTGCTGGCAAGATCGGCGGCGGCCTGCTCGGCACCGCGGCTTACGCGAGCTCCAAGGCCGGTGTTAACGGTCTAACCAAGGCAGTCGCCAAGGAAGGCGGCAAGTTTGGCGTTCGCTGCAACGCTGTATGCCCGTCGCTCACGCTTACCGATATGACCTCGATCCTCTCTGACGAGAACTCTCAGCGCATCATCAACGGTATTCCTCTGGGCCGCGCCGCCCAGGCCAGCGAGCCTGCGCAGATGGTGCTGTTCTTCGCTTCCGACCTCGCCAGCTTCGTGAACGGCGAGATCGGTGACTGCGACGGTGGCATCGTTCTGGACGGGTAATACTCCGCGACGATTATTCGGCGACGGCTCCTGCGACTCGGGACCGTCGCCTTCTTTCTGATATAGGCGCATGCGGCTACGATTCGCATGCATCCAAAGGAGATATATATGAGTGAATCGACTGCGGTGGAGGCGCCGGCGGCAAAGGAGCCGTTCTTTAAGATGTCCTCCATCCCGGGCGCCAATATCTTGGTGCCGCTTCTGTTGGGCTGTCTGCTCAACACGCTATTCCCCGACCTGTTCAAAACGCTCGGCAGCTTTACGCTTGGCATGACCCAGCAGGGCGCTGGCCCGCTCGTGGGCGCTTTTTTGCTCATCGTCGGTACGACGATTTCGTTTAAGAGCGCTCCTGCCGCCGCTGCCCGCGGCGCCATCATCATCGCCGTCAAGCAGATCGTGGTCGTTGCCATGTCGCTGCTCATCCTTTATGTGTTCAACGACAACTTGTTTGGCATCTCTGCCATGGTGATGCTGGCGGCTTGCACCGGCGCCAACAACGCTATGTACGCTGGGCTGATGGGTACCATGGGCAACGAGGCTGAGCGTGGCGCTGTCGCCATCACCACGCTGGTTGTCGGCCCTCCGGTCACGATGATCGTGCTCGGCGCTGCCGGCCAGGCCCCGATCGGCTGGTCGCTCGTGGGCGCCATTCTGCCGATCGTCGTCGGCATTATTCTGGGTAACCTGTTCCCCAGCTTTAAGAAGATGATGGCACCGGCACTTTCCGCCATCATCGTGCTCGTCTTCTTTGCCATGGGCTCGACCATGACTTTTGGCCAGCTTATCAACGGCGGTCTTCCCGGCATCCTGCTCGGCGTGATCTGCTCGGTGATCTTTGCAATTCCCGTCATCGCGGTCGATAAGCTCACGGGTGGTACGGGTGTCGCAGGTGCGGCCATTTCGAGCTGCGCCGGAGCCAATGTGGCCACGCCTGCTGCCATGGCAAGCGTCAACGGGGCCATGTACGGCGGTGCGGTGCTCGCGACGGCTACGGCACAGGTTGCAGCGTGCGCAATCGTGACGGCTATTTTGACCCCGCTGGTCACCAGCTGGTGCTACAAGCATTTTGAAGGCCGCAGCCGCCTAATGCCAAGCGGCAATCAAAGCTAAATAACTAGCCACGCCACAGGGCGGCCCCGGGGGAAATTCCGTGGCCGCCCTGCAGTTTCTGTAGGGTCTCTGGGACACTTTATCCTGCTAAAGCTGGCATAACAGCTAGAGTGAACGTCGTACAAAGGCAAGGAAAAATACCATACAAATCGGTGAACGGTAGTTGCTCGCGCCCGCATTTCCTGCGGATTTGTTAAAAACGCCCTAATGGTATAAAAAAAGAAACATATAACAGCCCTGATGAAGGGGGTGGCTATGTTATCCTTCTCAAACGGGTGAAATCTTGGGTTTTGGGTTGCAGTTCCAAGGTGGACAAACGTTTTTCCCTGCACCAACATGTGGCGAAGAACGGAAGAAGCCGGTAGTGCAAGCCGATAATTCAAGAATTCAATAAGCAGCGGTGTGAGAGAGCGCCGCATTACACGTAACTAGGAGCGTGGTTACACAATGCAGGAGGCATGGGAAGGCTTCAAGGAAGGCATCTGGACGGGAGAGGTTGACGTCCGAGACTTCATCCAGAAGAACTACACCCCCTACGAGGGCGACGAGTCGTTCCTCGCCGGCCCGACCGAGCGTACCAAGGAGCTGTGGGGCGAGGTTCTCGACCTGCTGCTTAAGGAGCGCGAGCAGGGCGGTGTCCTCGATATGGACACCAAGACCGTCACGGGTATCGTGAGCCACCCCGCTGGCTACATCGATAACGCCCATCGCGAGAAGGAGACCATCGTCGGTCTCCAGACCGACAAGCCGCTCAAGCGCGCGCTGCACGTCAACGGCGGTATCCGCATCGCTTGCCAGGCTGCCAGCCAGCACGGCTATAAGGTCGACGAGAACGTTGTCGAGCGCTACACCTTCGAGCGCAAGACCCACAACGCCGGCGTCTTCGATGTTTACACCCCCGAGATGCGTGCTTGCCGCTCGGCTCACATCATCACCGGTCTGCCCGATGGCTATGGCCGCGGCCGCATCATCGGCGACTACCGTCGTGTCGCCCTGTACGGTGTCGACTACCTGATCAAGGACAAGGAGGCCCAGAAGGCTTCCACCCCGACGGTCATGACCGCCGACAACATCCGCGACCGCGAGGAGCTGCAGGAGCAGATCCGCGCCCTCGGCGAGCTCAAGATGATGGCCGAGACCTATGGTTTCGATATTTCCAACCCTGCTACCAACACGCAGGAGGCCATCCAGTGGATGTACTTCGCCTACCTCGCTGCCGTCAAGGAGCAGAACGGCGCCGCTATGTCCATCGGCCGTACCTCTACGTTCATCGACATCTACGCTGAGCGCGACCTTGCCAACGGTACCTTCACCGAGGAGCAGATCCAGGAGTTCGTGGATCACTTCATCATGAAGCTCCGCATGGTCAAGTTTGCCCGTACCCCCGAGTACCAGGCCCTGTTTACTGGCGATCCGCAGTGGGTCACCGAGTCCATCGGCGGCATGGGTGTTGACGGCCGTACGCTCGTTACCAAGATGAGCTACCGCTACCTGCACACGCTCGAGAACATGGGCACCAGCCCCGAGCCCAACATGACCGTTCTGTGGTCGACCCGTCTGCCCGAGAACTTCAAGAAGTTCTGCGCCAAGACTTCTGTCGCCAGCTCCTCGATCCAGTACGAGAACGACGACCTCATGCGCGTTTACCACGGCGACGACTACGGCATCGCCTGCTGCGTGTCCTCCATGCGCATTGGCAAGGAGATGCAGTTCTTCGGCGCCCGTGCCAACCTGGCCAAGTGCCTGCTGTACGCACTCAACGGCGGTGTTGACGAGGTCTCCAAGAAGCAGGTCGGCCCCAAGTATCGCGCCGTCGAGGGCGATACGCTCGATTACGACGACGTTGTGGCCAAGTACAACGACATGATGAAGTGGCTCGCTGGCGTGTACGTCAACTCGCTGAACATCATTCACTACATGCACGACAAGTACTGCTACGAGCGCATCCAGATGGCTCTGCACGACAAGCACGTGCACCGCTGGTTCGCTACGGGCATCGCTGGCCTTTCCGTCGTGGCTGACTCCCTGTCCGCCATCAAGTACGCCAAGGTCCACCCCGTTCGTGACGAGAACGGCATCATCGTCGACTTTGAGACCGAGGGCGAGTTCCCCAAGTACGGTAACGACGACGACCGCGTCGACCAGATCGCTCACGACGTTGTGCACCAGTTCATGGAGTACATCCGCATGAACGACACCTACCGCAACTCCGTGCCCACGACCTCGGTTCTGACCATTACCTCCAACGTCGTGTACGGTAAGAAGACCGGCTCCACGCCCGACGGCCGCAAGGCTGGCCAGCCGTTCGCCCCGGGTGCTAACCCCATGCACAAGCGCGATAGCCACGGTGCCATCGCTTCGCTGTCTTCGGTTTCCAAGCTCCCGTTCCGCGATGCTCAGGACGGCATCTCCAACACCTTCTCCATCATCCCGAGTGCGCTCGGCAAGGAGGACCAGGTGTTCTTTGGCGATATCGACCTTGATCAGCTGGGCGAGTAACTATTGTTAGTGCTATACTAACAATAACGATTACTGATTAGTGCGCCGGTTTCGGCCGGCGCCTATTAATCGAAGGAGACACATTATGAAGGTTTCTGAAGTTTCCGAGACCCAGGCCGATAACCTGGTCCACATGCTTGACGCTTACGCCGAGAAGGGTGGCCACCACCTGAACATCAACGTCTTCAACCGTGAGACGCTGCTCGACGCTCAGGCTCACCCCGAGAAGTATCCGCAGCTGACCATCCGCGTTTCCGGCTATGCCGTGAACTTCCACACGCTCACCAAGGAGCAGCAGGACGAGGTCATTGCGCGTACCTTCCACGACAAGTTCTAAAGGGTTCAACTCCTGTAGGATTACTGGGGCCGGTTTTGGGTTATTTCCCAAAACGTCCTCGGACATGCAAAGAGGCTCCGCTGCGCGCGTTGCGCGGCGGAGCCTCTTTGCGTCCTGCGGGATGTTTTGGAAAATAACCCAAAACCGGCCATGTGGGGTCCTTTGGAGTCACCCTTTAGGCGGAACTCTCCTAATTATTTGGATGAGTCGTTTACTTACTTGTACTGTTACCGTCTTCCCGCTCTTGTTGGGGTATGCTTTGTTCGTATGTAAACGTATGACATGTTGATGGGGGAGGGTGCTATGGCTCGCGAGGGCGCTCGTTCTAAGGATTCGGCTAAGCCTGGCATCAAGGAAGTTGCAGCGGTGGCGGGGGTTTCGCCTACTACGGTATCTCGCGTGCTTAATAATCGCGGCTATATTAGCCAAGAGACCCGCGATAAGGTCCATGCCGCGATGAAGCGCATCAACTATACGCCCAACGATATCGCCCGTGCCATGCTCAACGGTCGCCTGAATCTTATCGGTATGATCGTCCCCTATGTCAGCAGTCCGTTTCATGCCCAAGTGGTTCAAGTCATTGAGCATACCCTGGCCGATCGACCCGAGCTTGAGCGCTCTTATATCGACATGCTTCGACGCAATATGGTTGATGGCGTCATCGTCAACTCGCTTAATATCGGTGCCGAGGCGTATGCCGAGATGGGCTTGAGTCTGGTTGGTATCGACTGCGACCTTGGCGAGGCCTCTGTTCAGATTGCGAGCGACAGCTATGGCATCGGCGAACTTGCCACGCGTCGCCTGATTGATGACGGGTGTTCGCGCATCTTGTGCCTGCGCAACAATAGCCGCATGCGCATGCCTGCCAATAAGCGTACCGATGCCTACCACGATGTTGTGGAGCAGGCCGGTTTGCCCGCGCTTGTCCGTGAGGTCGAGTTCGTTAAGTCCGATGACGAAAAGAGTGCGGTCGTTGCGAAGATCCTCG
>MNQC01000054.1:10641-10964 GCA_001915225.1 Collinsella sp. 60_9
GGGGGGGGGGCGCGGAGGGCCCCCGCCGCACTATGACGTTTATGCCTGACTTAACAACCGTTCGTCAAGATATCGATCGCATCGGAGAGCTCGCGGCGCAATCCATCATCGCTCTTGTTAACGGTGAAAAGCCCGAATCGAATACCAAGCTCCCCGTTGAACTCATTGAGGGCAAAACCGCGTAGTTCATCCCGTGCCAAAAGAATTCCTCAAACGCCTCTGATGACCGTTCGCCGGCATATGTCAACCGTTTGCCGACGACTGGAACTGCGAAAAGACGTATTGGTGTGAAAACGTTTGACATATGAAAACGATTGACATAT
>MNQC01000054.1:10993-15292 GCA_001915225.1 Collinsella sp. 60_9
TATCTTGCAGTTGTACCGAGTTAGTATCACGTGGGAAGGAAGTCTCGGATGCACAAGGTGTATTACCAGCCTGAGGGAATTTGGGTGGGCGACATCATGCCGTACGGCGAGGACGGCACGTTCTATCTCTATCATCAGCGTGACACGCGAAACCCCGGACCTTTCGGAGAGCCGTTTGGCTGGGCACTCGCGACAACCAAGGACTTCGTCAATTACAAAGACTTTGGCGAGAGCCTTGAGCGTGGCGGCGACGAGGAAGTCGACCAGTATGTTTATGCCGGCACGGTGTTTAAGGTGGGCGACAAGTACCATGCGCTCTACACTGGTTGCAATCGCGATAAGGTCAAGGCACGCTTGATGAAGCAGGTTCTTCTTCACGCAACGAGTGACGACGCCGTCAAGTGGGAGAAGAACATCGCCGAGACGCTGCTTCCGCCCCAGGAGGGTTACGATGACCGCAACTGGCGCGATCCCTTTGTGCTTTGGGATGAGGAGAACGAAGAGTACATGCTCATCCTCGGCACGCGTGTGGGCGAGGACAAGCGTCTGATGACCGGTCGTCTGGTCAAGTTCACCTCCAAGGACCTGGATACCTGGGAGTTCCAGGGCGACTGGTGGAATCCGGGCCTGTACACCATGTTCGAGATGCCTGATCTCTTTAAGATGGGCGACTGGTGGTATCTGGTGTTCTCCGAGTACAGTGATGGCAACAAGACCCGTTACCGCATGTCTCGCTCTATCAACGGTCCTTGGATCACTCCTGCGGACGATTCCTTCGATGGCCGCGCGTACTATGCCGCGCGTACCGCATTTGACGGCGAGCGCCGCGTTCTCTTTGGTTGGGTTCCTACGCGTGACGAGGGCGGCGACCCCAGCTCTTACCTGTGGGGTGGCACCTTTATGCCCCTCGAGATCGTTCAGCGTGCCGACGGAACGCTCGGCACCAAGCTTCCTGACAGCATGCTTGGCGCCTTTGGCGAGGCTAAGGCAGTCGAGGCCTTTGAGCTCTCTTGCGAGTCGGGCAAGGTCGAGCAGGTGCTCGCCGCGGATGCCGGTTCCACCTATATGCTCGATGCCGACATCGAGCTCGCCGGTGACGCTGCCGGCTTCTCGGTGAAGCTTGCCGAGGACGCCGAGTCCGGTCTTGCCTATGAGTTCCGCGCCAACCTGCGTGAGGGCAAGCTCGAGTTTACGGCGGCCCCCCAGTATCCGTGGTTCCAGGTCAACAACATGGGCCTCGAGCGTCCGTTGTTCTTTAAGGGCGAGGGCACTCATCATGTGCGCCTGGTCGTTGACGACGATATCGCGACCATCTTTGTCGATGATGTTGCGCTTAACGCGCGCTTCTGCAATAAGCAGGGCCAGGGTGTGGCGCTGACGGTCACCGACGGTACGCTCAAGTGCGCAAATGCAACGATCGCGTCTCTGTAATGGCATCAAAACGTTTTATGATTTCGTAAGGGAATGGAGAGGAACATGGACTACAAAGTAGTGTCTCAGCAAGTCGTCGATAACGTCGGCGGTCTGGAGAACATCGAGGGCGCCACGCATTGCGTTACGCGTCTGCGTCTGGTGCTCAAGGATACGAGCAAGTACAACAAGGCCGAGCTCGAGAACATCGATGGCGTCAAGGGCGTGCTGTACAACAGCGGCCAGCTCATGATCATCTTCGGTACCGGTACCGTCAACAAGGTCTACGATGAGTTTATGGCTCTGACGGGCGTTAAGGAGATCAGCACTTCCGAGGTCAAGGGCGCCGAGGCGGACAAGAAGGGCAAGTTCTTCTCGGTCCTCAAGGTATTCTCGGACATCTTTATCCCCATCATTCCCGCTTTCGTCGGCGCTGCTATCATCATCGGCCTTAAGTCGCTGATCGTTGCCAACGGCCTCTTTGGCATGGAGGGCAGCCTCGCCGACCACAGCGAGTTCCTCAAGAACCTCGCAAGCTTCTTTGCCATTATTGCCACCACGTTTGACTACCTGCCTGTCCTGGTTATGTATAGCGCGGTCAAGCGTTTTGGCGGCAACCCGATCCTGGGTATCCTCGTCGGTATCGTCATGGTTCACCCGAGCCTTATGAACCGTAACGCGTTCGTTATGGATCCGTCGGGTGCTGAGTACTGGAACTTTGGTCCGCTCTCCATCCCCATGGTTGCTTTCCAGGGCGGCGTGTTCCCTGCAATCCTGACTGCCTGGTTTATGGCCAAGGTCGAAAAGATTGCCCAGAAGTACATCCCCGAGGTCGTCTCGTTTGTCTTTGTCCCGACCGTTACCCTGATTCTTGCTAACGTTGCCCTGTTCACCGTGTTCGGCCCGCTCGACAACCTGATCGGCGACGTCCTCGCTGGCGTAATCGATGTCCTGTACAACAGGATGGGCGTCTTTGGCGCCTTTGTCTTCGCCGCGTTCCTGCAGCCGCTCGTCGTTACCGGTACGCATCAGTTCATCCAGGGTATTGAGGCCAACCTCGTTGCCACGACCGGCTTCAACTACATCCAGGCCATCTGGTCGGTTTCCATCATCGCCCAGGGCGGCGGCGCCATCGGCATGTATCTCATCCACAAGAAGCACTCCAAAGAGCGCAACATCTGCATGTCGTCCTTTATCCCGACGCTGGTCGGTATCTCCGAGCCCGCAATCTTTGCTGCAAACATGCGCTACTCGATCATCCCGTTCGTCTGCGCTTGCATCGGTGCAGGCTGCGGCGGTGCCTTCGTGAAGCTCTTTGAGGTGCGCGCTATCGGTCAGGGTCTGACCGGTGTGCTTGGCCTGCTCATCGTTACGCCCGAGACGCTCGTGTGGTATGTGGCCGGCAATCTCATCGCCTTTATCGTGCCGATCGTCTTGATCTTTGCCTACAACAGGGCAAAGGGCGTGCCGACCACCGATGAAGAGGGCGCTGGCGCTGGCTTCGACGTTAGCTTCTAGTTGAGCCGTTCAGCGTAATCTGAGGATAAGTCCATTTGAGGAAGGGCGTTCGACTCGTGTGAGTCGAGCGTCCTTCCCCATAGACGAGAAAGTCAACGGCGATGTTTAATCAAAAAAATAAGGTGACACGCGCGGACTATGAGCAGTGGCGAGCTGGACAGGACGAGACGGCGGCTCGCATCGCGTCCGACCCCGATAGGCTCCTGTTCCATGTGGAGCCTGAGCTTGGCTGGCTCAACGACCCCAACGGTTTGGTTCAGATTGGTGATACGTATCACATCTATCATCAATACGATCCGTTCGATGCTGCGCATGGCGGTCCAGTGCTTTGGAACCATCTGACGACAAAGGATTTTGTGACCTACGAGAATCATGGTCCCGTGCTGTTTCCCGATTCCGATTTTGATTCGAGTGGAGCGTATTCTGGTTCTGCCTTTGTACGTGATGGTAAGATTCACTACTTCTATACCGGCAACGTCAAGCATTTTGACCGCGATGATTACGACTACGTGTTGACGGGCCGTGAGCAAAACCAGATTCATGTGGTTGCCGAGAACCCCGACGAATTGGGCGAGAAGCGCATGGCTGTTGGACCAGTCGATTACCCCGACGATATCGGTACGCACGTGCGCGACCCCAAGATCCTTGAGCACGATGGTATCTACTACATGGTTCTGGGCGCTCGTACGAAAGACGACCGTGGCTGCGTGCTTGTCTATACTTCGCGTGATTTAGGGGTCTGGAGCTATGCGACGCGCATTGAGCTGGGCGAGAAGTTTGGCTTTATGTGGGAGTGCCCTGATCTGTTTGAGCTTGATGGCGAGCTTATTCTCGTTTGCTGTCCGCAGGGTGTGCCTGCCGATGGTTGGCGTTACCGCAATCCGCATCAGTGCGTGTGGTTCCCCATCGAGGCCGATTGGGAGGCGCCGAGCTTTAAAATCGTCGGGAAGGGCATGCCCCCGATGGTCGATGCCGGTTTTGATTTCTATGCTCCGCAGTCCTTTGAGGATGCTGCAGGCCGGCGATTGATGATCGGATGGTCGGGTTGCCCCGATGCGACGGCGGAAAACCCGACGGTGGCGCGCGGGTGGCAGTGCGCGTTGACGGTGCCGCGAGAGCTGAGCATGCGTGATGGTAAGCTCTGCCAGCAGCCGGCGCACGAGATTGAGAGGATGCGCGGCGACTGCGTTCGCACGACAGGCGGTGAAACCGTTGAGGAGCCGGGCCGCCTGTTTGATCTCGTGGTTTCCTGTGAGGGCGCCAAGATGGTTGAGCTCGAGATTCGCAAGGGTGTCTTTGTGCGCTATGCGGACGGGATGCTTACCCTCGACATGGGTGACGAAGGCTATGGGCGCGACCAGAGGTCGATTG
>MNQC01000054.1:15340-18194 GCA_001915225.1 Collinsella sp. 60_9
CGCGTGCTTTCGGACACTACGATGGTCGAGATTTTTGCCAACGGCGGTGAGGCGGCACTTACGAGCCGTACCTATTCGTCGGCGGTTCCGGCGATGGCGCTGCACGCCGAGGGCGCGGCGTCGATGGATTTCTACCGCCTCGCTCATTAACCGTGCATGGAGCACGATTGGACTTGTTGGGCGGAATGTGTCGCAGTTGCCGCGGCCAACTACCGTTTATCGCGTATAGCGACCGTTTGCGGAATAAGTAACACTCCTTAATAAACCGTGTAAAATCTCAGTTAAGCACGGAGTTTTCCAGGGAGACGCTGTCCTTTGTTATGTGCAAAGGGCGGCGTCTCTTTGGCGCTTAGATGCCGTTGTGCAACAGCGCGACGCGCGTGTCACATATTAAAAAGCCAACGTCGAGATGGGTCGTGATGATAATGGGCAAGTACGTAATCGTGGTTGAGTCTGGGTCGGATGTGACGCCAGAGCTCTGCGAACGCTACGGTATCGTGCGCGTGCCTATGCATGTCACGATTGGTGACGAGACCGTCGAGGACGGCTCGATCGATCCGCTCGAGATTTATTCGCGCTGCAACGAGTTTGGCGTAATGCCCAAGACCAGCGGCTGCGCGCCTGCGGATTTTGCTCACGTGTACGACCGTATCCATGCCGAGCAGCCCGATGCGACCATTCTGCATCTTGCGTACTCCGAGGCCACGACCTGCTCGCATCAATCCTCCAAGATTGCGGCCCAGGGGCGCGACTACGTGTTCTCCATGGACACGCGTTTTGTCTCGGTGGGCCAGTCGCTCGTTGTCGTCGAGACCGCTAAATACATCGAGGCTCACCCCAATGCCACCGTCGACGAGATCTTTGCATATACGAATTCCGTCATGGACCGTGTGCTGCTGGGCTTTGTTCCTACCGACCTAGCCTTCCTTAAGGCGGGCGGTCGTCTGTCCAACGTGGCATTCCTTGGCGCCCACCTGCTCAAGATTAAGCCCTGCATTGAGGTGACGGGCGGCAAGTTCGTGGCGACTAAGAAGTTCCGCGGCTCTATGCTCAAGTGCGCCCGCGCCTTTATTGACCACATGGTTGCGAAGGGCGAGATTGACTACTCGCACATTGGCCTGGCGTATTCGGTAGGCCTTTCCCAGGAGCTGCGCGACGACATGGAAGTCTATGCGCACGACCTGGGCTTTAAGGACATTACCTGGACTCAGGTCGGCGGCGTCATCTCGAGCCATTGCGGCCCGACCGCCTTCGGCGCGGTGCTCACGCTCAAGGCGTAAGGCCTGGCGTCTATCGATTTCTATTGCCTCGGCGGCGGGCGGGTTGCGACAACCTACCCGCCGCTCTTGCGTGGGGTCAAATAGAACAACCCAATTGACCGCTAAACCGTTTCGCCATCATGCGTATGGGCTAGAATGGCTCTGGTATTTATGTAACTAAAACCAAAGAGAGGCAAGGTAGCGGGAATGGCTGAGATGACGCTCGAGGGTGTGGACGCTCGTCCCGAGGACTCTGCGTTTGCCCTGGGTCGCGTGCATTCGATCGAGACGATGGGAACGGTCGACGGTCCCGGCATCCGCTTCGTAGTGTTTGTCCAAGGCTGTCCCATGCGCTGCGCGTATTGCCACAATCCCGATACTTGGTCTGTTAACGGCGGCACCATGGTGACTGTCGAGCACCTGATGGACGAGTTCCAGAGTAACCATGAGTTTTACCGCAGCGGCGGCATTACGGTTTCGGGTGGCGAGCCGCTCCTGCAGCCCGAGTTTTTGGCCGATCTGTTCCGTGCAATGCACAACAACCCCGATGGCCGCGTGCATACCTGCCTCGACAGCTGCGGCTATGCGTTTGACCCCAACCATCCCGAGAAGTTCGATGCCGTACTCAACGAGACCGACATGGTGCTGCTCGACATTAAACACGCCGATCCCGTCGAGCATAAAAAGCTGACCGGTTGCGATCCCGCACGCATTCTGGCGTTTGGCGATGAGCTTGCCCGTCGCAAGATTAAGGTTGTTATTCGCCACGTGGTGGTGCCGGGCATTACCGACACGGTGGAGGAGTGCGAGGCGCTCGGCCGCCTGATTGCCCCGTGGCATAACGTGGTCGGCCTGGAGATGCTGCCGTATCACACGATGGGTGTCGTCAAGTACGAGCAACTGGGCATTCCCTATAAGCTTGAGGGCGTGCCCCAGATGGATACCGCGCGCATGCCCGAGCTGCGCAATGCCGTTATGACCGGCATGAAAAAGCGCCGCACGGAACTCAAAAACGCCATCGGCTAGCGATCCATTTTCGCCCCCAAGGGCACTCATTGGGGACAGACTTAAATGAGTGCCCCCGGGCACCTAGTTGATTGCTAAAGAGCCCCGTCAAGTTGCGGTGGAATAGTTCTTGTGTATCGGCTTATGCCGCCCAAACAGGAACTATTTCACCGCAACTGCGTTTTGGGCAGAGATGCGCAACAGAATCGCGCCATTTGGATAAATACGCTTGTGGTTTCTTTAAAGACACCTAAAACGCCGCTGAATATCTTTGGAAAGAAATGCCTGCTCGGTATTATGCTGCTCGTATATAAACGGTAGCAGTCAGGAGACCACGTGCGAAACAACGCATCGCGGGACGAGTATGTGCCGCAGCATGGCAGCAGATATGAGACGAAGGGCACGCCTTCGCGTGGCCTCGCTGACGCTCGCATCCGCGTGACGAAGATTGCCGCCATTGGGATGCTAACGTTGGTGGTTATTATCCTCGGAATTACCGCCAAAACCTACGCGTCGGAGCGAATGGCACACTCAGATGCGTCAACGGTACAGACGCAAAACGAGAAGGTTTCAAAGTCCAAAGCGTCGGC
>MNQC01000055.1:0-8940 GCA_001915225.1 Collinsella sp. 60_9
GGCCGGCCGATCCGGCCCTCAGGGTATCGGGTTCCCACATTCATCCGCACATGTGCGGATGAATGTGGGAGGTGTTCGGATAAAGTCGATAATCAAGGAAAGATTCCTATCATGGAGACGGGAGCATCAAATGCGTCGAATACCAACTGATTCAAGTTATAATAACTCCCATAGAATCCATCGAGCATGCTTGTGCCGATTAGAAGAAGCAACACCGCAAAAGCGGATTCTCCAATGCACCAGGTTTCGCGTCTGAAGATCTTGGCTACGTCAAACCTTTCCTCCCCAGAGTTTTTGGAATGGGTCGTTTCCATCCTCTCAATGGGATACAGAAGGAAAAGCTGCAGGAGATAGAAAACGGAAACGCATACGTAGAGGGCACTCCAAGATACTTGGGCAATGAATGATCCAAGTACGATTGCCACTCCCGTCGCGATTGATTGCGCGGCAAGCAGCCGAGCGTTGATGGTGAGGAAGCGCTCTCCTTGACCGGCATTTCGGGCAATTTCATATAAAAGCGCTTGTTCGGATCCCGATTGAAGGGAGTAGGCGAGTGCCTCAACAAGGGAAAGCGCGACGAGAAAGGGGCCTGAGAGCAACAGCATGCCAGCCGTATGGAAAAGAAATCGCCTACTAGCCCTGTTGGTAGCTCGAGGACGACCGTTGCTATGTTGAACAGGGCTTGATAAAGCGCGATTTCCGTAACAGACATTCCTTTCTCCGCAAGGAAAAGTAGAAACACTCCCCGATTTAAAACAAATCCCGTGAGAACGAAAAAGGCGGAATAGACGTGCAGTTGCGTAGTGGCATTCTTATTCATTTGGCACTACCAACAACTATTTTTGTCGGGCCGCTCGCTACTGATTCGAAGCCTGAAGTGTTCACAGTTGATGTGAAGAGCGGTAAAGCTTTTGCACAGGGTATCAATGGAATACATCCGAAGCGTTTTCGGCAGTATCATCGGCAAAGACGGGATTAGCCTTTACGCGGCGCTCACCCTCGATGTATTTGACGATTTGATCAATCGTCTGGTTGGCGTGGCTCTTGAGCTTGCGCTCATAGAAGAAGAGGCCAAGCTTGCCGCGCGTGCCAGACGTGTTGCCACCCACACCCTGAAAATCCTCGGTATAGGTGAGCTCGCAGGCACCATCGCCAGCAGGTGCAGCCTCATAGCGCATGGTATTGATGCCCGCCGCATACTGAAAACGGACCTCATAGAGGCACGGGTAGTCAAAGTGCTTGATCTTAACCTTGATCGCCGTGCCCTTGGCCTTGCCTTTTGCGGACTGGGCGCGCTTCTCGTACTTATAGCCGTTGAGCTTGTTGCGGCTGGGACGCTTGCCCGTGGCGTTCTCGATATCCTGCATGATGGACCCCGCCAGAGCGTCAAAAAGCTCCTCCGGTGTCACCTTAAGCGTTTTGGTGAGCTGCATGATGGCTCCTTATTCGTTTGAACCGTTCGAGTCATTGTAACGCCCCAGGCTCTCCCATGCGTTGCGGTGCCATTTGGACGATTGAGGGCTTTACAGCCGCAAAACTAACCAAATAGCACCGTAAAGCCTGAGGTGGCTAGAGGTTGTAGGTGACCACTTGAGGTTCGGCGGGTTCGACGAAGATGGCTGGATTCGCCTGTTCCACGCGGACGAACTTGACGGTCACGGCCTCAAATCCCGCCTTGTGCAACGCATCGGCGTAGACGCGCGCCTGCAGGGCGTGCTTCTCGAGCAGCTGGTCCGGCGTCTCATCCGGCGTGCCACCCGTCTTGTAATCGATGACCAGTGCGCGCGACGGATCGGCCGGATCGGTGGCCAGTGCATCGATAGCGCCCTCAGCATAGGCACCGTAACGAGCGATGTCCTCGTCCTCGCAGCCCAGCGAGAAGAACGGCACCTCGGCACGGATGCACGGCCACGCGAGCAGCTCGGCACGAACCGACGACTTGAGCCAACGATCCAGAGCGACATCGAAGCGCTCGCGCTGTTCCGGCGTCAGGCGCCACAGGCGCGCCAGTGCATCGGCACGCTCAGCGGGCAGCGCATCGGCACCCATCTCGATGAGCCACTGGCAGGCAGCGTGGAAGGCCGAGCCCAGCGCCATGGGATTACCGGCGGGCTCGACAGCAGCCACGTCCGCATCCGTCATCTCCGAGCCATCCGACTCCGCATCATCGCCAGCCTCGTCCATGGGCACGCGCGTCTCGGCGGCACGGTCCTCGGCCTCGGCATGCAGCGCCGCGGCAATCGACGAATAGCTGTACGAATCACGCGCCGGGAACGGACAGATGCCCATGCGCACGCCCGCCGCCTGGGGATATACGAGTTCAAACGAATCGGGCTTGGGATCGGCAGGACCAGGCACAGTTGAGTGCGCAGCATTATCGGCGACATCGGTATCGCCACGAACGAGCCTGCCCTCGGCATCCAGCGAAGCATTGGCCTCAAACGCCTGCTCGCCAAAGGTAAAGTCCGAAAGCGAAATGAGCTCGTAGTCGCCCGGCTGGGAGTTGTCGAACACCAGGCGGTCGGCATCGAGCTGCGGCATGTCCAGAGCGTCGGTCGGCAAAATACGGCGCAGCACGTCGTAGGTCAGATCGGTCTCGACGTCGAAGGTCGGCGCCGTCACCTTGCCGCGGCTCACGCCGGCATCCATCGCCAAGATCACCAGCTCGCGCGCACGCGTCATGGCAACATAGAGCAAGCGGGCCCGCTCCTCGAGCGAAAGCTGCAGGTCATCGTTGCGCAGGCGAGCAAATGCCTCGGCGGGAGAACCCGTCGCGCAGACATCCTCCATGAGCTCCGGCGGCAGCCACAGCGACGTGCCCTTGCCCTTAAACGCATGCTCAAACTGCTTTTTGACGTCATCGCCCTTTACGAACGTGCCGTCCGCGAGTTTAATGCCGTCGAAGCGTGCCGGCAGCGCCACGACCTGCGCTCCGCCCTCAACGCGACCCATATGTGCCGCACCCGAGGACTTACGCACGCCAAAGCACTCCGCGACCGCCACGACCGGATATTCCAGACCCTTGGAGGCATGCACCGTCATGATGCGCACCGCGCCGTCGCCCTCCTCGTTGAGGGCACCCGGGGCTTCCTTGCCCGCCAGGAAGCGATCGAAGGCAAGCGCGATGGAACGCGGCAAGTTGCCGAACCCGGCCTCCGCCTCGGCCACAGCGTCGAGCGCCTTGAGCACGTTGGCGGCAATGGCCTTGCCCTCGGGACCACGCTGTGCCAGACGCACAAACCAGCCGGAGGCGTTAACCACGTCGCGCGCGATGGCGGCGAACGAATCGCGGCCCACGCGACGAAGCGCATACCGCAGAACCTCGCGGGCGCGCGTCACGAGCGGCAGGCCCTGCAGGCCCGGCACGTCGAAATCGCTCATGATGCCTGCATCGATGTTGCGGCGCGAGGTCTCCCCCGTCTGCTCGTCGAGCTTGGTCGCAAGCGCCAAAAACTCCTGGGCGCCGAGTGCAAACATCGGCGATGCCAGCAGCGGCATAAGGCCCTGCGCCGTATCGGCCGGGTTGGCGAGCGCGCAGACCAGGGCGCGCACCGTCTGCACCTCGGCAGCCTGCGCAAAGACCGAGCCGCCCGCGATGACGCAGTCGAGCCCCTGGTCGCGGAAGGCCTGTGCGTAGACGTCTGCGTTGGTCATGCGGCCCAGCAGCAGGCAAGCGCGCGGAAGCGCTCCGCGATTGCACGGGCCTTGGCCTGTGTGCGCTCCTGCGTGCTGCCGCCGGCAACAAAGAGGGCCTGGCGACGCGAGGCATCTGCCACCAGCGTGTCCTTGCGGCCGTCGCTCGCCTCAAGATCCAAAAAGCCCTGCATCAGGCCGCCGTCATCGCCGTCGAAGACGCGTGCCACGTAACGCAGTATCTCGTCGTGACTGCGGAAGTTGCGCACGAGCTTGACGAGCTCGCCGGTGGGGACATCCAGCGTGGCAACCGTCTCGGACGCCGCCGTCGATCCCACTTTGCGCTCCTGGCGACGGAAGACCTCGACCTCGGCGCCGCGGAAGCGATAGATCGACTGCTGCGCATCGCCCACGGTACACAGCGCGCGCTCCCCCGCACCCGTCAGGTAGCGGATCAGATCGACCTGCATCTGGTCGGTATCCTGAAACTCATCGATCATGACCATCTTAAAGCGGCCCTCGTACGCAGCGCGAATGGCCGGGTAATCGCGCAGGGCCTCGTAGGCCATGCGCAGCAGGTCGTTGTTGTCGAGGGCAGACTGGCCGGCCTTCAGCGCGCGATACTCGGCCTCTACAGAGCGGGCCAAGCCCACCAGCGCATCGAGCGCGGGACCACCGCAGGCCAGCCTCGGCCTTGAGCAGCTCGACCTGCTCCTTGGGGAACGCCTTGCTCGCGCGCGGCATGGTGCACGACATCATGAGCCGCGCCGCATCGGCCATGGTCTTGCCGCTCGCCTCGAACGCATCGATGGCGTCGAGTGCAACCTGCGCCTTCTCGGTCGCCGCCTTGCTTGCACCCAACGCCGATCGATAGGCATCGGCGAGTGCCGAGGTATCGGCCTGGCCGCGCGCCACGCGCACGTCGTCCATACCGCCCGGCAGCTGGCTCGACAGCTCCAGCAGCTCGCGCACCAGGCCCTTGATGGTGGTGCCGGCGCCAAAGGGGCCGCCCTCGCCCGCCATGGGATACCAGGCGTAGAGGGCCTTGAGCGATGCCGCGAGCTCGGGGGCGGCATCGGGCGCCGTCGCGTCCAGCGCATGCGCGCGCAGGATGCGCGAACACATGCCGTGAATGGTCGAGATCCACGCATCGTCGACGGTCAGGGCCTCCTCGTCCATGCCCTCGTCGATGAGCGCGCGGCGCACGCGGTCACGGATCTCGGCCGCGGCATCTTTGGTAAAGGTAATGGCGAGCACCTGGTCCAGATGCTCAACGAACGGACCAGACTCGGGCGAGAGCGCGTAGACGATGCGGCGCGTAAGGGTAAAGGTCTTCCCCGAACCGGCGCCCGCCGAGACAAACAGCGGGCGGTCGAGCGTTTTGACAATCTGCAGCTGTTGCGGCATCAAAGTCGAAAGATCCATGGTCTACACGTCCCTCCTTACAAACGTTCCTTCGTGGTTATACGAGCAGCGCGCATGCGCGGCCTGAGCCGACGCCGGGTCGACGGCGGCAACGTTGCCCGCCTCGAGCTCGCGCAGGCGCTCGGCGATGCCGGCCTCCACGCGATCGAGCAGGGCATCGAAGTCCATGCTGCCGCCCTCGCCCGGGAAGCCCTTCTTGAGGCCCGGGATGCGACCGTCACTGCGCTCTTCCTCGAGCAACTCGGCGCTCGCCGCACCGCGCAGCGCGGGCTTGCCGCCCTTGGTCGAAAAATAGAGCGCTGCACGGGTATCCAAGCCCAGTGCCCGACGCATGGCCTGCGCGTAGATGAGTGTCTGGGTATGGGGCGGCAGCCAGCGCGGGTCGTCGATGGGCGCCTCGCCCGACTCCTCGTCGCGCACCGTGGGGTCGGCGAGCTTAAACTCCTCGACGCCCGAACGATGCTTGTAGTCGATTACCACGGCGCGATTCTCGGCATCCACATCCACGCGGTCGATACGCCCGCCGAGCGGCCAACCGGCATACTCGACTTTAAGATCGTTAAAGGCAAACTCCAGGTAGCGTGGAGCAAAAGGAGTCAGCGCCTCGGCTTCATAGGCAAGCACACCCTCCAGCTGCGGCAGAATCTCGGCCACCTGGCGCTCCTCTACCGGAGAGAGCGGCACGAGCGGACCCTCGTTGCCACGCTTGGAGGCATGCTCGGCCAATGTCTCGTCAAAGACCTCGCGCAGCAGCTCCTGAGCGCGCGGCAGGTTCTCGGGCGTCACGCGCTCCATGCCTTCCTGGGGCAGACGGGCGTGCAGATGCTCCAGCACGTCGTGGACAAAGTTGCCCTTCTCCATATTGCCAAAGCCGGCGTCGATCGACTGGGGCTTCACGCGGTACGAGACGAACCAGCATAGCGGGCAGGTCGAATAGGCCTCGATCTGCGAGGCAGACGTCAGGCGCGGCACCAGCGGCGCATCCTCGCCCTCGCCATCGCGACGGCGCAGGACCAGATACGGAATGGCTTCATCGCTCAGATGCTGAGGAGCTTCGCAGGTCACGCGCTCGCGCCTAAGACCTTCGCCTGCCGCGGGATCAAAGTCGGCGATGATATCGCCCTCGCCCACGCGCGTGGGCTTGGCAGCGCCAGCGGCCTCGGCATGTGCCCGCAGCTCTGTCCATACGGCTGCCGGGTAGCATTCGCGTGCCTGACGATCGTGCGTCACGCGGGCGAGCGCGACCGGACCGCTCGCCGCCTGCATCGCACGGCCAAAGCGCACGCGCAGCAGGGCGGCGGGCTCCAAAGACACGCCGTCGCGGCGCAGCTCGGCCGTCAACGTGGCAAGCGGGCCCTCTTCGTGCGAAAGCGGATAGCTGTCCAGGTCGACATCGGCAAACAGCACGGCATCGTAGCTGTCAGGGCGAAGAACCGACGCATCGGCAAGCGACGCGAAGCGCACTTGTGCTCGTGGTGTGCGATCGACCTCGTAGGTCTCGTAATCGTAGGCGGTACTGCGCTTGTCCACCTTGGTTCGAACGCCGTCGAGAACCGGCACGGTCGCGGCCTGCGACACGTCGAGCGCGCGAGCATCGTTCATAAGGATGTCGATGGCATGTCGCAGCAGGGCGGTCTCCGCCTGGCGACGGGCCTGACCGTCAAGGCCTCCAAGGGCGCGATCGGGCAACGCCTCGGCGACGGCGAGCATTGCCTTGAGCGCCGTCACGGGTTTGTCGCGCCACAGCGCTTGGAACACGTCCGAGACCACGCACGGCACGTTCTTAAACCAGTTATCACCACTGGCAGCCTTGCGCGTGCCCCTGACCTGGCCCTGAACGCTCTGAAGCAAGCTCTTGACGCCCGCAGTGGTCTTGCCGCGCGACAGGCGCATGTTCTTGTCGAAGGTGCGCGCGCTGGCGGCATCGGCACCCGAAAGCGGACTGTAAATCCAGTCGGTAAGCGCCGGCGCGGGCCACCACTCGGTCTTGGAAGCGGTGCCCTCGTCGGCGGCTTTCATACGCTCGATCAGGTTGGCGAGCGCCGTAAACTGCCTGCCCGCGATGGACTGGAAAAACGCCGTGAACTCAGCCGTCTCGGCCGCAATGTGACGCGCCGCCAGACGAGAGGCGAGCTCACCGAACAGCTGGGGTGCCCGGGCAGAAACGGCAAGCACACGCACGGGGTCGGCAGAGGCGCCGTCGACCCCGGAACCCCGGCACGTTTTTACCAGATCATCAATTGCGTCCGCATAAGCATGAGCACAGGCATGGGGGCCAGCGACCTCAATAAAGGCAGGCTGAGCGGCGGTCCCGTAAGCGGCATCAGACGCGCCGACACCCTCCCCTAGCGGCGCGATCTCAAACAACACATCGCGGGCATCAAATGCCGCGGCAAGCTCCTCGCGCATCGCCGCCTGCTCGCGGGCAAGCAGCACGACGACCTCTCCCCCATTGTTCGCCACGGCAGACAGCAGCTCGAGCAGACCGTGCGTAAACGACGTGATACCGCGCACGCATACGGCGCGAGTGCACGCCGGCAGGCTATCGGCCAGGACACTGGTCATTATGTCAGCTGCCTCGCAGGGCTCAACCATATCTCGACGGTCCAAACCACCCGCGTAGGCGCGCAAAAGCTCGAACACACGAGCCTCGGCATCGCTTTTTGGCTCAGGCTGGCAGTTGTCGCCACGGCATCGTTCGGCACCCGTCCCCGCAACGCCCGGCAACACGTCGCGGGCCATGCGCGCGAGCATGCGCACTGTGCCCTGGCTGCGCGAAAGCGGCTGCAGGTCGGCATCGTCGAGACGCGTGACCATGTCCGAGAACAGCATCTGGCGCTGCAGGTTGTCGACGAAACCGCGCCCGTCGCCCATAAGCTCCCAAAGCGAGCGAAGCCACGATGTAGGCGTCTTGTAGTCAATGCCCAGCGAAATCCCGGCTTCCGCCGCATCATGACGGCACAGGTCGAGCTCGGCAAACGTAGATGTCAGCAGCACGGCACGTCCGTGGCAGCCAACAAGGTCGGCAAGCAGCGCCGACTCGGCATCACTCAAATCCGTGCCGGCATTGGTGGTATAGATTCGAACAGGCATGGTCCTCCGCTCAAACTGTTCGCAATAATCAATGCATCCATCCTACCCGCCCAAGCGGACAGATTTGCCCCACGCCAACAGATTTGATCCCTTGAGGACGGAGGAAAATGGATCACAGAGGGGGTCAGTCTAACCCGGTGATTCGTTTTCCTCCGTCCCCAAGGGATCAAAAAACCGCCCCCGGAGGGACGGTTCTTCGTAATTCAATGTTGTCGCCGGCCTACTCGCCATCCTCCAACTTAATGAGGATCTTGCGGTAGCCACCGTACTCGCCGTTCAGCGCCTTTGAAACGCGGCTCACCGTGGTGGACGAAGCGCCGGTACGGGCCTGAACCTCAACATAAGGCTCGCCCTCGTCCAAATAGCGCGCAACCTGCAAACGCTGAGAAAGGTCGCAAATCTCGCGCGGCGTGCAGATATCGGTCAAAAACGCTTGGATATCCTTCTCGTCGTCCAAAAGGCTAAATGCGTGGACCAGCTGCTTGACATCAGGCTTGTCAAACATGTTCTCGATATTCATCGATCACCGCCAAACCCGCCAAAAGGCATCGAAGTTGATACTGACATCGGGCATCGTTCGCCCGTTCTACGCAATAGGGCAACGCCTGTGGCTTTTGCCCGTAGCAGTGTAGCACACCACCAAACTAAAGCGACAAGACTCTCTGCCAGCGGCGCGTTTTTCAGGACGAACCTTGATTATCGACTTTATCCGAACACCTCCCACATTCATCCGCACATGTGCGGATGAATGTGGGAACCCGATACCCTGAGGGCCGGATCGGCCGGCCC
>MNQC01000056.1:0-308 GCA_001915225.1 Collinsella sp. 60_9
CCACCTGCTCGCCCACGGCAAGCATCAGCGTGTTGAGGCCGGCGCCCGTCACGGCAGACACGGCAAAGAACATATGTCCATCGTCGAGCGCTGCGCGCTTGAGGTCGGCAATCTTATCGGCCGTGCCCGGCGCGTCGCACTTGTTGGCAACAACGATCTGCGGACGCTCCGAAAGCTCGGCGCCATACTGCTCGAGCTCGCGGTTGATGATGCGATAATCCTCGACCGGATCGCGATCCTCAAAACCACCCGTCATGTCGACGACATGCATGATCAGAGCCGTACGCTCAATGTGGCGCAGGAACTGG
>MNQC01000056.1:331-4590 GCA_001915225.1 Collinsella sp. 60_9
CCGAGATTCGGCACGAGCGTGGTAAACGGGTAGTCGGCGATCTTGGGGCGGGCGGCACTCATGCGCGCGATGAGAGATGACTTACCCACCGAGGGGAAGCCCACGAGCGCGGCATCGGCCATGAGCTTCATCTCGAGCTCAATCCAGTGCTCCTCGGCCGGCTCGCCCAGCTGGGCGAACGCGGGCGCGCGGCGCACCGACGTCACAAAGTGCGTATTGCCGAGACCACCGGCGCCACCAGGGGCCACGACAACGCGCTCGCCATCATGCACCAGATCGGCAATCTCGAACATCGGGGTCTGCGTCTCGGGGTCGAGCTCGCGCACCACGGTACCCATAGGGACCTTGAGAATCAGGTCCTCGCCGCTCTTGCCGTTACGACGGGCACCCTGCCCGTGCGTGCCGCGCTCGGCGCGAAAGTGATGCTTAAAGCGGTAATCGATCAGCGAAGACAGCTGAGCATCGGCCTGGATGACGACATTGCCGCCACGACCGCCGTCGCCGCCATCGGGGCCGCCCTTGGGGACAAATGCCTCGCGCCTAAACGACATGCATCCGGCTCCGCCGTCGCCGCCGCACACGTTAATGCGGCTGATATCGGTGAACTGTGACAACAGAATCGCCTCCTACAAAAAAGAGGGAGACCCTTGAATCCTAAAACTCAAGTGCCTCCCACATATGTGCTCTATGAAGGGTGAATTACGCGTTCGCGAGCGGGCGTACGCTGACCCTGTGCTTGATACCCTTGTGGAACTCAACGGTACCGTCGACCAGCGCGAACAGCGTGTCGTCCTTACCACGGCCAACGTTCTCACCCGGGTGGATGTGCGTGCCGTGCTGACGGACGAGAATCGTGCCCGTGGTTACCGTCTGGCCGGCATAGCGCTTCGTGCCAAGGCGCTGACCGCGGGAGTCACGGCCATTACGGGAGGAACCGAGTCCTTTTTTGTGTGCCATTGTGTATACCTACTCTTTCGTTACGAGTGTAATCTACTCGGCGACGGGAGCCTCGGCAACAGCCTCAGCCTCTGCCTTGACAGCCTTCTTGGCGCGGGAGGTAGCCTGAACCTTCACGATCTTCAGCTTGGTGAGCTGCTGACGGTGACCCTTCAGACGACGATAGCGCTTGCGCTTGTGGAACTTGAAGACCAGCTGCTTCTCGCCCTTGAACTGCTCAACGATCTGAGCGGTAACCTTGGCCTTGGCCAGCTTGTCGGGATCGGTGACGATCTTCTTACCATCGTTGAGGAAGATAACCGGCAGGGTGACCTTGTCGCCCTCATTGCCCTCGATCTTCTCGACGGTGATGACATCGTCGGTGGCGACCTTGTACTGCTTGCCGCCCGTGTTAACGATTGCGTACATGTTTACTTGCCCTTCATGCATCAGTTAGTGCAACAGCCGAATATAGTAGCAGGCGAAAATACCCCCGTCAACGAGTATGTGGAGCAAATCCACAAGTTCGCACAGGTATGGGGCTGACGAGTCGGCCCTCGTCGTCCTCGCATGCTTGATTCTGACGCTCGACATCGTAGGAGCAGATGGTCACGAGGTCTTGCATACCGGTGGAAACAATAGGTGCATCCACGCCCGGGGTCAAGCCCTGCAACAAAACATCAGCAGCGGAAAGCAAAATTTCCGGACGCATGGAGCCCTCGTTGTCAGCATGGGTGTCGAGCATGAGCACCAAATGATCCGGGCGCTCCCCCGCCGTGAGCTCATAGCCCACGAGCGTGTGATCCAAATCCAAGCGCTTGCTCTTTTTTCCGCGCGCGTAGTCGATGCCATGGCCCGCGCGCAGCGTGTCGATCGCACGATGCACCTCGTCGGCGCTTACGGGCGCCTCGGGGTCCAGATGCAGGTCGATGCGATACGACAGGCGCGTGAGCTGCGCCGTCAACGCCGGCGTGCGCACGTCGATGTACGCCGCATCGATGGGCGCCAGATCGGCCGGAGACGCCGCAGCCAGGCGCCCAAACGCCTCGTCGAGCGCCACGAACTCGGTCATAAACAGGTCATACCACTCACATGTCGACGACGTACCCACCGGTAGCGCCGAAGAGAAGCCCACGCGCATGTGCGGAGAGAAGCCCTGCGTGACGGCATAGGGAAGTCCCGCACGGCGCACGATGCGCTCAATGGTATGGATCACTTCGAGATGGCCCAGGTACTTAAGGCGATCGCGCTTGCCATAGCGAACACGAAGCCTAAAGAGCGAGGGGTTGTCGGTCAGGCGCTCACTCATGCGCGATCACCCATCAATACATTCTTGGCGTGGAGCGTGGGGCAGATCCCGCAGCCGGTGCACGACGTGCGGGTGCAGTCGGGAGTCGTGACGCCCTCGAGCGAGCGACGGTACTCGCGCTCGAGAAAGCCGCGTGTGCAGCCGGGGCTCACGTGCTCCCACGGCAGGCGCCAGTCCAACTCGTAGGGCAGGTGCACAAGCTCATTGAGGTCGATGCCGTTTTTGGCAGCAGCCTCCTTCCAGTTATCGAGCGAGAAATGCTCTACCCAGGCGTCAAAGCGAGAGCCCGAGCGCCAAGCGTCGATGATGACGGGCGTCATGTCACGACCGGCGCGGGACAGTGCGGCCTCGATGAGCGAGGTCTCGGCATCGTGGTAATGAACGCGGACGGCACGGTTGCGAACGCTCGTGATAAGCAGCTTCTGGCGACGCTTGACGTCGTCGTAGTCGAGCTGCGGGCACCACTGGAACGGCGTGGCAGCCTTGGGGATAAAGACCGAAACCGAGATGGACACCGAGATCGAGCCGCGACGAGCCTTGGGCACCACGGAACGACCGAGCTCCAGCACGTGATCGGCCAGATTGGCGATGGCCACGATGTCCTCGTCGCGCTCGCCGGGAAGGCCCATCATAAAGTAGAGCTTCATGCGGTTCCAGCCGGCCTCGAAGGCCGCCTTGGCCGCACGGTCCAGGTCCTCCTCGGTCACGTTCTTGTTAATGATGTCGCGCATGCGCTGGCTGCCGGCCTCGGGCGCGAACGTCAGGCCGCCCTTCTTTTCGCCGGCGACCGACTCGGCCATATCCACGCCAAACGAATCCAGGCGCTGCGACGGAATAGACACGCGAATACCCGTATCCTCCAGGCGACGGTTGAGCCTGCCGAGCACGTCGCGAATGCAGGAGTGGTCGGTCGTGGAGAGCGAGGTCAGCGACACCTCGTCATAGCCGGTCTTTTCCAGACCCTGAATCACCGACGAGACGATCTGGTCGGCCGAGCGCTCGCGCACCGGGCGATACGTCATGCCGGCCTGGCAAAAACGACAGCCGCGGGCGCAGCCGCGCAGGATCTCGATAGACAGGCGGTCGTGGACCAGCTGCGCATAGGGTACGCACGACTGCGACAACGGATTCGTGGCGCCGAAATCCTCGACGACGCGCTTGTAGACCACGGTCGGCGCATCCTTGCCCTCACGCGGCACGGTGTAGCCATGCGGCGAGCAGGGCTCGTCGTGACGAACCTCATAGAGCGACGGTACGTAGTTGCCGGCAATGGATGCAAGCTGCTCGACAATCTGCGCGCGCGGGACTCCTTCGTCACGCAGGCGGCGATGCAGCTGGCAGGTCTCGAGCAGCGATTCCTCGCCCTCACCGATGAGGATGGCATCGAAGAAGGCCGCGTACGGCTCGGGGTTGTACACCGAGGGGCCGCCGGCGATGATGATGGGGTCGTCTTCACCTCGGTCGGCCGCCAACAGTGGAATGCCAGCGAGGTCGAGTGCCTCGAGGAAGTTCGTCACCGCCATCTCGTGCGGCACATGCAGACCGACGATATCAAACGAAGCGACCGGCGCTGCACCCTCGAGCGAGAGCAGCGGAATGCCCGCCTCGCGCATAGCGTCGCCCATATCGGGCCACGGCACATAGCCACGCTCGCAGGAGATGCCCTCGGCCTGGTTAAGGATGTTGTAGAGGATGGCGATGCCCTGGTTGGGCAGACCGACCTCGTACACATCCGGATAGATCAGGCAGCAACGGTAGTCGGCATCGGCCTTGGAAAGCGTGCCCCACTCGTGATCGATATAGCGGCTCGGCTTCTCGACCTTGGCGAGCAACGGCTCAATTAAATGAAAACAGTCTTGGTATGCAACGCGCAACGGAAAACCCCTAAGCAGCGAGATCGGATGCGTCTTGGTAGGACGCCATAGGACGGGTAGCGCCCGCGACCGTGGTCACCAGATCGCGAACGCGGGAGAACGTGGCAGTGACCACCTCGTTGGCACGGCTGTAGTCGACA
>MNQC01000056.1:4601-8736 GCA_001915225.1 Collinsella sp. 60_9
CTCGTAGAGCGAAACAAGCGCACGGCCCATGCCATAGGTGCCCGCGGCAGCAGTGAGCGCCTTGACGGCAAACCCAATATGCGGCGTCTGCTTGACGAGCGCGCGGGTGACCGCGCGGATCACAAGACCGCCGGCAAGCACGCCCGCGACCTCGTAGCCGCGCTCGGGCTTAATGCCGCGTCCAAAGACGGCAGCGAGCTCAAAGAGCATGCCCACCTGCGCCAGGGCCATAACGGGATAATCGGCGCCCGGCAAAAACACCAGCGCACCGGTCGCCATATTGGTGAGCGCGCACGAGGTGATGATGCGGTTGGCCGCGGCGATACGCATAAAGGCAAAGTTCGCCGCAAAAGCCGTTTCCTTGTCAGTGCGATCGAGAATCCAGCGGGCAAGCGTCTCGAGCAGATACGTCTTATCGGTTGCCGCTACCACGCCGAGCATGGGCGTGGACTCCTCGATAAACGGCACCTCCACAGCAGACTCGGCAAGCACGCACACGGGCGCGCCAGCGATCACGAGCTCCTGCACGGCACTCTCCAAGCGGTCGGAACCACACGAGAGCACCAGTACCACATCGGTATCGGTCTTTGGAGCAATTCGCTCCTCCCCCAGACGCTCGACGCGCACAATGCCCGAGGTCGTCTGTGGCACAAAGGCGTCTCGCACCGTCTCGGCCAGAAAGCGCGAGGCGGACGAATCCAGATAGACCGAGACGCGCACCGGCGTATCGGATTCCTTCTTAACGGACGCGCCCATCTTAAAAGCGCGGGTCAGCTTATCTACGGGAATTTTCATGGCAAACCCCTCCAGCGGTTACGCGGCGCCCGAACGATGCCGCCATATGGATTGTACGATACCCACCGTCAGCAGCTGAATCATCATCGAAGACGAACCGAAGCTAATAAATGGGAGCGGAATACCGGTAATCGGCATCATGCCGATGCACATGCCGATATTTTCGAAGGTCTGGAACGCCCACATGCCAACGATGCCCACACACGAAAGACGCAAAAACAGTGACTCACACTTAAAGGCCACGCGAATCGTCGAAAAGATCAGCAGCACGTAGAGGCACAGGAGCAAAAAGGAACCGCAAAAGCCAAAGGTCTCGGACAGGAAGGCGAAGACGAAGTCGGTGTGGAACTCAGGCAGAAAGCCGCCGGCCGACTGCGTCGCATGGCCCAAGCCCTTACCAAAGAAGCCGCCCGAGCCAACGGCGATAAGCGACTGCTGCAGGTTGTAGGCATCGTCCGAATCGGCATTATCGGGGTCGATAAAGACCGTCAGACGGTTCATCTGATACTGCTTGATGAGCACATCGTGGCCGAGCAACGAATCAAAGACCGAATCGAGCGCCAGGACGAGGGCCACCAGGCCCACGAGCAGGGCCAGGGTCGACAGCACCCATTCGCGGCGTGCACCGCTCATACAGATGACGATGGCGCCCGAAACCAGCACGACCAGGCCCGAGCCCAGGTCGCCCATGGCAACGACGGCCAAAAACGGAATGGACAGCATGCCGCAGAGCTTGACGTAGTCGCGAACGGTATCGATGCGACCGTTATACTGCGAGCCAAGCGTAGCAATAAAGAAGATGGTGATGAGCTTGGCAAGCTCAACCGGCTGGAATGTCAAACCGATACCGGGAATCTTGATCCAGCCCGTCATGCCCAGACCGCCCGTATAGGACAGACCCGGAATCTTGGGCGAGAGGATCACGATCAGGTCGATGACGAGCAACGCCGTCGAGAAATTGGAAATACCGCGCAGATCGGTACGCCAGACCAGCACCGCCAGCACCGCTCCGATGCCAATTCCCAGCAGATGGCGTGAGAACGAGGCATCGGCCTTAAACTGCGAAGCCGACCAGATGATGATGGCACCGTAGGCGACGAGCGCCACAGTAGCCACGAGCACACCGATATGCACCTTTTGGCGAAACGTGCCGCGCGAGGCCGAAAGTTGCTTGTTGACGCGGTCCAGGCTGCTGCGAGAGCCGGTCTTGGTTGAACGGAACAGATCCGCCGGAGAAAAATCCATCGCAACCTCCTATCGAACCGAAGAATCGCCCGAGGCCGAAGAGGTATCGGGCTCGTCATAAATCACACCGAGCACGTCGCGCACGACATGCATCGCGGTATCTGAGCCGCCGCCGCCCTGCTCCAGGACAGTAGCGATGACATACTTGGGATCATCGGCCGGTGCATAGGCGCAGAACCACGCGTATTCGTCCTCGCCGCTTTTCTCGCCCGTGCCCGACTTGCCATATACCTGGGGCGTCAGGGTGCCAAAGTGAGCCGCCAGGGACGTCGATGCCGTGTAAATCACGTCGTGCATGCCGTTGCGAACAAGAGCCAAATCCGAATCGCTGTTGATCTTGGCCTCCAGGCGCTTCTTCTTGCCCTTGCCGTTGTATAGGCGCACGCCATCTGCAGGGGCGTCACCAGGATGTCTCCCTGACCGATGGCAATGTTGGTCATATCGCCGGCATTCCACTTGCGGTCCTCGGCAGATGCGTCGGTGAAGTACGACTCTTTCCACTCGGCATCGGGAATACGGCCCGCGCCCTCACTCGGCAGATCGATACCGCAGGTCTTGCCTAGACCCCAGCGACGAAAGACCTCCTGCAGGCCCTCGGGATGTTGCTCGTCATAAAAGAACGCCTTGCCCATGTCGTAGAAGACGGGGTCGCACGAGTTGGCGATACCCGACTGCAGCGTCATGGTGCCGTGGCCAGACGTCAGCCAGCAGCGCTTGCCCCAAGCCTTGCCCAGGCCCGTCCAATAGCCCGTGCAGTTGGTTGTCTGCGTTGAAGTGTAGGTTCCAAACTCAAGACCGGCCAGCGCCGAGAGCGGCTTGATGGTCGAAGCCGACATGTACTGTCCGCTAACCCTTGTCATCATTGAGCTCGGTCCACACGTCATTTGAGACGCCGCCGATAAAGACGGACGGATCGAACTTGGGCTCGCTCGCCATGCCCAGGATCTCGCCATTGTTGGGATCGAGACACACCACAGCGCCGTTGCCGGCATTGCTGTAGCCAGTGGTCTTGGCAAGCTCGATAGCGCTCGCCAGTGCCGTCTCGCAGGCCTGTTGGATCTTAAGGTCGAGCGTGAGCTTAATGTCGGAGCCGGCCTTCGCGGGCACGGCGCCGGCCTGACCGGTCACATTGCCCGAGGCATCGACCTTGACGGTCTGCTCGCCACGAATACCCTGCAGCAGGATTTCGTAGTAGCTCTCAACGCCCGCCTGGCCCACGATATCGCCCGACTGGTACGTAATCTTGCCAGCAGAAGCATCATCATCCCCAGAGGTTTTCTTATTCTGGGCCTCGAGCTGCTCGGAGGTAATGGTGCCGGTATAGCCCAAGATATGGCATGCCGTCTCGCCATATGGATACTGGCGCTCGGTACGCTCGGCAATCTTGACGCCCGGGAACTCGCCGGCATGCTCCTGAATATAGGCAACCGTGGAGCGACGGACGTCCGTCGCGATGGTATGCAGGCTCTGAGCGCCCTCTGTATTGTCCTGAATATTGCGAAGGACCGCCACGTAAGGCATTCCAAGCACGTTGGCAAGATGGCGAACCAGGACCTCATCCTCGGCAAGGTCGCGGAAGGCCACGACAGCAAGCGAGGGACGGTTCTGGACAAGCGCCACGCCATTGCGGTCGAGGATGCGGCCGCGCACAGCAGGAGTGGTGGAGTGGTAACGGTGCGAGTCTGATTACTATTGGCCTGCTTCTCGTAATAGTCCGACGAGACCATCTGCATGCCCCACAGCTTGACGGCGAGCGCCGCAAACATCGCGCCCACACCCGTGGTGAGGATGGAAAAGCGGCCCTTAAAGGCGGTCACCGCGGTATTGCCCTCGCCCTCGGTGGCTCGCGGGGTCGTTCCATGCTGCGTATCGTAGGTAAAACGGGAATCGCCGCGACGCATGATGACCAGTGCGACCACGATGGCCACAACTAGCACGATACCGGCGATAATAACCGTCAACTGGGAAGACATCTACGGGCCTCCCCTATTTGAGCTTGCGGGTCTTGGGCTTAAAGCGCATACCCGTCTGGCGTCCGCCACGTGCGGAGAATCCATAGCCGGACTGTGGCACGACGCCGGACATCAAAAACGGA
>MNQC01000057.1:0-720 GCA_001915225.1 Collinsella sp. 60_9
TTTCGGGCCTTTAAGAGCGCGCTTACAAAACAACGGATCTTTTGAAGGGCATTTCCCTGATTGGTCGTTATTAAATAGCAAAAATCAACTTGCTCGCATCTATCTAGCTCAAAAGAAAGCATGCGCGTTAGCGTACTAATGCCTCCTAAACAGCTCGGATCAACACCAAACATACTTAAGGTGCCAAACTCCGTCTTATTCCTAGTCATCAAATCGTCTCCCGATTAGACGTGCGGGAACCCCCCCCCAAATGCAATTTTCTTCATAAGGGCTACGAACGACGAGCGCACCAGCAGCAATTACTGTTCCATCGGGAATATGCACACCTTTTAAAATCGTAACGTTTGCCCCAATCCAAACATCGTTACCAACAACAATGTCTTGGTCATTACTGGGTAATTTTTCAGTTGGCCTTACAGCTCGCATAGGCTTGTCTTTGACATCAGTGCGATGATCACCAGAGATTAGAGTTATATGTGGGCCAAACATAACATCGTTACCAATAATTACTTCTGCGCCCGTTGTCCAAATTCTTGTATCGGGCCCAAATGACACATCATTACCGACTGAAATGTTCTCCAAGCCTTGCAAATCGCAACGCTTTCCAAGCGAGAAACCCTTTCCGCACCGTGCAAAAGACCGTTTAACGAGGGGCTGAACTATAGCTTTACGAGGAAGCGCTTTCACACTGCGGCCAAAACATAGAAGCGACCGCGAAAA
>MNQC01000057.1:802-14544 GCA_001915225.1 Collinsella sp. 60_9
TTGGCCCACATGACCGTCACGAGGTCCTCGGTGTCGGACAGGTTGGTTATGGAGTGCGTGTAGCCCGGGATCATCTCCACGGCGCGCATGTCAGACCCAGAAACTATATACTCGTCGACGGGGAACGGGTTCCCCTCGGCATCCTCCCCTACTTTCCTCAGCTTGATCGACGCGGTGCCGGAGACCACCAGGAACCTCTCCCACTTGCTCATGTGCCAGTGGTTGCCCTTGGTGATGCCGGGCTTGCTCACGTTGACGGAGACCTGGCCGCGCTCGGGCGTGCGCAGGAACTCGGTGAACGAGCCTCGGTCGTCGGTGTTGGGCTTCAGGCTATAGGCGAAGTGCCCCGGCTCGTAGTAGGACAGGAACGTGCTCCACAGCTTCTTGGAGAAGGAGCCCTCCGTCAGGTCGGGCACCGAGAGAGTCTCGCGGCTGTCGCGGAAGCAGTCGAGAAGGTAGACGATCTCGCCTAGCGACTTGACGTCAGTTTCCGGAACGTAGCAGAAGTCGTCACCCTCTACCATCTCGAGTCCCTCGTAGCCGCAGCGGTGCTCCCCGCCGAGCAGCGCGCCCAGCATCTCGCCGACCAGGTCGTCGATGTAGAGGAGCTCCAGCTCCACCGTGGGGTCGTTCACGGTGTAGGGGCGGCCGTTGGCGATGGCGTCGCAGAAGGTCGCCACGGCGGAATTGTAGCGCGGGCGGCACCACTTGCCGTAGAGGTTGGGGAAGCGGTAGATGAGCACGGGGGCGCCGGTGCGCTCCGAGTACTCGCGGAACAGCCCCTCCCCCGCCAGCTTCGACTCGCCGTAGACCGAGCCCTCGAAGCGGCCCGACAGGCTCGCCTGCGCGGAGCTGGAGAGCATCACGGGGCAACTGTTGCCGTGGCGCTCCAAGGTGTCCAGCAGCGTCGAGGCGAACCCGAAGTTGCCCTCCATGAACTCGGACTGGTCCTCGGGGCGGTTGACGCCGGCCAGGTTGAAGACGAAGTCGGCGCGGGAGCAGTAGTCCTCCAGCTCCCCGGGCGTCGAGTCGAGGTCGTACTCCATGACCTCGAGGGGAAGGAGTTGCTGGTATTTCGCACGGCGGTCCTTGCCGTCGCGGACGTTCTTCAGCGCGCAGCAGAGGTTCCTCCCGACGAAGCCCCTGGCGCCTGTGACGAGGACGCGCACCCTACTGCACCGCCTCGTGCTCGCGGCCCTCGAGTGCCAGCTGCACGTACTCGGCCGTCTTGATCTTGGCGATGGTGCCCTCCACGTCGAGCCTCTCGGTGTTGTGGGAGGTGTAGGACTCGTCTGCCTGGGTCTCCACCTCGCCGTCCACGACGAACTTGTCGTAGTTCAGGTCGCGCGAGTCGCAGGCCACGCGGTAGTAGCCGCCCATGTCCTCGGCGCGCAGGCGCTCCTCGCGGGTCATGAGGGTCTCGAAGAGCTTCTCGCCGTGGCGGGTGCCGATCACCTGGGTGCCCACCCGGCCGAAGACCTCCTGCACGGCCTCGGCGAGGTCGCCGATGGTGGAGGCCGGCGCCTTCTGGATGAACAGGTCGCCGGGGTTGGCGTGCTCGAAGGCGAACTGCACCAGGTCCACGGCCTCGTCCAGGTTCATGAGGAAGCGTGTCATGTTGGGGTCGGTGACCGTGAGCGGCTCGCCCTTTCGGATGCGGTCGATGAACAGCGGGATAACGCTGCCGCGCGAGCACATGACGTTGCCGTAGCGGGTGCAGCAGATGGTGGTGCGGCTGGCGCCGTTTCGGGCGTTGGCGTAGATAATGGACTCCATCATGGCCTTGGACTTGCCCATGGCGTTGATGGGGTAGGCCGCCTTGTCGGTGGACAGGCACACGACGCGGTCGACGCCCTCCTCGATCGCGGCGTGCAGGACGTTGTCCGTGCCGATGACGTTGGTGCGGACGGCCTCCATGGGGAAGAACTCGCAGGAGGGAACCTGCTTCAAGGCTGCGGCATGGAAGATGTAGTCCACGCCGTGCATGGCGTCGCGCACGCTCTGGGCGTTGCGGACGTCGCCGATGAAGAAGCGGACCTTGGAGGCGAGCTCGGGCGACTTCTCCTGCAGGCGGTGGCGCATGTCGTCCTGCTTCTTCTCGTCGCGCGAGAAGATGCGGATCTCGGCCAGGTCGGTGTTCATGAAGTGCTTGAGCACGGTGTTGCCGAACGAGCCGGTGCCTCCCGTGATCATCAGGGTCTTGTCTTTGAATGCGGTCGTGGATTTCATCTACTTGCCTTCCTTGCGTTTTGCGCCAGTGAACTGGTAAAAGAGAAACTTAGTGTTAGTAATGAGGTATCGCTTGAAAAGTCGTTTCGGCTCTTGGATAAGTCTGTATAGCCATTCGAGGCTCAAGTCCTGCATCCAGATCGGTGCCTCCGGCACCACTCCGGCGAGGACATTGAAGGCTCCCCCGACACCGATCATTATTGGCTGGGGGCCACCTTTAAGCTCATGCATGAGGACTTCCTGGCGAGGCGCACCCAGCGCAATCCATGCGAAGTCTGCACCCGAATCAGCGATACGTCGCGAAAGGTCTCGCTTCTCGCTGTCGGAGAGCGGTCGGAAAACCGAAGGCTCCATGCCAGCTATTTCTAGGCCCGGATATTCCTTTTGAAGTGAATTCTTGAGAGCGTCGAGATTCTTCTGCTCGTTACCGTAGAAGTAATGGCTCCATCCCTGCTGCAAGGAAATGCTGAAAATCTCTCGCATTAGATCGGGTCCAGTTACACGCCCCATTGACTCTATTGTTTTACGTCCAACAACAGATAAAGGCTTGCCGTCGGGAACGGACATGAGGGAGTCCGCTTGGCAGGCCCAATAGGAAGGGTCGTCATGAGCCATAACCGACGTGTGAGCATTGGATACGCAAATATACTCGCCATGTAGCTCATCTATATGGCGAGTGAGAAACTCGACGCACTCAGACATATTGGTTCCCGTGATCGGAACATCGATTACGGGAACACGCTTGAGCTCAACGAATTTTGAATAGTCCCGGAGCATTAGCACGCACCCTTACCGGTGATGACCTCGATCACCGTGAGAGCGACGATCTTGAGGTCCGTAACGGGACCGCGCTTGGCGATGTACTCCAGGTCGCGCTGAACCATCCCATCGAAACCCGTTGAGTTGCGCTCCGTCACCTGCCACCAGCCGGTGATCCCAGGCTTAACGGCCAGGCGCTGTTGGGCAGCGGCGGACGCGGGCCGACGACGGACATCTGGCCCAGGAATACGTTGAGGAACTGCGGGAACTCGTCGATGGAATGCTTGCGGATGAACTTGCCGATCCTGGTGACACGGGGGTCGTCCTTCATCTTGAACATGGCGCCGGCGATCTCGTTCTGCCCCTTGAGCTCGGCGAGGCGCTCGTCGGCATCCCTGTACATGGAGCGGAACTTCCACATGCGGAAGGTGGACAGGCTGCCGTCGCGGTGGGTCTGGCCCACGCGGATCTGGCTGTAGAACGGGTTGCCCTCGCTCTCCAGGCGGATAGCGGCGGCGAGCACCAGGCTCGGCACGGCGATGACGGCCAGCACGCAGCCGCTGAACACGATGTCGAAGGCGCGCTTGACGGTGCGGTAGACCAGGCGCGTGCGGTCCCAGTCCTTGACGGCTTGCATGGCCTTGTAGCGCATGCTCGCGCCGTCGCCGCTCATTGCCTGGGCAACAAGCGCGGCCCCCGCCGGCGCTCCTGTAGAATATTCAGTTTTATCTGACACTATTTCCTTCAAACCTACGTCCCCATCCCCGGGGATCCTCCCTGTCCCGTTAAACAGTCGCCCGTAATTAGGCGATCGCTTTTTTAAGGTTTCGCATTACGCGCTGCTCGGCTGAAAGCACCGCGAGGCCAACGCGAGTGGTTACGCGCCGGCCGCAAAGGTCGAGCTCCAAATAAGCAGTGCTCTTGCGTCTGTTAATGTTTTTGATAAGGCCCTCGTGGCCCAGCAGCGGACCTGCCGTCACTACGACCTGGTCGCCGTCTTTTAGGGCCTCGCTCATGGGCACTACGCGGTCTCCCCTATGCGTAAAACTGCCGATGAGCTGGACCTCTTCTTTTGCCAACGGCACAAACTGACCGTCCTGGGATAGCACCCGGGCAAAGTCGTCCATGCACAGCAGATACTGTTGCACGGTGCGGGGATCTGCCGTATCGCAGATGAGATAACCGGGAAAGAGCGGCTTGGTCGTGTTGACCCATTCGCCGTGAACTTTAATCTCGGTTTGAAATTGGGGATAAAAGAGCTCCTGCATGGCACCTGTCGGTAGCACGTGCTCAATGCGCTCGCGCATTATGTCTTCGCGACCGTTAATGACCTGGATCACATACCACACGAGCACCACCCCCTTGCTGTCTTACGTGTGGCTCACGGGGTTTGGGTATGGCTTCGCCAGGGCGCTTAGTGCGCGAAGGCGCTCCATATTCAAACCCTGAGCCCAGTTAGACAAGCACGTGGCTCTGCCCCACCGTGAACGGTATGTATGAGTGCAGTGGCTAGAGTCGCGGACGTGTATCGCAAAAATGACCGCGACTCCAGCTGGCTGCGTGCGGCCCAGTCAAGCGGGTACAAAACTGGACCGCACGCAAACGGCTGCAGGACTGCTGCAATTTGTCATGAAATATCGATTCGAATGAACAGCTTGCACATAGACAGGAACAAAGTCATTCGATGCGAAACGCATGACGAGGCTATTGGAGCTCGTGGTTTTTCTGACACCGCCGTTACGGCCGGATGCTGATCGACCCTGCGCTTTGCGGCTTGCTGGAGCCGTGAGCACAGTTGAACCCATGTAACGTTAATTATCCTAGCACAGCAGGTAGCCCATACGTTTTGGGGTGTGTTGAGCAACATATTGTTTATTTACCGTGGTTATGGGGGATATTGTGCCGTCTTGCACGCATTGCCGCAGGTTTATGGGGGTGTATGGGTTGGCGATCACTGCCTGAGTTGCATTGCTGGCGGCGTGAATTGCTCAAACTATTATGCTTGGCTAACAAACTTTGTACAAAACCGGGAAGGTAATTGCGCAACTTTTTGCGGGTTGATTAGAGCGTTACTTTGGATTGTGGGGTGGACACGTATGAAAAAAGCCCTTCGGTTTCCCGAAGGGCTTTGTATTCACGATGGTGGAGACGAGGGGGATCGAACCCCTGACCTCTTGACTGCCAGTCAAGCGCTCTCCCAGCTGAGCTACGCCCCCGTGACGAAGTAGTACTATAGGGGAAGATTCTTGGTTGTGCAAGAAGTTTTTTGGGTTGTTTCAGTAACTTACGGGTTTTCCTGGGACGGGGCTGAATTGACTGATTTTGACTTCGGCAAAATCAGTCAATTAACCCACCGTCCCGATAAAACCCTCACGCGGCAGAGCCTTACTTGTAGAGGTAGGCGATTGCGGTTCCTTCGTGGACTTGGATCTTGGCCGTTTTCCTGACGACATTTGAGATGCCGGTGTCGGCCAACAGGCCTAGAGGGCTGTGGTCTAGTTCCCACTCTAGGCCATGTTCGCTTATCTCTGTGTTGGGAGCGATGGCAATGATAGAGAAGGTTTTGCCCTCGGCGCCCTCGATGGTCCAGGTCTCGTCCTGGTGCAGGATTCTGGCCGTCACTTCGTCTTCTTCGAGCCAGACGGGGGCGTCCGCATAGCCTGCCAGTAACCCTAACACGGACAGGGCCATGTCCGGGCGGCCGCCGGTCGCGCAGGTTGCTACCACTTCGGCGGCTGACCAGCGGCGCCGGATGGTGTCTAGGGCCAGTGCTAGATCGGTGTAGTCCTTGTAGGGGTCGTGGCGTTCCACTTCAAAATCGGCAGCGGCATCGACCAGAGCTCGTCCCTCATCACTAACGGTGTCGGCGTCGCCCACGTAGACGTCACAGCCCAGCCCCGCGCCCAGCAGGGCGTCCAGGCCGCGGTCTACGGCTACGATGTGGTCGCACTCCCCTGCCAGCTGCTGAAGCAAATCCGTGCTCGCCACCACCGGCGAGCCGCAAACAACTAATACTTTGCAAGCCACGGCCCTCGCCTAGCCCTCAAACGAAAGCACGTGGGCCAGGTCCAGGTCCTCGTAGCTGTCGATAAAGATGTCGCAGTTGGCACGCACCTCATCGCGCTCCATACGGCCGTGCGGGTCATAGATACCAACGCGCTTAAAGCCAGCAGCGCCAGAGCTCTTAAGTCCAAAGACTGCGTCCTCAAACACCCACGCACGCTCGAGCTTGTGCCCGTGGCGCTCTTCCAGGCGACGCAACGCCAGCTCATACACGTCGGGGAACTGCTTGGAGCGCCCCGCCTCGCCCGTCGTGGTAATAAACTCCATATAGCGATCAAGGCCAGCACTCGCAAGGGCGGACTGCACCAGTTCGGCCGGCGTGGACGTGGCAACGCACATAGCAATACCGGCCTCCTGCGCCTGCTCCAAAAAAGCCAGGAGCCCCTCGCGCGGCGGCACCTTGGAGTACCCCTCCATCAAAATCTCGCTCAGTTCGCGATACAGCTCCTCACCATTCGCGCCAATGCTCCACGTGTCGTGGTAGGCCCGGCACTCGTCCTCCAGCGAAAGATGCTCAAACTGGGCAAAATCGTCGACCGTTACATCAATGCCATGACGGCGCAATAACTCGGTCTGCGCATGGCCCCAGACGGGGGAGCTATTAACCAGTGTTCCGTCGCAATCGAAAATAAAAGCAACACTTGGAGCAGCGATGTGGTTCATAAACGAGCCTTTCGATGTCAAATGGTAAACAACCTGCTAAAAACGTTTTACCAAACGTAAGCCTATCAGTTTTGAAACCCTAATTGGTAAAACTGTCAAGGGTTTTACCACGGCAATTCTGCCAGTGGTATAAACATGTCGCTTACCGATTAAACGCCCTCGCAAATCCGCTTTCGTCCATAAAACTAACGTACAGGTGTTATCGTAGTTTCTGCCGAAAGTTCCACCGAGCACGCGAGGTGGAACGAATCATAGAACTATCGCCGTCCCTTCGATTCGTGCAGCCTTGGACCTTTCGCATCTAGTCACCAAGGCAACACGCTGCCGCGTCATGATGGGATCAAACGTGAGCGATACAAAGCTAAAGCCAGCACCCAAAAAGCCCGCTACCCGTAAAGCCGCCCCGCATGCACCGGAGCTCACCAAGGACGATGTCTACCTGTTTGGCATCGGCACATGGGAGCGCAGCTGGGAAAAGATGGGCGCGCACCCCGACACGCAGAACCGTACGCGTGGCTGGCGCTTTTGCGTTTGGGCGCCCGACGTAAAGAGCGTCCACGTCATTGGCGAATTTAACGACTGGGACGAGGAAGCCAACCCGCTGGTGCCCATGCATACGAGCGCTATTTGGGAAGGCTTTATTCCTGGTGCCGAGCAAGGTCAGCTCTATAAGTACCTTATCGAGACCAACGAGGGCGTGCTGTGGACCCTCGATGGCTACAAGTGGAACGACGCCGCGTGGCTCAAGCGCCGCGCCAGCCACAACCATATGTCGCAGCCCCTTAACATCTACGAGGTACATATTGGATCGTGGAAGCGCCACGGCGACGCGCCGCAGGGCGAGCCGGACGAATACGGCAACTACCCCGGCCCCATGGACCCCTTCCCCGCACAACGCGGTGAGTTCTACAGCTACGACGACCTGTCGGTGGAGCTCGTGGACTACGTGCGCGACATGGGCTATACGCATATCGAGGTCATGCCGCTCATGGAGCATCCCTTCGATGGCTCCTGGGGCTACCAGACGACCGGCTACTACGCCGCCACGTCGCGCTACGGCAACCCGCAGCAGCTCATGCACTTTATCGATGCGTGCCACGAGGCAGGCATCGGCGTGATCATGGACTGGGTACCCGGCGGTTTTTGCGCCGACTCCCACGGCCTTGCCACCTTTAACGGCCACATGCTGTTTGAGCACGAGATTCACCCCAACTGGGGCACGCACAAGTTCGATTTCGCCCGTGGCGAGGTCCGCTCCTTCCTGGTTTCCAACGTGCTGTACTGGCTCGAGAACTTCCACGTGGACGGCATTCGCATGGACGGTGTGTCCAGCATGCTGTATCTCAACTTTGGCATCGACGATCCGGGCCAAAAGAAGTTCAACAAGTACGGCACCGAGGAGGACCTGGACGCCAGCGCGTTTATCCGCCAGGTCAACTGCGCCGTGGAGGCGCACTACCCCGACGTGATGATGATGGCTGAGGAATCCACCGCGTGGCCGCTCGTGACCTATCCGCCGCAGGACGGCGGCCTGGGCTTCCACTACAAGTGGGACATGGGCTGGATGAATGACACCCTGCACTACATGCAGACCGATTTTCCGTGGCGTCCCGGCAACCACGGGCTGCTCACGTTCTCCATCATGTACGCCTTCACCGAGAACTTTATCTGCCCGCTGAGCCACGACGAGGTCGTGCACGGCAAGTGCTCGCTCATCGGCCGTATGCCGGGCGACTGGTGGCGTCAGTTTGCCGGCCTGCGCACGCTGGCCTTCTACCAGATGACGCACCCCGGTGCCAAGCTCAACTTTATGGGCAACGAGATCGGCCAGTTTATTGAGTGGCGCTACTACGAGTCCATCCAGTGGTTCCTGACCGAGGAGTACGAGACTCACAAGCATCATCAGGCGTTTATCAAGGGGATACACCGACGACGGCTTTACCTGGATTGATGCGGACAACTCCAAGCAGTCCATCGTGAGCTTTGTGCGCCAGGGCGAGGACATCGACGACGACCTGGTGATCCTGATCAACTTTGACCCGGCGAGCTATGAGAGCTTCCGCGTGGGCGTGCCGCGCGAGGGTGACTGGGAGGTCATCTTCGACTCCGATCGACCCGAGTTTGGCGGCAGCGGTTACGCCGGTGAGGAGCCCTACACCTGCTCGAGCGAGCCCTATCCCTGGAACGGGCAGATGGACTCCATTGAGATTAAGGTGCCCGGCCTGGCAGGTGTGGTGCTTAAGCGCCGCGGTCCCAGCAGCTACAAGCCGCCGGTAGTTGAGAAACCCAAAAAGGCGACGCGCAAGCGCACGTCCTCGATAAAGCCCAAGCCTGCGGCTGCCAAGAAGGCTCCGGCTAAGGCCAAGGCTACGACGGCTAAGGCCAAGGCTGCCGCAAAGCCTGCTGCTAAGGCTACCGCGGCCAAGAAGCCGACTGCCAAAAAGGCCGCTACCAAGGCCAAGTCTGCTTCTGTTAAGTCACCACCTAAGGATGCGTAACAAAGCCGTTACAGCTGTAATTACCCGCCTCGCCGAGGCGTAGGATACAAGTCATAACCGTTCCGGGAGAATCATCCCCGGGGGAAGGAACGTATGAATAAGATCTTCGACAACAAGCAGGAGTTTACCGAGCTCTATCGCGATGCCGTCATGAGCATCAGCGGCAAGAGCGTCGAGGCCGCCAGCGACCTAGACCGCTTAAAGCCCTGGCCAAGCTCGTGGCCCAGAAGGCCCGCACCGTTGCCACCAAGAGCGACGCCCGCGCTACCGCCGAGGGCAAAAAGCGCGTGTACTACTTCTCGATCGAGTTTTTGATTGGCCGCCTGCTCGACAACTACCTACTCAACTTTGGTGTGCGCGACATGGTCGCCGAGGCGCTCGACGACATGGGCTTCGACCTGTCCGTCATTGAGAACCAGGAGCCCGATCCGGCACTGGGCAACGGCGGCCTGGGCCGTCTGGCAGCGTGCTTCCTGGATTCCATGGCAGCCGAGGGCATTGCCGGCTACGGCAACGGCATGCGCTACCGCTACGGTCTGTTTAAGCAGGAGATCGTCAACGGCAGCCAGGTCGAGGCTACCGACGAGTGGCTCACCCACGGCTATCCCTGGGAGGTCCGCCGTCAGGACAAGGCCGTGACCATTAAGTTTGGTGGCCACGTTGAGGGCTTTGAGGAGAACGGCCGTACGTTCTACCGCACGGTGGACACGCAGGATATCCTGGCCGTCCCCTATGACATCCCCGTGGTGGGCTATGCCGGCGAGACCGTCAACAAGCTGCGCGTCTGGGCCGCCGAGCCGGTAGAGGAGCACTTCGATCTGGAGGCCTTCAACCGCGGCGACTACGCCCTGGCCGATGCCGAGCGCGCCGAGGCCGAGGCCATCAGCGCCATCCTCTACCCCAACGACGCCGGTGAGCACGGCCGTCTGCTGCGCCTGAAGCAGGAGTACCTGTTTGTTTCGGCCGGCATCTACAGCCTGCTCGACACCTTTGAGAAGGAGCACGGCGAGAACTGGGAGCTGCTGCCGCAGTTTGTGGCCATCCACACCAACGACACGCACCCCGCCATGTGCGGCCCCGAGCTCATGCGCATCCTCATCGACGAGAAGAAGCTCGAGTGGGACGACGCCTGGAACATCGTGACGCAGGTCGTGAGCTACACCAACCACACCATCCTGCCCGAGGCCTTGGAAAAGTGGCCCATCGGCACGTTCTCCAAGCTCCTTCCCCGCGTGTACCAGATCATCGACGAGATTAGCCGTCGTTGGCACGAGTCGTTCGACACCACGCAGGAGGGCTGGCAGGAGCGTCTGCGCCAGACCGCCATTCTGTGGGACGGCGAGATTCGCATGGCCAACCTGTCTGTGATCTGCAGCCACAGCGTAAACGGCGTGGCCAAGATCCACTCCGACATCATCAAGAACATCGTGCTCAAAGACTTCTATGCCCTGACGCCCGAGAAGTTCAACAACAAGACCAACGGCATCTCGCACCGTCGCTTCTTTGCCGAGGCCAACCCCACCTACGCCAAGCTCGTGACCGAGGCCATTGGCGACGGCTGGCTCCAGGACGCCTTTGAGCTGGAGAAGCTCAAGGAGTTTAAGGACGACACCGAGTTCCTGAAGGCCGTGGGTGCCTCCAAGCGCGCCAACAAGGAGCGCCTGGCCGCCTACGTTAAGGCCGAGACCGGTCTGGTCATTGACCCCAACACCGTCTTCGATGTTCAGGTTAAGCGCTTCCATGCCTACAAGCGCCAGCTCATGAACATCATGAAGGTGATGGACATCTACAACCGTCGCATCGCGGATCCCAACTTCCACGTGACGCCGACGACCTTCATCTTTAGCGGCAAGGCTGCCTCGAGCTACACCTTCGCCAAGGAGACCATCCGCCTCATTAACTCCGTTGCCGACGTCATCAACAATGATGCCCGCGTCAACGAGGTCATGAAGGTCTGCTTTATCCCCAACTTCCGCGTGAGCAACGCCCAGCTCATCTACCCCGCCGCCGAGATCTCGGAGCAGATCTCCACGGCCGGCAAGGAGGCCTCGGGCACGTCCAACATGAAGCTCATGATGAACGGCGCCATTACGCTGGGCACCCTCGACGGCGCCAACATCGAGATCGCCGACCTGGCCGGCCGCGAGAACGAGGCCATCTTTGGCCTGACCGCTCCCGAGGTCGAGCAGCTCTGGGCATCCAACAGCTACTTTGCGTGGGATACCCTCAACAACGATCGCGAGCGTCTGGGCCGCGTGATGGACGAGCTCAAGGACAACACCTTTGCGGGTCTTTCGGGCAACTTCGAGAGCATCTACAACGAGCTCATGAACAACAACGACCCCGACCTGGTCATGGCCGATTTCCGCAGCTACGTGGACGCCTGGGAGAAGCTCACGAACAGTTACGGCGACCAGGAGACTTGGAGCCGCAAGGCGCTGCTCAACACCGCCTCCTCCGGCTGGTTCTCGAGCGACCGCCCATTCGCGAGTATCGCGACGAGATCTGGCACGCGTAAAGGCGCGCAAGCTCCCTTATGCCAGCACGGCATTACTCGACGGGCGCGACCGAGCGCCGCGCCCGTCGCTAATGGGTTTAAGAACATCGATGACAGAAGGAGAAATCGATGAGTAAGAAAGAATGCATCGCGATGCTCCTCGCAGGAGGACAGGGCAGCCGATTGGGGGCACTCACCCAAAAGATCGCTAAGCCGGCGGTTAGCTTTGGTGGCAAGTTCCGCATTATCGACTTTTCGCTGTCCAACTGCTCCAACTCGGGCATCGACACGGTCGGTGTGCTGACTCAGTATCAGCCGCTCGTGCTGAACGAGTATATTGGCAACGGTCAGCCGTGGGATCTCGACCGCATGACATCAAGGCCAACGACCCCAAGTACGTCCTGATTCTTTCGGGTGACCATCTGTATCGCATGGATTACCGCAAGATGCTCAAGACGCACATTGAGAACAACGCCGACCTCACGGTGAGCGTTATGCCCGTGCCGTGGGAGGAGGCCAGCCGCTTTGGCATCCTGACCACCGACCCCGAGGACGGCCGCATCACTAAGTTTACCGAGAAGCCCGAGAAGCCCGATTCGAACCTCGCGTCCATGGGCATCTACATCTTCTCGGCCGACGTGCTGATCGAGGCGCTCGAGGCGGACGCTCTGGACCAGCGCTCGAGCCACGACTTTGGCAAGGACATCATCCCCAAGCTACTCGGCGAGGGCAAGCGCCTGTACAGCTACGAGTTCCACGGCTTTTGGAAGGACGTCGGCACCATCGCCAGCTTCCACGAGACCTCGATGGACCTGCTGGGTAACAACCCCGAGTTCGATCTGTTTGACAAAAACTTCCCCATCATGTCCAACATCACCACGCGTCCGCCGCACTACATTGGCCCGGACGGCCGCTTGGACGACTGCCTGGTCTCCAACGGCTGCAAGATCTACGGCACCGCTCGCCACTCGATCCTTTCGACCGATGTCATCATCGAGGAGCGCGCCGTGGTCGAGGACTCCGTGCTGCTGCCGGGTGCGCACGTTAAGAGCGGCGCGCACATCTGCCGCGCTATTTTGGGCGAGAACTCCACGGTCGAAGAGGGCGTGAAGCTCGGCTCTGTCGATACCACCAAGGATACGGCCGTCGTTGGAAATGACGTCGTTATCGGGAAGGGGGAATGATCCGATGATCAATCGCAAGGCCATCGGTTATATCACCGCTAACTACTCTTCGACCTACGGCAGCGTCCTGCTCAAGGACCGCCCCATCGCGTCCGTTCCGTTTTTGGGCCGCTACCGCCTGATCGACTTTCCGCTGTCCAACATGATGAATGCCGGCATTAAGACCGTCGGCGTCGTCATGCCGGGCAACTATCGCTCGCTGATCGACCACGTGGGCTCGGGCAAGGACTGGGGCCTGGACCGCAAGAAGGGCGGCCTGTTCATGGTGCCCGGCAACGCGTATGGCACCACCAAGGGCGGTATGCGCTTCCTGCTACGCGACATCATCTCCAACAAGACGCTGTTCCAGCGCTCGGACAAGCCCTACGTTGTGATGATGGGCACCAACATCATCTTTAACATGGACCTTAACACCATCATCGACGCGCACGAGAACTCCGGCGCCCAAATGACCGTGGTGTACTGCAAGGCCACGCGCAATGTTGATGACGAGACCAAGCTCGAGATTAACGAGAACGGCCGCCTGACGGGCGTGAGCGCCGGCGTCGTGTACGGCGACAACGCCTCTATGGACTGCTGCATCGTCAACCGCGAGACGTTGCTCGAGATTATCGACCATTACCAGGCCGCCGACTATCTGGACCTGCTCGAGGCACTCCAGGGCGACTTTGGCAACATCGATGTATGCAGCTACGAGTACAAGGGCGAGGTCGTGGGCGTGTTTAGCGAGAAGTCGCTCTATCGCCGCAGCATGGACCTGCTCGACCAGACCGTGGCCGACCAGCTCTTTGACCCCGAGCGCCCGATCCTGACCAAGGCCCACGACGTGCCGCCTTCGCGCTATGCGAC
>MNQC01000058.1:0-4467 GCA_001915225.1 Collinsella sp. 60_9
CTGCAGGATCGTGTCGGCCTGCGCCGGGTCTGCGATCAGGCGCACCCGGCAGGCGCACAGCGTGCCAAGGAGCGTCATGCATAGAAAGATCAAAAATATTCGTTTCATCAAAATTCCTCGCTCTTTCACAGTGCAAGCCAGTACGTTGTCCAAAGCCGCTGCTTTTTGGAGAGCTTCTTCCAGACAAGCGGCGCAGCAGTCTGCAAAAACACGCGCATTTGCGTACGCTGCTGCTCGGTCATCTCGTGCGTGCTGTAAGCGGCCTCCTGCCACAGCGGGAGGATCTGCAAATACTGCGCGGCGATCTCAGGTCCCAAAATCGTTTCGATTTTCTCCGAATAGCTTGCGAACGGCACATTTTCCGGCTCCAGACCGGCAAGCCGCAGCCAGCGCAGCACATAGCGGAAGCTGGCACAGATACACGCGCGCGCATCCGCGTCCGAAAGTCCTGCCCGGTTTCGCGCCCGCTTCTTTTTCAGCCAGTCTAGATAAACAGACGGCACGAACAGGAGCAGCAGCAACAGAATGATAATAGGGATCAAAAGACTGGTAAGGGCGGCGATGATACCGGAAAACAGCATGGCTTCTCCTCTATTGGGCATACATTGGCACTAGGATACCCGTCCTGGACGGCCCCAAAGGCCCGATGGCAGGGCCAGTGGGCAAAAAAGACCAAATATGAGTACTGTCACTATTTTAGTAGCAGCCTATTTAGCAAAATAGCACCCTGTCGAACCCGAGATCCTTCCAAATTGAGCCGCTTTGTCTCAAAGCCGAATCAAATTAACGTACAGCTGTTGCGTAATTATCACAAAATAGACCTCTAGAAATGTTGCCGCCTTTGTGACAGTACTCATATTTGCCGTTTTTTGCCCACTGGGGTTTCGGGCATACGAAATATCGGCATTGGATCCGTAAAAACAGCCTGCCGGCGGACTCGCCAGCTCGCTAAAAACGCTCCGCGTATTCTTTACGCTCGCTCTTTCGCGGGTCCAAGTCCCCGCGATGGGCCCATAACAAAAAAGCTCCCATTGCTGGGAGCTCTTTCATGTAATGGTGCGGGCGAAAGGACGTCCGCGTATCCGCTCCGCGGATCCGCACCGGCTTCGGCCGCCTGCCGGCGTCCTCGCCAGCTCGCTAAAAACGCTCCGCGTTTTCTTAACGCTCGCTCTTTCGCAGGTTCAAGTCCCCGCGATGGGCCCATAACAAAAAAGCCCCCATTGCTGGGAGCTCTTTCATTCAATGGTGCGGGCGAAAGGACTTGAACCTTCATGGGGTTGCCCCCATACGGACCTGAACCGTACGCGTCTGCCAATTCCGCCACGCCCGCGTGCAGGAATTAGAATAACGGAGCGCCAGCGCGAACGCAAGAACTATTTTTGAAAAAGTTTACGAGCGTTATTGCGTATACATTTGAGGGCCCTCACAGCCCCATCATGAATTTAGCATGCGTCCTCTTCATGCCGTGATTCTCGTAAAACCGGTGAGCACCCAACCGTGCGGCATTTGAGGTCACCTCGATTACCTCGCAGCCCTGCTCTCGTGCACACGCAATGGCCCTCTCAAGCAGCAGTGTCCCGCGTCCACCACCACGGTATCCCTTGTCAACCACGAGCTCGCAAATCTCGGCCACGGGGTGTTCATGGTGAAGCTGCCGCTCGACGCGCACGTTCACAATCCCGACAACGTCATCCTCTTCGAGCACAAAAGCGAAAAATGGCTGTCGGGCAAGCTGCCAGGCAAAACGCTTACAGAACGTCAATCGGTCAAACCGAGTGTCCTCGAGCTGGCACATGAGCTCGTACACCGCGTCGGTATCGGCAACAGTCGCCATTCGAACTGTCATCTCCGGACCCCCTAAGCAAGCAGGCGTTCTTGGTCGAACAGCTGCGCGACGGACTCGCCGGCTTCATCCGGCGTGATGAAACAAGACCCGACGCACTCGGGGGCGCCATAGCGCCCATGGTAATCGCTACCGCCGGTGCACACGATTCCGTACTGCCGTGCAAGTCTAAAGGCCTCTTCGGTCGCAACGGCATCGTTATCGGGATGAAACGCCTCGATGCCCATCAGACCTGCCTTAACAAGTTCGGGGATAGCCCCCCACGAGTCCATCTGCTGGGGATGTGCGAGCACGGGCACGCCTCCCTGTTCGCGAGCAGCCCGAACAACTGTAAGTGCGTCGGGATAGGAAATGTCGCGCTCGGCAATACCGCCATTTTTAAATAGCCGACGATAAACGCACTGATATTCGCCATCTCGATAGCCCAGCCCCGTAAGCGCCTGCATGACATGCTGTTTGTAGACACCAGTACTTGCCCGCGAGACTTCGACCACGTCGGCCACCGATGCTTTTCGCCCGCAGGGGGCCATCCCTTTACGTTCGAGCGTCCATGCCTGCCACAGGGTGTTGGCAGTACGGCGGGCAAGCGTTTCGTTTACCAAGAGCTCAAGCGGGCCAGATTCATCCGCCGTAGCCGCGAGGCCGTAGCAAAGAATATGAATCTTGCGTCCGGTTTCCGAGTCAATGCAAGAAGCCTCAACGCCCGCAATCACGGGAAAACCCATCTTGCGGGCTTCGGCGCGTACGGATGACAGCTGGCGCAAACTGTCGTGATCGGTAATGGCAATACCCGAAAGACCCCGCTCACGAGCCTCGGCAATCAATGCCTGCACCGATTGAGAACCATCGGAATAAACCGAATGCGTATGCAGATCAAATGACCCCTGCACGGATCTATGTTCCTGCATCCGTCCCTCCTATGCCTGGACAAACCCACCAGTCTGCATGTTGTACTCACGATCGCAAACGCCTTCCATGAACTCCAAATCATGGAAGATGCCCAGCATCGTAGTACCTCCGGCCTTGAGTTGCTCAATCAAATCGCGGACTCTGACCTTGCTCGCGTTATCGAGGCTGGCAGTCGGCTCATCCAACAGTAATAGACGTGGACGACGCACCATAGCGCGCGCGATGTTGAGCCTGAGCTTCTCACCACCCGAGAACGTATTGGGATACAGGTCCCACAGGGGCTTGGGGAAGTCGAAATGCTCGAGCATGCGCGTTGTCTCCTCCTCAATCGCATCTTCATCGGCAAACGCCTCAGCGGCACTCGCGTGCACGATTTCACGGGCCGTGGTACGTGGCACGGCATCGAGGAACTGGGAGACATAGCCAATCTCGTAGTTGCGCAGATAGATCACACGACGTTCATCGAGCGTGGCAAGGTCGACCGGACCAAAGGCCTCGGAATCGTACACGATGTGGCCGCTTTCCGGCAGATTCGTACGATAGATGCACTTGAGAATCGTGGATTTGCCCGAGCCCGAGCGGCCGGTAACGCCCACGAACTCACCCGGCAGCACGCTCAGCGAGATATGTTCACAGCCGCGCACGCGACGGTCGGCGGCATGCAGGGTAAAGCCCTTGGAAAGATCCTCGATCGCAAGGAGTGGGCATACATCGAGCTGATAGAATTCGATTGAATCGCCCATTACTTGTCCTCCGATCCATCCGTACCCGCCACGGCTGCCGGCACGTGGTCGGCGGTCTCGGCGATCGTCGCGGCATCGGTGGCAAAACGGGCAGACATGCTCGGCAGCGCCGGATACCACATACGCGAAACCACACGGCCATCCACCAGCGTCGCCGTGATCACGGGATAGGTGCGCTGGCCTTCCTCAACCTCACGAATGACCAGAATATCGGCTTTCTTGCCCTCTTCCAGACTGCCAACCTGATCGTCGGCATGCACGGCGCGCGCCGGGTTGATAGTGAGCATGGCAAACGCCTCTTCAAGCGGCAGCTTGAAATCATGGTGCAGGGCAAAGGCACTCTGCAGCATTGCCGTGGGATAGTAATCGGAGCACAGCACGCTCGCCACTCCGTTAGACACGGCGTCGCGCGCCGAAAGGTTGCCCGAATGGCTCTTCCCCAGCAAGATGTTGGGTGTTCCCATGACGGTCGACATGCCATGCTCGCGAGCAGCGCGCGCCACCTCTAAACTCACCGGGAACTCAGAGATCGTGCAGCCGAGCTCACGCATAAGATCCAGATGCTCGACCGAATCGTCATCGTGGCTCGCCAGCGCAATGCCGTTTTCACAGGCAACATCGGCAAGATATTTGAGCTGATCAAAGGAAAGCTTGGGTGCCGCCTGCTGAGCGGCGACGATCCGCTCCGCCTCTTCGTCACTCAGCTCGTGATCGCCGCGAACGCTCTCCATAAATGAAAGCTCGTCCACCTCGCCCGAGCGCAAATGCCCCTCAACTTGCTCAACCAGATTGACGTTATCGACCTCGAGACGCAGGTGCAGGCGATGACGAATCAGATGGGCGTTTCGTCCCTCGGTGCGCTTGCAGCCGGCGATAAGCGCCATGATTTTCTCGGTGTTCTCCCAGCGCCGGACCGGCTTGGCGTCCATGATGTCCTGCGCATATGCCGAAAGCGAGTGATACATTGTGGTG
>MNQC01000058.1:4566-11050 GCA_001915225.1 Collinsella sp. 60_9
CACAAGACCAGGCGTGACATAGCCACCATGAGCATCGATAACGCCGGCTCCCGCGGCGGTCGCATCGAATTTGCCTTGGCGTTGAATTGCGGCGATCCTGTCGTCTTCGACCACAAGCTCATAGCCAAAGAGCAGGCGGTCGGGCTGAACAATGATTCCGTTGCGGATGACGTACATCGGCGAACCTCCTAAAGAAGCGAATAGACGAGTTCTTGGGTGTAGGCGTGCTGCGGATCTTGCATGATCTGATCGGTCAAGCCATGTTCGATGACCTGCCCGTCGAGCATCACGATAGTGCGATCGGCAAGCAGGCGAATCACGCCCAGGTCATGGCTCACCACAACCATCGAGACTCCCAGGTCACGACGCAGCGAGAGGATAAGATCAAGCACGCGCGCCTGAACCGAAAGGTCCAAACCGGTGGTGACCTCGTCCAAGAACAGCAGCGGAGGACGGTTGGAAAGCGCCTTGGCAATCTGCACGCGCTGCTGCATACCGCCCGAAAACGCGCGCGGTGGATCTTGTTCACGACGCAAGGGGATGTTCACGCGATCAAGCAGCTCGCGGCCGCGATCGACCATGGAGGAAACGTCACGGATACCGGCAGCGATCTGCTTCTCGGCGATATTGGAAAGACTCGAGAAGTTCATGCGCAGGCCCAGGTAAGGGTTTTGGTAAACCATGCCAAAAATCTCATCGCGAATAAGGCGCTTTTGCTGGCGAGAGAGGTCAAAGCAGTTGCCTTTGCCCCCATCATATGCAGCGACACGCATATCGCCCGCCGTGGGCTCCTGGTCGAAATAGAGGCACTGCATGAGCGTCGACTTGCCCGAACCAGACTCGCCCACAATGCCCAGAATCTCACCGCGATGCACCTCGAGCGAGATGTCGCGCACCGCGTGCACCGTGCCGCATACAGGACAGATGTTGCGCTCGAGCTTGGCATGCGGGTCGCGGCAGTAGTCACAGCCGACGCCAAAACGCTTGGCCAGATGGCGAACGGACAAAACCGGAGCCTTATCCTTAAATTCATGATGAACCGTAGCGGGAAGCATCGTCGTGCCTTTACTCATCGCTTCCGCCCTCCTCGAGACGCTCTGCGCAATAATCGGTATCGGAGCACTGCCATGCCTTCTTGCCCGTAACGGGATCGATGGTTTGAGTCATATAGACGCCCGCTTACCTTCAAAATCCTCGCGCACAAAGGGATGGTCTTCGAAGGCGAGCGACTCCACCTTGGTATGGGGCGGCACGGCATAGATCTTCTTCTCGCGACCGGCGCCAAACAAAAAGAGATTCTCGGCATCGTTGAGCTTGGGATTGTCGAAACGCGGAATAGGGCTCGGCGCCATAACGTAGCGATCCTGCACCATCACGGGATGGTCGGCACCGGTAGTCGTGGAGCCATAGCGCACGATCTGCTCAAAAAGCTCCAGATATGCCCCGGTGTACTCAGCTTCGGCATGCAGACGGCGCGTCACGCTTTCGCGCGCCTCGTAGGTGCGCAGGGGCTCTGGCATGGGAACCTGCAGCACCATGAGTTGTTCGCGCTGCAGCGGACGCTCAGGGATACGGTGACGGCTCTGGATGAGCGTCGCGTCCGCCGTGGACGTGGTGGTCTCGACGCCGGTAGTCTCGTGCACGAGGCTGCGAATAGACACGGCATTGACGCTCGCGTCCGAGCCCTGGTCGATTACCTTGAGCACGTCATCGGGACCGATGCACGACAACGTGACCTGCAGGCCACCCGTACCCCAGCCGCGGCCGATGGGCATCTCGCGGCTGGCGAACGGCACCTGGTATCCGGGAATGGCGACGGCCTTCAAGATGGCGCGGCGAATCTCGCGCTTGGAGCCCTCGTCCAAAAAGGCAAAGTTATAGTTGCGCTGCACGAGAACCGTCCTCCTTCTGTCCCTCGGCGTGATTCATAGAGCGCAAGGCTGCATCGAGCTTGCTTTGGAACGTCACGTAGTGCGGCAGCTTGAGATGGCTGATAAAGCCCGTGGCTTCCACACCGTCGATGTGATAGAGCACGAACTCCTGATCCTGTGTGGGGTAGCGAACGTCGTCGACGCGCAGCGAATGGTCGAGGACGCTCATGGCGATGGCCTTGCTCTCGTCGCTGCCGGTAACGAGGCCGTAGCCCACATCGAGCGCGTTCACATGCTCGCCCGTCTCGGTCACCTCGTCGTTGGCGATCAGGCTTTCGACCTCACAGACCGGGAGTGCTCCCAGATAGTACGCGTCGTCGGCAGAAGCCTGAGAGGGATCGGTTCCGGGGGCATCAATCGTCACCGGCACGCTGCCGCGGCGAAGCTCGCCCACCGTGGGATGGGAAATGCCAAAGCCGCGAATGGCCGCGTACCCGATGGCGACAACCGCCTGCGTGAGGCCACGCGAGAGGGCCTGCAGGATAACGCTGCGCGGCGCCGGCGTGAAAAGCGGGGTCTTGGTGATATCGACGGGCTCGGTGTCGTCGATAGCAACCGGGCGGATCATACCGATCTGGCGCAGGTAATCGCACACCTTGGGCACACAATCGAGAGGCGTGGTCTCGGCCACGCCATAAAAGGCCTCGGCCGCTTCATCCAGACGCTCATCGATGACAGCGCGCGCGGCACGGACATCGGCATCGGTCTCTTCGCTTAGATCAAAATTGATAAGGCGATGGCTGTAATCGCGGGTCGCGCCCAAAATCTGTCCGCCCTCGATATCTTTGAAGGCCGCGGAGATGCGGCGCGAAACGTGCATCTCGCCCGTATCGATCACACGCGATGTATAGAGGCGCTCGAGGGTGGAACGGTAGGCACGCACCAAAAAGACGGCCTCCTCGATAGAACCCGACGCCTGCTTGAGGGCGATTGCAGCAACCTCGGGAGCCCAAACGGAGCCCTCAGACTGCACCTGCTCGACCGCATGCGGCATGGCCTCGATGATGAGTGCGGGATCGAGCGCGCGGCCACCCGCAACGCGCTCGCGCTCAAGCAGCTCAAGCGATGCGGCGATTGCCTGCTCGCCGCCGGAAACGGCTACATATCCCATGATTCAACCTCCCTGCAAGCGCTGGAACGGGGAACGGCGGCGATATGGCCAAACCCGTCTACAAACATCAGGTCGATGCCGCAGGGAAACTCGTCCAGACGCGCAATACGCGAGCGCAAGACATCGCCGCGATCGCACGAGAAGTGCGAAGTGCCGTCAACGCCGGGGCCACCGAGCTCCCAGGAGCTCTTGGTACACGCGTGCGAAGCGGAGCCGACGCGCAAACCCTGCGCATCCAGTCCCAAAAGCACCGAGCACTCGACGATAACCGTCGCGCCGCGATGCGGCTGTTCAAGCGTCCCCGCCGTAAGCGCAGCGATTGCACTCGCCGCGCCCTCATCTCGAAAAGCCTCCGGAACGATCACGCACGCAGCTTCGCTCGGCGCCGCAGGAGTCACGTGCGTTCGACTCGCGATCTGCCGGGCAGCACGCTCAAAGCCCGTGGTCGCCATGCAAAAAGTCGTACCGCTATCGAGCAGCATGTCCGCCAACATCAACGTCGCGGGGAATAGGCCACAGCGCTTCGCCTCGACCTCATAGGCATCCGTGACGGATAGGCGGCAAACCTCGCCGGGGCGCGCCATGCAGTCCAGAACCGTACGAAACGTTCCCTGCAGCTCGAAGGCGCGCTCGTCAAGGGACGGATCGCGATCGAAAACCTCATCCTGCTCGTTCATTTGACCACCGCCTGAACACTCATGTCCTGGCCAGACATTTCATCGAACTCGACACGCGACACATAGGTGAGAGCATCCTGTGCAGCCACGCGCTCAAACATGGCAGCACGCGCCTCCTCGACGCGGCGCTCGAGTTCCGCCAAACAAGCCGGCGCCGGATCCATTGCATAAGCGGCATCGATTACCGCGAGCGCACGAGCATGCGCGGCATCGGTTCCCATAAGCACGCCCAGGCCATCGGCCTCGCCAATGCGCACGCGGCTCTCGGTAACAAGCACCTCGCTCAGATAAAAGCGGCTGTTGCGAGCCGTCTCGCGCACCTGACACATCACAAGGCCCTGGTGCGCCGGCACAATATCTTCGGCAGGGGCGGCGGCCTCGACCAGGCCCGCCAGTTCGAGCGCAAGCGCAGGGCCGCTCTCAACCAGGACCTCGGTCCTCTCTCTTCTTGTTAGCATGCAAATCTTTCCTTAGTTATCCGAGTCGATGATGTAACGGCGACGAAGGCGAACCGAGATGAACTCGAGTGCAAACGACACAGCCAGGCATACATAGACAATCACGCCCACCTCGTGCAGGTTGTAGTAGTAGTTGCCTGCCTGATACAGCTGAAAGCCGATACCGCCCGCGCCCGCGAAGGCGCCCACGGCAACCGCGTTGGCAAAATTGATCTCAAAGCGAATAAATGTCCATGAGAGCAGTTTGGTAATGGTTGCCGGACAGATGGCCTGGAACACAATCTGCCAGAAGCTGGCACCGCTCGCAGAGAGTGCCTCGATTACATCTGCATCGATTTCTTCAATCGACTCCGAGTAGCTCTTGGTAAGATACGCGATGGAATGGAAGGAAATTCCCAGCACCGCCGCCTCGGATCCAAGGCCGATGGCCACCGTGAAGACGAGTACCCACAGAATCGTTGGAATCGCTCGGATGATAGCAACGAATCCTTTGACCGCATTGGAAACGAGCGGATTCGAGAGGTTCTCGGATGCCGCCAACGCCAAGAAAAACGAGATGATGGCCGAGATGATGGTGCACAGCACGGTAACCGCAATGGTGACCAACGTGCTCTCGGCAACCTTTGCCCAGCTAAAATGCGCAGCTCCCAACGGCGGGTCAAGCGCTGGTTGGAACATCATGGCGCAGAAATCAGACCAGGTTTGAGCGAGTGCGCGGCCAAGGTCAACCGTGCCAAAATCCATGCGCACAAACGTAACGACCGTCAAGAGGCACAGAATGCCCAGCGTAAGCCGAATATGCCCAGCGTGCGAACGCTCGATCGCACCGGCCGTGGCGGGAGTCAGCTCAAAAGTATCCATTAGATCATCGACCTTCTAGCTGCGTTGGAAATCGCCTCGACCACGAGCACCAAAACAATGGTCACAAGAATCACAAGGCCAGCGCAGTCATACCGAAAAGACGCGTAGTACAGGTTGAAGGCAAAGCCGATACCCGTACCGGTAAGCAAGCCCACCAACGTGGCCTCGCGAATATTGGTCTCGACCATATAGAGTGTCCAGCTCATAAGCTCTGCAACGGCAAGCGGCAGACCCGCCTGAAAGACAATCTGCCAAAAGCTTGCTCCGCAGCTGCGCAACGCCTCGATGGGGCCGCAAGGGATTTCGTCGAGCGTGTCCAGAAAAAAGCGCGTAATCTGGCCAAACGTCGCCAAAAAGAGCGCGAGGAAGCCCGTGAACTCGTTTTGCTTGAACGAAAGGAGCAACAGCAGCGCCCATGCAATCATGGGAACATTGCGAAAGATATTGGCGAAGATGCGGATGACACCGCGCACGATGCCGTTTTCGACACCGACGCTCGAGCATCCCAGCACCGCAAGAACGATACCCAGCAAGGCCGCGAGCATCGTAGCGGCGATGGAATCGAACACCGTCGAAACCACCTGCGTGGCAATTATGCCCAGCTGTCCTAACGACGATGGCGTAGGGCAAAAGTTCTGCAGCATCCATGCAAGGGCAGCGGGTACCGAACCCAAGGCATATCCAAAGCTGAAATCGCCGACAAGCGATGCCCCCTCGGCAACCAAGACAACGGCCGCAACTACTGCGAGTGCGCGAAGCTGACGCCTTCTAAACCAGCTCAAATCGGGAACCTTCCCCGCTTTCGCATTGCCAAAAGAGCCTGTGGACATGGCGCCGCACTCCCCCGCGCTCATCGCAAGGCTCCAGAAGGAACAGCGGAAGCCATGCCAACAGATGCGGGTGTCGCGCCAGCTTGGGGCCCTGACACCGGAACGGAAATGAAGCCCTCTTCTCCATCGCCGTAAATCACCGCGATCATCTGGGGGGTCAGCTCGGCAGGCGCACCCTCGAACACTTTCGCGCCCGCACGCAAGCCCACGATACGATCGGAAAACTCAAGTGCCATATCCACCTGATGCAGATTGACGATGCAGGTGATGCCATGCTGACGCGTCACCTTGGGATCAAGGCTCGCGATAGGTTCATCGCATAGAATGATGCGGGGATCTTGAATAAGTGCGCGGGCGATACCCACGCGCTGCTTTTGTCCGCCCGAGAGCTGATCGGCGCGACGATAGGCAAACTCGCCCAGGCCCACTTCGTCAAGCAGCTCGAACGCACGGAGCTTCTCGGCTTCGCTGTAGAGCCCCAGCGCCCCCGCCACAGCACCCTTGTAGCCCAGACGCCCATGCAGCACGTTTTGAATGGCGGTAAGGCGATACACCAGGTTGTAGTTCTGAAAGATCATGGCGATCTGCGCGCGCACGCCACGCAGCTTGTTGCGGC
>MNQC01000059.1:0-3736 GCA_001915225.1 Collinsella sp. 60_9
CTCGACGACCTTGCCCTGCTTGGCGTACTCGGCCAGATAGACCGCGGCCAGCACGGCGATCGGCGTGCAGATGAGCATGGCGAGCGCCGTCACGTAGACAGTCGAGACGATCGTGGGCCAAATTCCGCCCTCGGCGTTTACGCCCTGGGGCCAACCGAAGATAAAGTCGAGCGAGATATGCGGCAGACCGTTAACGACCACGTAGGCGATGATGGCGACCAGCACCAGCGTGGTGATATATGCCGCGGCGCGGAACACGCCGAGCATGATCTTGTTTGATAGGTCCTTGTTGATACGGCCCTTCTTACCGTGGGAAAGGGCACGCTTGATGCGCTCGCGCGACGAGGTCGTATCGACCGTCGTGTCAACGGAATCGGACATAGCCTACCCCCTCTTATTTTTGGAAATCAAACGGACGATGCCCACCAGCGCGGCGGAGATGATAAACAGGACCACGCCCATGCCAAACAGGGCAGAACGATGCAGGCCCGAGGAATAGCTCATATCGAGCGCGATCTGGCTCGTGAGCGTCGAGATGGGGCTCGAGATGCTGTCCGGGATGACCGGGGCGTTACCCACGACCATAAGCACGGCCATGGTCTCGCCGATAGCGCGACCCATGCCCAGCACGATAGCGTCCACGATGCCCAGCTTGGCCGCCGGCAGCACGACCTTGTAGATGGTCTGCCACTTGGTGGCACCCATGGCATAGGATGCCTCGCGGATGCCCATGGGAATGGAGTTAAGGGCATCGATGGTAAGCGTGGTGATGGTGGGGACAATCATGATGGCGAGCACGAACCAAGCCGTCAGCGCACCAAAGCCAAGGCCACCAGTCAGCTGAGCGATAAACGGGCGAATGATGATCATGCCAAAGAAGCCGTAGATAATGGAGGGGATGCCCGCCAGCAGGTCGACGGCGGGGCTGATGAGCTTGCGCACGCGCTTGCTGGCAATCTCAACCAGATACACGGCGGTGCCCACGCCCAGGGGGACGCCCATGGCAAGGGCGCCGACAGTCACCAGACCCGAGCCGGCAAGCAGCGACATAATGCCGTAGTGGCCCTCGGAAGGTGCCCATGTAAAGCTAAAGAAGTCTGCCAGGCCAATATCGGTAAAGACGGGTAGGGCCGAGTACGTGGTAAAGACAAAAATCAGGATGACGGTGACGACCGCCAGGAACGCGCAGGCAAAGAAGATCCACTGCAGCGCTTTCTCTTTGAGATAAGTGCTACGCGATACCAGCGCCAGCTCACGCTTCTTGGGTGCCTGAGCCGTCTGCTCAGTCCGGGGGCTTTCCTGTGCTTCCATGCTACTCACTCCCCTTCCCGTCATTGGTGACGGGGATAAAGCCCGCCTCGCGAATCTGCTTGTCCATCTTCTCGGACGTCACGTAGTCGATGTAATCCTGAGCCTGCTTGGAAGGCGTTCCCTTCACAAAGAAGTAGAGGTCACGCGAAATGGGATATCCCCCGCTTGCAACCGTCTTCTCGGAGGCCTCAACATGATTGACCGAGACGGCCCTGACCGAAGTCTTGGCGTTGAGGCTATCGACGAAGCCCAGCGAAATGTAGCCGATGGCCCCACGCGAACGGGACACGACATCGCGCACCTGGCCCGTACCCGAAAGAACGGCCGAACGGCGATCGAACGGCGTGCCGTCCATCACGATAGTGCGGAAAGCCTCACGCGTACCGGAGGCCTCGTCGCGGTTGATAACCTGAATCTTCAGGTCCTCGCCACCGACCTCTTTCCAGTTGGTGATCTTGCCGGCGTAGATATCGCGGAGCTGCTCGGTCGAGAGGTTCTCAACAGGGTTGTCCTCATTCACGATGACCGCGATGCCGTCGTGCGCGATTACGATCGGGGTCAGACCCAGGTCCTGTTCGTCGGCGTTGAGGCCACGAGAGGAGCTGGCGATATCGGCCGTGCCGGCGCTGACGGCCTCGATGCCAGCAGATGAGCCCAGGCCAGAGACCAGCACGTCGATGCCGGTCTCCTCCTTAAAACCCTCGGCAGCAATCTCGGCGATGGGAAGGCACGTCGTGGAGCCAGCCACAGTAATGGAAGAGGTGGAGGATCCCGAAGAGCAGGCGCACAGCGTGAGCGTGAGCACCGCGGCGCTCAGGAGCGATACGATCTTTCTCATAGCATCACGCCGATCGCAGCATGGCGCCCGCAGGTGCCGCCCTCGTTACGGTAGGAGAAAAAACGGTCATTCTGACGCACGGTGGAAAGCTCGGTATCCACGATATTTGCCGTGGCGACACCGATGCCTTCAAGCGCCTCGCGAATCGCGGCAGAAAGATCAAGCATGCGAGAGGCGCTCGCATCGATGCATGCGAACTCGGCGGCAAAGCGATCCATGAGCTCCTGCGATACCTCGTACTCGTCACCCAGGATATGCGGGCCGATATATGCCGAGACATCGCACGCCTCGCTTCCTGTTGCCTCGCAGAGCGCTTGGCAGGCCTTGGCGGAAATGTGCGCTATCGTGCCCTTCCAGCCAGAATGGACGACAGCGAAACCACCGGGGACAACCAGCACCACGGGCACACAATCGGCAAAGCAAAGCAGCACGGGGACCTCGCGCGCGGTGCACACAATGCCATCGCAGCCCTCGGCAATCTGTTCGCGAATGATCTCAAGATCATCAGCACCGTTCGAAGTCACCGTAACGATGCGATCCCCATGTACCTGATTGGGAACAAGCAGGTTGTGTTCGCACTCGGCAGCTCCCATGGCATCAAGCGCACGACGACGATTTTCTTGAACGGAAAAGGGGTCATCGCCTACATGCGAGCCCAAGTTGAGCGAGGAGTACGGTTCTTCGGAAACGCCACCGGTGCGCTCGGTAAAGGCAAAACGGACATTTGACGTCGTGCCCTCCACCAACGTAACTCCATCATGGTCGACACGCGAAACTCTGTCCGCACGTGCTGCCATACTAAAGCCTCCTAATAACACAAGTACCGCGGCATCGCCGCTGCAGTCCGCATGTACGCGGCTGTCATACTTCCTTAAAAGGATACCCGCTGCACCAAGGGCAAACGTAAAGGGAACGTAAAGAGATTGGAGGCTTTCGTTTACAAAAGCGAAACAAAAAAGGGATGCATCCAAATGGACGCATCCCCATACAAAACGCTGAGAACAACCGATTAGAAGCTGCCGCGCTTCAGGAAGTCGGGAAGCTCGAACTGATCGTTGCCGAAGTTAGGAAGCTCGGTGCCACCGACGTTGCGGGTCGGGGCGGCCTGAGCCGGACTGGCGGCCGGAGCGGTGCGCTGCGGCTCGGCGGAGGCAGCGGCCTTGCTCTGAGACTGCTGAGCAGCAAAGAGCTCGTCCTGACGGTTGACGTTGGAGTCGGAGAAGCCCGTAGCGATGACGGTGATACGAACCTGATCGCCCAGGGACTCGTCCACGACGGTACCGAAGATGATATTGGCCTCGGGATCGACGGCGTTGGCGACAACGTCGGCAGCATCGCTGATCTCCTGGATGCCCAGGTCCTTGGAACCGGCGATAGAAAGCAGGACGCGGGTAGCGCCATCGATAGAGCTCTCGAGCAGCGGGCTGGAGATAGCCTGCTGAGCAGCGTCGACGGCACGAGTGTCCCCAGAAGCCGTACCGATACCCATCATGGCGGTGCCGGCCTGCTTCATGATGGTCTTAACATCGGCGAAGTCCAGGTTGATGATGCCCGGGACGGTGATGAGGTCGGTGATGCCCTGGGTAC
>MNQC01000059.1:3798-4099 GCA_001915225.1 Collinsella sp. 60_9
AGGCCTCGAGCATGGTGGTCTTCTTCTCGGCGATGTCGAGCAGCTTATCGTTAGGGATAACGATCATGGTGTCGACGCAATCGGAAAGGGTCTTGATGCCCTCTTCGGCACTCTTCTTACGCTTGCGGCCCTCGAAGGTGAAGGGCTTGGTCACGACGGCGACGGTCAGCGCACCGACCTCGTTCATCGCGATATCGGCAACGATGGGAGCAGCGCCGGTGCCGGTGCCACCGCCCTCACCGCAGGTGATGAACACCATGTCGGCGCCAGCGAGCGCCTCGGCGATGTCATCGCGGGACTC
>MNQC01000059.1:4162-4430 GCA_001915225.1 Collinsella sp. 60_9
CTCATCGGCAGCCTTGCGACCAACCTCGGGGTTGGCGCCAGCGCCCAGGCCGCGGGTAAGGTCGGTACCGATGTGGACCTTGATATCGGCATCAGAGATCGCGAGCGCCTGAGCATCGGTGTTGATGGCAACAAACTCGACGCCACGAATGCCCTCTTCGATCATTCGATTGACCGCGTTGGTACCGCCGCCGCCGACGCCGACCACCTTAATGACGGCAAGGTAGTTGTTGATCTCTGTCTCGTGCATGTCGGTCCTCCGAACAAAG
>MNQC01000059.1:4453-6977 GCA_001915225.1 Collinsella sp. 60_9
CCCCTGCGCACATTAACCTTCAGGTTGAAAGTAAATGCAAAGGTAAACCGTATTATGTTTGCACATTATGAACGTATCAGTCAAATAATTGACCGTGAAAACCAAACAAACCAGATAAACGGCGTGGTATGGCCCCTCAACAAAGCCACGAACGACGCTAAGCAGTCGGTGCGTTTCTGAACGTATAGTTGCCGGGAGACCGAACGTTAATGTAGGTTACGCCCTCTACCTGCGACAGAAGCTTGGTCACGACGCGTTCCTTCTTGGCGATATCATCAGAATCGCCCAGCGAGACCTCAACGCCATTATCAAGATTCGCAGAGATAGCCTCGACCGAAGGTATGGAAATATCCTTGATCTGCGCCAAGAATTCGCCGGAAAAACCACGCACGTAATCCAGGCCCGCTTTAACGGCCTTGGAAGAAACAGCCTGCCCCGAGACTGGCTCGACATCGGCCGAGACATCAGTCAACAACACCGCGCCATAATGCTTAGCGAGCGCCAGTGCAGCATCGATTCCGGTCAAGGTATTTGAGCCCTGCCCCGTCGTGATGACGTTGCCCTGATCGTCCACTTCGACCGACGTCGACAGCGGGGCGATCCAGGTGTCATCATCCCCGATGGCCCAAGCAAGGTCATCGGAGCTGATATAGGCAATTGCAATGACCTTGCGCTCCATCGGCGTAATGATGAGCGTATGCGGGAACTGACGCTGGACATCCACGCCCGAGACCCACGGGTTCTGCTTGAGATCCTCGGTAATCTGGTCGGGATCGACGTTAAAAAGCGACGTTCCCTCGGGCAAATCGATCAGCTGGATAGCATCGTGCTTCGTCACATGCTCGCTGCCTTGAATCTGAATATCAGTGGCGGTAAACAATCCAGAGTTAATCACCACGATGGCAACGACGACGAGCACGGCCAAGACGGCCAGAACGCCGCCAACGATTTTGCCTTTGCCTGTAACGACAGAAGCGGCGTCTGATGTTTTATTTACCATCGCCCCAAGTGAAGACAACGGGTTGACGCTTTTTTTACCCGAAGGCTTCTTGGCGGTAGCCGGCACCGATGTCAGCGAGCGCGGTTTCGATGCGCCCAGCGTGCGACCTGGACGCGGCGCTTTAGTTCCCGTCGAGGGCTTAGGAGTTGCCATGGGACGGGCAGGTTTGGCGCCCATAACAGGCTTTGACGTCACCGAGGGACGCGAGGACTTTTTTGCGGCCGGACGATTACCGAGCTGCGAGCTGCCCGACAGTCTTAGAATGCGCGACGGTATTGCGTTGAGGTTTGGCAGGCGCGCCGGAACGCCCTCCGGCGCGGCGGAAGGTGGGTTTCGATGCTCTAGAAGCCGAGGAATTTAACTTCCGGTCTGAGCTCGATGCCATACGCCTCCCTCACCTTTCCGTGCACATGTCTGATAACCGCGGCAACGTCATCGGCCGAGGCAGTTCCGTTATTAACGATAAAATTAGCGTGAACGGGCGAAACTTCCGCGCCGCCAATCGAAAAACCCTTTAATCCACAATCCTCGATAAGCTTGCCCACACTCGCATCGGGCGGGTTGCGAAAGACCGACCCGCAGGATGCGCGACCCATGGGCTGCGTACGCTTGCGCCTCGGCAGGTACCGCTCCATGCGCTCGCGAATGTCGGCCTTGGGCGCCGGTTTAAGCTTGAGCACGCACTCGAGGATGATCTCATTGCGGGGAAGGCTACATTCGCGGTAGCCCCAAGTGATCTCGGACCCCGCATAATGTTTGATACCGGATACCGGGTCAAACGTTACGACATCCTCAACCAGCGAGCCAATCCACTCGGTCCGTGTGCCGGCATTCATAGATATCGCACCGCCGACCGAGCCAGGGATGCCAACGGCAAACTCAAGGCCCGAGAGGCTACGCGACAGGGCATCGTTGACCAGGCGCGCAAACATCACGCCCGCACCGACCGTCAGCGTACAACCGTCATCGGCAACAACCGTGCGCTGAAACTCACGTCCGAGCGAAATGACGGCGCCGCGATAACCGCCATCGGCAACCAGCAGATTGGAGCCCTTGCCGATGATGACCCACGGCACCTGCTCGCGATCGAGCACCGCCACGGCGCGGCGAAGGGCATGATAGCTATGGCACGTCACAAAGAGGTCGGCCTTGCCGCCGATACGATAACTCGTATGACGCGCAAGGCGCTCGTCCTCGATCACATCCGTGTCGATCATGCCCGAGAGCGCCATGACGGCGTTAAACAGACCCATTAGACTTAAGCGTCTTTCTTGGCAGTCAGATACTCGATAAACTCGGGACCGACGGTCGTAACGTCACCGGCACCCATGGTGAGCAGCAGGTCGCCCTCGCCCACCATCTGCTCGAGCTCCTGATTGAGCTCAAGACGGCTGGAGCAGTACACGACCTCCTTGCCAGGATGCTTGGCGCGCACGGTATCGGCGAGCATCTTAGAGGTAACACCCGGAATGGGCATCTCGCCAGCCGAGAACACATCAATCAGCAGCAGTTTATCGGCATTGG
>MNQC01000059.1:7056-13713 GCA_001915225.1 Collinsella sp. 60_9
GATCTCGGTGGGGTGATGGCCGTAATCATCGACCACGGTGATGCCATCGATATCGCCCACGTGGGTAAAGCGACGGCGGACGCCCTCAAAGCTCGAGAGCGCCTTGGCGGCGGCGTCGATGTCAAGGCCCAGAACATGGGCGACGGTGAGCACCGCCGTGGCGTTGAGCATGTTGTGGCGACCGGGATTGCTCTTGATCTCCACAGCGTGCTCAGTGCCGTCCTCAAAGCGAACGATAAAGTCGCTCTGGATGCCCTTGACATCCGGGTGCATGCAGACGATGTCGTTGCTCTCGGCAAAGCCGTAGGAAAGCACGTGACGGCCCGTCGACTTGGCGAGCTCGACCAGATGCGAGTCCTCACCGCAGACGATGACGGTGCCGTCCTCGCCCACCAGGCTCATGAATTTGGCGAAAGTCGCCTCGATCTCCTCGATACCCGAGTAGTGATCGAGGTGGTCGGCCTCGACGTTGGTCACAATGACCACGTTGGGGTTCAGGAACAGGAAGGAGCTGTCGGACTCGTCGGCCTCGGCGACAAAATAGTCGCCCGAGCCGTTCTTGCCGTTCGTGTCATAGCCCTCGACAATGCCGCCGATCAAGAAGCTCGGATCCAGACCCATGCGGTCGAGCATGGTGGCGCACATCGAAGACGTGGTGGTCTTGCCATGCGTGCCGGCAACAGCGACGGTGGTGTAGCCGTGACCCAAAGCAGAGAGCATCTTGGCACGAGGCCACACGGGAATGCCCAGCTCGCGAGCGCGCACGAGCTCAGGGTTGGACTCCGGAATAGCGGTGGAGACAACAACCACGTCGGGCTTGACCTCGTCGATCGTGGCGGCCTCATGGCCCACATGCACCTTCACACCAGCGCGGGTAAGCTGGCGGATATAGCGTGACGTCTTAAGGTCGGAGCCGGTAACGGCATAACCGCGCTCGTGCAGAACGAGGGCGATGCCGCTCATGCCGGCGCCGCCGATACCGATAAAGTGGGCGCTCTTAAACTCGGGCGCGGAGGTTGCAGTCTGGGAATCAGCCATGTGCTCGTGTACTCCTTGCGTAAACACTGCCTGTAACCCGTTAACTGTACCGCACCTACCGCATCAGCGCGAGGGCGACCGACGATATCCCGTCTAACTAACGCAAACCCTCTACCGCATCCGCCAGAAGAGCGGCGGCCCTATCCTGGGCCAGACCACGCGCCGCCTGACGCATGGCGTCGCGTGCCGCCGCGTCATCGACCAGGTGCAGCAGCTCATCGGCAAAGGCAGAACCGTCGATATCGGCATCGGCGCAGAGCACGCCGGCCCCGGCGTCGACCAGATAACGGGCATTGGTGGTTTGGTGGTCGGCAGTCGCATGCGGGTACGGCACGAGCACCGAAGGCACGGCGAGCGCAGCGATCTCGGCCACGCTCGATGCGCCCGAACGCGAGAGCACCAAATCGGCAGCAGCCAGCATATCGCCCATGTTGTCGATGTAAGGCTGGACGCGGTAACGCTTCGCCTCCTCGGGCGTCAGCGCCAAAGCGCGCTCGGTCTCCTCAAAGCCGTCGGCACCCGTCGAATGCAACACATAGAGGTTCTTGCGCGAAAGCAGCTCGTTTTTGAGCGAAGCCACGCGCTCGTTGAGGTGCTGGGCGCCAAGTGAACCGCCAAAGACGAGCAGCAGCGTAGCGTCCTCGGGAACGCCAAGTGCCTTGCGGCCGCGAGCGCGATCGCCCTCGATCACCGAGCGACGTACGGGGTTGCCGGTCATGAGCACGTGGTCAGGGTCACCTTCGCGCTCAAAGACCGAACGCGCTGCCGGCACCGAGATGCACACGCGAGCGGCGTGGGAATTCATCATCTTGTTGGCCAGGCCCGGAACAGAGTTCTGCTCATGCAGCAGATACGGAACGCCTGCGCCCTTGCACCACCCCAGCAGCGGAACCTCGACATAGGCACCAAAACCAATGGCGGCATCGGGCTTGCCGACCTTTGAGAAATGATTGGCGAGCGCACGCTTGGCCTTATTGACACGCCACAGCGAGGTCAGCGCCGTCCAAGGACGGGAGCGGTCGAAGCCCGTGACCGTAATGGGCACAAAATCAAACCCAGCCTCGGGGACCAGACGACCCTCGAGCTTGCGCGACTGGCCCACGAACACAACGTGGTGGCCACGGTCACGCAGCTCTTCGGCCAAGGCGAGCGCGGGGTTGATGTGTCCTGCCGTACCGCCGGCTGCAATAGCAACGGTCATCTTATCGGTCATGGTAGTCCCTTCGTACACGCGGTCCCTGGTCGTCGGTGCGCAAGCGCGCCGACGGGTCCGAGTTCAAATCGATTCGATTATATCCGTCGCCCGCGTTGCGAGGGCTGGGGCGCTGAGGACGACCTTGCGGCGCCGTTCGCTGACGCGGGCGGGCTGCCGGCTCGGTCGCAGAGCCATCCAGGACGGTAAAACCGTTACGCGAAGAACGCTCGCCGCGCACGTGGGGCACGCCGGCGGTACTCTCATCCATAACGGCAAAGCTCTCACGTCGGCGGTCATACTCATCGCGGCGGGCGCTCTCGTACGAAACGCGCAGAATCAACCCGGCAAGCATGAGCGACACAATAATCGACGAACCGCCGTAGCTAATAAACGGCAACGGTTTGCCCGTCATGGGAAACACGTTGAGGATGCCCAGCGCGTTAATCAAAAACTGCACCGCGAGAATGACCGCGGAGCCAGACGCCATGAGCGCGCCCCGACGATCGGTCGCCTGCTCGGCAATGCGAAACGCCGAGTAGATCAGCATCGCAAACACCAAGAAGAACAGCACGGTTCCAACAAAGCCGACTTCCTCGCCAATGATAGCCAGGATGTAGTCATTGTGCGCCTCGGGCAGATACGAGTACTTCATGGTTGAGTTGCCGATGCCACGGCCGAACAGACCGCCCGAGGCAAAGGCCATGATGGCAAGCGTGGCCTGATAGCCGTCACCATACTCGTCGGCCCAAGGGTTCAAGGCAACCTGAATACGCACCATACGGTACGGCTCTGCGACAAGCGCAATCACGATCACGAGAATGCCGAAGATTAGCACGCCGATGATAAATCTGGGGTCGAGACCCGCAAACAACGCCATGCACATGAGGGTCAACAGGATGATCAGGACAGTACCGAAATCGGGCTGGATAAAGATCAGAAAGAGCGAAATGCCCAGGTAAATGCCCATCTTGCGAAGGAATTCGTTGATGTTGCCACCGGGCGAAAAAAAGCGATCAAGCATGATAGCCGAATACGCAATGGCAAATGGCTTTAAAAACTCGGAAGGCTGGAACTGAATACCGGCGATGTTGAGCCAGCGCGTGGCGCCACGGCTGCCGCTGCCCACCAAGAACACCAGAAACAGTAGCCCTATCATGCCTATGAGGAAGATCCTGAGCACATCCTCCCCAAACCAGCTGTCCGGCAAAACGCGCACGATGGCAATCAACGCCAGAACACCAACCACGGCAAAAGCGGCCTGTCGACCCAGAAAAAACGTCGCCGAGCCATTCTCGTGCAGCGCCTCGACCGAAGACGCCGAGTACACCATCAGCAGGCCAAAGCATACCAAGGTAAACAAGCAGGCCATGAATATCAAACGGGGGCGCATGATACGGGCGGGAACGCCGGCAATATAGCGTTCGCTAAACGACTGCCCGCCGCGGCTGGAACGCGGTGTGGTGCGACGTGAGGAAGCACGGTCCGAGTCGGGCCTCCTCATACCTTGTCGGGGGCTCTCCTCTCTCACCGCAACCCCTATTCCATTTGTGATTTCGCTGCAGCGGCAAGCTGGGCCACGTAGTCCTTAAACACGCGGCCGCGCTCCTCATAGCCCGAGAACTCATCGAACGAAGAGCAGGCAGGAGAAAGTAAGATCACGTCACCACGGCTCGACAGCGAACGGGCGACGTCCACGGCGTCGCGTAGGTCATCCGCCTGGGCGATATCCACATCGCCATCGACATCGGCCTCGTCCATAGCGGCGGTGAAGCGCTCGCGCGCATCGCCAAAGCAGACGACCGAGCGCACGTTGTCCATAACGACGCGGGCAAAGTCCGCAAGCGGCGTACCCTTATCGTGGCCTCGACCGCATCGGTGTTAGTCGCCTTGGAATCGTTGACGTAGCGCACGCCGTCAATCTCGCCACACGGCTCCACGCGGTGCTCGAGCGGCTGGAACGAGGCCAGACCGCGGCAGACACCGTCGACATCGGCACCGACTGCCAAGGCAGCCGTGGCAGCGCACAGGGCATTGATAACATTGTGATGGCCCGAGATCTTGAGCTCGGATGTAGCGATGAGCGGGGTCTCGACACCCTTCAGACGCACGATCATCTTGCCATCGCGCACAAAGGCGGCATCCTCGCCCTCAGGCTCGTCAAAGGCAACCTTGCAGATGCGACGACCCGGCGTGTAGATGTACTCATCGAACTCGTGAATGCCGGCGTCTTCGACGTCGACAACCACCAGATCGTCATCGACCATATTGTCAAACAGTTTGATCTTGGCAAGCGCATAGTTCTTATGACTCTTATCACAAACCACTCGTTGTGGGCTCGGCCGTCAATCTCGTTGACCGGCGGCTCGCCGATGTTGCCGACAGCAACGCTGGCCTCGCCGGCAGCCTTAAGCAGATAATCAGTCAGCGACGTGGTGGTCGTCTTGCCGTTGGTGCCCGTGATGGCAATCCAGTTATCGGGCGACAGGCGATAGGCAAACTCGGGCTCACCCATAATCTGGGCGGCATGCTCGCGCCCAGCCTTAAAGAAGCCCGAGAACTCCGAGATGCCCGGGCACGTCACGCATACGTCATAGGCGCCCTCGACCTGTTCGGTCCCATAGACAAACGACGCACCAGCAGCCTCGAGCGCACGCGTGGCGTCATTGGGCTCAGAGGTGCCACCGCCATACACGGTAACGGCACTTACGCGCTCGGGATGTGCCAGCGCCCAGCGGGCGACATCGAGACCGGATTTGCCCTGACCCAAAACGAGCAGGCTAAAGACATCAGCAAGAGACATGAGCAGCAGCGATAATCCAAAAACGGATGACGACCTTGGTCTCGGCCCAGCCCTTCTTTTCGAAATGATGATGGATGGGCGCCATAAGGAAGACGCGCTTGTGCGTAAAGTGGAAGTAGACAACCTGAATCATGACCGACAGGGTCTCAACGATAAACAGGCCGCCGATGATAAGGGAGACGACCTCGGTGTTGGTCATGATGGACGTGCAGGCAAACGCGGCGCCCAGGGCAAGCGAGCCGGTATCGCCCATAAAGATGCTCGCCGGATAGCAGTTGAACCACAGAAAGCCCAAGCACACGCGGTGCAGAAGATGGACAGGTTCACGTCTCCGTGCAAAAACGCCATGGCAGCCATGGCGAGCATGGCAATCATGGAGGTGCCGCCAGCAAGACCGTCAAGGCCATCGGTCAGGTTCACGGCATTAGAAAGACCGGCGATCATCAGCCAGCAAAAGACAATGTAGAGCCACGGGAACGAAAGGCCGCAGATGGTGGTCGAAAGCACGCCAAGGTCAATCGTCAGGCCGCCGGGAAAACGAATCTCGGGGGCGACGCCGCACCAGTTAACGGCAAGTACCGTAAAGGTGACACAGATAATGGTTAGGCCGATCATCTTGGCATGAGGCGTCAGACCGAGCGAGCGCCCATGCGTAACGGAGGTCAGGTCGTCGATCAGGCCCAGCACGCCGGTCGCCAGCGTGGCGAGCAGCACGAGCACGAGCTCGGTGGTGAGCTTGCCCATCAGCAGGCAGGTCAGCGAAATCGCAACAAGGATGATGACGCCGCCCATGGTCGGCGTACCCTGTTTAATCAAATGACGCTTGGGGCCGTCGGCTCGGACCTGTTGGCCGATACCCTCGACCTTCAGCAGCTTGATCCACCACGGCATGAGCAGCAGCGCAATGGCAGCGGCGATGCCAAGCCCCAAAAAAGCCTGATACGTTGGATACGAGGGATTGCCGAACATGGGCTAGCACACACCTTCCACAAAGCGGTCGAGCTCAACAAAGCGGGAACCCTTGACCAGTACAACATCATGTTTTTCAAGCGCGCCGCCCATGCGGTCGAGCACCTGCTGATAATCGGAGAACACCTGGATGCGGTCCTCGTCCATGCCCATCATGCGCGCGGCATCGGCCATAAGCTGGGCCAGCTCACCACCCACGCACGCCAGCATGTCGAGCTTCTTGGCGGCGGCATAGGCGCCCACGAGCTCATGCATGCGAGGAGCCTCATCGCCCATCTCGCCCATCTCGCCCAGGATCGCCATGCGAGACCCCGTGCACGAAAGCGAGCACAGCAGATCGAGACCAGCAGCCATGGATTCGGCGCTGGCGTTATAGGAATCGTCGATGACGCGGGCACCGCTCTTGGCGCGTTTGATCTCCTGGCGGTGCCCGGTGATCGTGAGGCCCCTAAAGGCAGCATCGATCTGCTCGGGCGTCACGCCCAGGCGATAGGCAACTGCGGCGGCCTTAACGGCATTTGGGACGGACTGCACGCCGGGGATGGCAAGCATGGTATCGGTCGTCTCACCCTGGCCAAAATCGAGCGTAAAGACCGGACGGCCCTCGTCATCAACACGAATGTCGCGGGCACGGACCTCATCATCGTCCGAGACG
>MNQC01000059.1:13718-21050 GCA_001915225.1 Collinsella sp. 60_9
GGGCGAACGTATCGCGAATGAACGGCGTAAAGTCGTCCTCACCGCCCAAAACCAGCAGCGGCAAGAAGTCGCCGGCGGCGCACATACCCTGGACAATCTCGGCCTTAGCGCGGGCGATGTTCTCGCGGCTGCCCAAAATGCCGATGTGAGAGGTACCAATCTTGCTCACGATGGCAAGGTTGGGATTGGCGGACTGGGACAGGCGCTCAATCTCGTGGAAATGGTTCATGCCCATCTCGAGCACCAGGACCTCGGTATCGGCCGGAGCGGAAAGCACCGTGAGCGGCATGCCGATCAGGTTATTGAAATTGCCCTTGGTGGCCCAGACACGATAGCGCTTGGCGAGCACGGCGGCGAGCACGTCCTTGGTCGTCGTCTTGCCAATGGAACCGGTAATACCAACGACCAGGCAGCCGAGCTCCAGACGGTACGTGTGCGCCAAACGCAGCAGAAAGTCCTCGGGATCATCGGTCAGCAGGATGGCACAGCCCTTGTCCTGCGCCAGCGAGACCAGCTCGGCCTCGGGCTCACGCGTCATTACGACGGCGCCGGCACCCGACTGGACGGCACGGGAAGCAAAATCATTGCCGTCGACGTTTTCACCGGGAAAGGCGACGAAAATCGTCCCTTCCTCGACCTGACGCGAGTCGATAACGCACCCGCGGCATACCCGATCGGCTTCTCCCGTCACGGTTCGGGCCCCTGTTGCGGCCGCGAGGTTGTTGACGGCGATCTCTATCATTGCAGCTCCCCTGTAAACCTAATAATGCTATCGGCGTATTGTATCCCAGCGCCGCGCATGCGTGGTGCAGGGCATGTGAACACCCCTCATATGGGACAACAAACCACGCCCCAAAGATTGTAACCCCCTACCTCGTGTGCGGAATACCCAGCACGTCGAGTGCGTTGGCCATAATGGACTGGAACGGCACCGCAGCGGCATCTGAGCCGCTCGGCGTTCCGTCGAGCGTGATATAGCACAGCACCTTGGGCGATTGTGCCGGTGCAAAGCCCATAAAGGACGACATGTAGTTCTCCTTGAGGTAGCCGCCGTTCTCGTCGGCTCGTTCGGCCGTACCGGTCTTCCCCGCCACGTCATAGCCGTCAACTGCGCCGCCAACGCCCGTGCCTTCGGACACGACCGTCTGCATGCATGATGTCACCTGGGATGCGGCGTCCTCAGAAATCGCGCGCGCGCCTTCGCCCCAGTCCTTCTCATCGCCTTTGCTGGACTTATAGAAGTGCGGGGTCATACGGCACGTGCGATCTCAATCGGCGAGACGGACAGCGCCTGTCCAAAGCTCATCGATCCCAGCGTGGCGCCGTCATACTGGTCACGCTCCTTGACGATGCCCAGGCTCTCGCCCGGAAAATCGACACCCGAGCTGTGACCGATGCCCCACTTGTCCACATAGGCGGCAAAGTCGTCGGCACCGATCTTGCGCCCCACCAGGACAAAGCCCACATTGGACGAACGGCGCATCATCTCGCGCACATCCATGGTCATGGCATAGTCGCGCTTGTCGGCATCGGTAACGGTATCGTCGCCCACCTTGATACTCGCCGGCACCTCAAACGACGTACTCGATCGCACGACGCCCAAGTCGAAGCCGGCGCCCGCCACGAGCGTCTTAAAGACCGAGCCGGGCTCGTAGGCGTCGGTGACCAGGCGCAGGTTCATATCCTCGGTCTTGGCGTTCTCCAGATCGGTCTGGTCGTAGGTCGGGTACGAGCAGGCTGCGAGAATTTCACCGGTCGTGGGGTCGGTGACCAGCGCCGAGCCGTTCTTGGCCTTTGTCTTCTCGACAGCCTCTGCCAGGGCATCCTCGGCCGCACGCTGGATATTGACGTCGAGCGTCGTCACGATATCAACGCCGTCGACCGCGGCCACCTTTTTATAGGCACCGCCCGCGATATAGCTGCCGTCCCTCGCGCGCTCGCGTACGAGAGAACCGTTCGTGCCAGTCAGAAGCTTGTTGTATTGCTTTTCGAGACCCGTCAAGCCGTCGTTGTCCACATTCACTACACCCAGCACCTGCGATGCCAGATTGCCGTATGGATATACGCGCTTCATGGCCTGCTCAAAAAGCACGCCGGGCAGGTTCTTCTTCTCCAGCGCCGCAACATCGTCTTCGTCCACCTGGCGCTTGATATACACCCAGGTTCCATCGGACTCAACGAGCTTGCGGCAGGTCTTTTTATCGATTCCAGTTGCCTTGACCAGCGCCGACACCGTCTTGTCAACATCCTCGACAAGCTGCGGGTTCACGGCGATGTTGCGACATTCGACCGACGACGCCAACACGTTGCCGTTGCGGTCGTAGATGGTGCCGCGTTTGGCATAGAGGGTCTGCGCAAGCAGGCGGCGCGCATCGGCACGCTCGCGCAGTTTATCGGCTTCGACAATTTGATAGTCGGCAAGGCGAAAGACGCCCAAGCCCAAGCCAAGCCCGATGAAGCCCATGACGGCTTTGCGGCGAGGAAGAGGCGCGCCTGTGAGCCATTCGGTCGACGAACTCTTGCGCGACCTGGTGTTATGCACTTGAGGGCCGCCCGAGCCGCGAAGTCGCGACGCCGGGTCGTTGCCACGGGACTGCCCGGCGTTGTAAGATTGCCGACCCGTTCCTTGATAACCAGAACGTCCCCGCGACGAGGGACGTCCAGAACCGCGGCCCCCATCGGAACCGCGGCGATAGTCATTTGTCATACTCAGCTACCGTCTTGCTACTGAGCGGTCGCGGTCGCGTTGGCGCCCGCGGCTGCATCCTGCGAAAAGTCAAGTGTAACGCTCTCGCTGGGCTCCACCATGCCATAAGCGCCCGCAAGGTCGCGAATGCGCGTGTCGGCGCCATAGACCGAATGCATGACCTCCAGGTCGGAGCTCTCATCGGTCGCCTTTTCGAGCGTGCTGGTAAGCTCGGCGTTGCTGTTGAGCACCTGGGCCGTAACACCGGCGAGCGCCACGCGGGCGACGCCGATCGTCATGAAGATAGCCGCAATGATGCAAAACGTTTTAAGAACGCTCATGAAAACCGGGCTTACCGCCTGGTTTGCCTGACGGCCCGCGCCCGTGTAGACATCAAAGCGCGGCGCGCGCTGCTCACGGGGAGCAACGGGAGCCTGCGGCGTCTCACGATAGGCGGGCATGGCGTTCATATCATAGGCGAGTACGTTGGTAGTGTGTTTAAGCTTCGTTTATGGTGCGAGCGGGAGGTCCAATATCGCGCGGTCGCGCCTACAGACGCTGCGCCACGCGGATTTTGGCTGATCTCGCCCGAGGGTTGCGCTCAACCTCATCAGGCTGGGCAACCAAGGGTTTGCGGGTGATGACCTTGAGTATCGGCACGTTGCCGCACACGCACACCGGAATCTCCGGCGGACACGTGCACCCCTGGCTCATCTCCTTAAAGTGGTTCTTTACGATACGGTCCTCGAGCGAGTGATACGAGATGACGCAGATACGTCCGCCCGGGTTGAGCCACCTGGTGGCGGCATCAAGCCCTCGTTCGAGCACATCGAGCTCGTGATTGACCTCGATGCGAATGGCCTGGAAACTTTTCTTGGCCGGGTGTCCGCCATGCCGACGAGCGGCAGCCGGGATACCCGCCTTGATGATCTCGACAAATTGGCCGGTGGTTTCGATCGGTTCTTGCTCGCGGCGGCGCACGATCTCGCGCGCGATCTGCGAGGCGAACTTCTCTTCGCCGTAGACGCGTAGAATCCGGGCGAGGTCGTGTTCGTTATAGGTGTTGATGACCTCAGCTGCGTTTAAGGTGTTACTGCCCGGATCCATCCGCATGTCCAATGGGGCGTCCTCGTTATACGAAAAGCCCCTGCCAGGGATATCGAGTTGCGGTGACGAAACGCCCAAATCGAACAGGAAGCCATCGACCCCGGGCACCTCGGCCGAGCAAAGCAGCTCGTCCAAGTCGCCGAAGTTGCCCTTCAGCAGCTGGTGCGGAACGCCGGGAACCTCGCGGTCCAGACGGGCGCCAGCGGCCTCGAGGGCCATGTCGTCCTGATCGACGCCGAGCAAAAGGCCCGTCTCCCCCACCTGCGCGGCCATCTTTACCGAATGGCCGGCACCGCCAAGGGTGCAATCGCAGACAACGGAGCCGCTCTTTAGCCGCAGCGACTCAAGCACTTCGCCGAGCATGACAGGTTCATGCCGATATTCTTGTGTCAAGATCCCACGCTCCATCCGTTACCCGTGCCTTGCCCTTACGAGAAGAAGAGGTCCAGCAGGGCCTCATCGTCATCGTCCTCAACGGCCGCGGCGCGATCCCAAACCTCAAGGTGGTCGTAGTTGCCCACAACCGTGACCTCGCGGTCGAGGTTCGCCTGCTTGCGGAGAGACTCGGAAAGACCGATACGACCGGCGCTGTCCACGTCCATCGACGTGGTGCGCTTGTTGATCGCCCTCATGAGCTTCTGGTCATTAATGTCACGCGGGTTAAAACCCTCGTGACCCTCACGACCCGCGAAGAGTCCTTCGACCCACTTATCGAAGGCCTCGGCAGAGAACACGTACAGAGCATCGACATCCAGGGCTTTGAACACGCGAACGTGCTCTCCAAGCTCCTCGCGAAGGGGTGCAGGCAGGGACAGACGACCTTTTGCATCGAGATTGCGCTCGTATGCACCAGTCATTCCCATGTGCGCCCTCCCCTCGGTTACTCAGATGGCACGTACGCGGGGAACCACCCCGCCTGTCGACGTCATCAATAATATGGGGAACCGCCCCATTTTTCAACACCTTTCCCCACCCCTTCCCCCACCCCGCCCCACCACTCCACTCACCATATATTGCAAAACACCCCCAAGCATATGTTCGAAAACACAATATGTTGTGTTTTCAGCAAAGGCGTGATGCCACCTGTAGAACCACACCCGCGAACCTCAACCTTCAAGTTGACCTTGAGGCGATTTTTACGTCCCTTTACATGCCGTTCACATCGCCCCCAAACTCCCCCACCCAAGGCACGTGCGGCCCACCACCGCGACGCCAAGTGGCGAAAAATGGGACGGGCCCCAGATTGCCCATGCGCGCGCAAAAGCACGCCGCGGCAATCTGGAGCTCGTCCCCAAATACCTATAAATATGCAGGTCAGCGATGTGTTAACGATGTGCCAGCGGGTGCGCCGCCAAATAGACCTCGGTCAGTTGCGTACGATCGACATGCGTGTAGACCTGCGTGGTCGATATATCGGCATGTCCCAAGATCTCCTGTAGCACACGGAGGTCTGCGCCGCCCGCAAGCATATGGGTGGCAAAGGAGTGACGCAGCGTATGGGGATGGAGCCCCACCAGTCCCACCTGGCGCCCGTAGCGCTCACAGATGGCATGGATGCCCTGGCGCGACAGACGGCGGCCGTTCTTATTTAAAAAGACCGCCGAGGTCTCGGTTCCGCGGGCATGGGCCGCCAAGCGAGAACGCCCCTCAGTTACATAAAGCGTCAGAGCTCGCGCCGCGCTTCCTACCAGCGGGGACAGGCGTTCCTTCGAGCCCTTACCACGAACGAGCACAAAGCCATCGTCGATATGGATATCGCCCACATCGAGCCCCACCAACTCGCTCACACGCAAACCGCATCCGTAGAGCACTTCCAAGATGGCGTGGTCACGCAAGCCCATCTCGCCCTCGGGGAAATCTTGATCGAGCAGCGCCGAGACATCCTCCACCGATAGATACTCCGGCAAACGCTCAGCCTTTTTAGGCAGGCGCAACGCCGCCGTTGGATTTTGGGCCACAGCCCCATCGCGCACCAAAAAGGCATGCAGGCCCTTCACGGCCGCAAGCGCACGCTCCACCGAGGCATCCGAATAGCCCCCATCGCGACGGTCGGCGACAAAGCCCTCCACGACCTGACGGGTCACCTCTTCAAAAGACACAATACCCGCCCGCTCCAGATAGGCGCAGTACGTCGTCAGGTCACGACGATAGGCCGCAATCGTGTTGCGCGCCAAACCCCGCTCGACCGCGAGGTAATCGAGATACTCCCCCGCCGCCACGGCGAGCGACGAGGGAGTAGCTTCGGTATGTTCCTTATTCGCCGGCACCCTTAGTCCGTAGCGAGGTTCATGGGCGTCACCTGCAGACGGTCGACACCCTCGTGCTGGCCGATCGAAGCGCGCACGAACTCGCGGAACAGCGGCTGCGGGTTGGTCGGGCGGCTCTTGAACTCGGGATGAGCCTGGGTTGCCACATACCACGGATGCACGTCGCGCGGCAGCTCGACCATCTCGACCAGGCGCTCGTCGGGCGACAGACCCGAGATAACCAAGCCGGCGTCCTCGAGCTGGTCACGGAAGGCGTTGTTGAACTCAAAGCGATGACGGTGACGCTCGTAGACGAGCTCCTCGCCATATGCCTCGCGAGCAAGGGTATCGGCGGCGAGCTTGCACGGATAGGCGCCCAGGCGCATGGTGCCGCCCTTCTCGGTCACGTCCTCCTGCGAGCTCATCAGATCGATGACGCTAAACGGGCCGTCCGGATCGAACTCGGAGGAGCTGGCGCCGGCAAGGCCGACGACGTTGCGGGCGAACTCGCACACGGCCACCTGCATACCCAGGCAAATGCCCACTCGGCCGCGAGGATCTTGCCCTCCAGGGCGCGCTTGCCAAAGCCGCCGGGGACCAGGATGCCCGAGGCGTCGCCCAGAACCTCGGAGACATTCTGCTCGTCGAGGCTCTCGCCATCGACCAGCTGCACGTCAACGTGGCGATCGTAGAACACACCAGCGTGGTGCAGGGCCTCGATAACCGACAGGTAGGCATCGGGCAGCTGCGTGTACTTGCCTACAACGGCGATCTTGACCTTGTCGGCGTGATGGTTGGCATGGTTCTGCTTACGCAGGAACTCATTCCAGTCACTCATGTCGCGCTCACGCGGGTCCAGACCCAAACGCTCGCAAATGCGCAGGTCAAAGTCCTGCTCGGCAAGCAACTGCGGAACATCGTAGATGCTCGCGCAGTCCTCGTTGGTAAAGACACAGTCGGTGTCGACGTCGCAGAAGCTTGCGATCTTGCCGCGGATGGCATCGTCGATATGGTGGTCGGAGCGCAGAACGATAATATCGGGCTGGATACCAAAGCTGCGGAGCTCCTTAACGGAGTGCTGCGTCGGCTTGGTCTTGACCTCGTGGGCGGCGGCGATATAGGGAACGAGCGACACGTGGATGTAGCAGACGTTCTCGGGGCCGGCCTCCTTGCGATACTGGCGAATGGCCTCGACAAACGGCTGCGACTCAATGTCGCCGATAGTGCCGCCCAGCTCAGTGATGACCACGTCGGCCTCGGTGGAGGAGGCCAGATTGTAGATGTAGCTCTTGA
>MNQC01000060.1:0-11878 GCA_001915225.1 Collinsella sp. 60_9
ACCACATCGCGACCGGACATGGTCTTGAACATGGCCAGGAAGTCCTCCGTCTGAACCTTGAGCAGATCGGCGAGGGCCCGCTGCTTCACGGCCTCATCGTCGGACAGTATAAAGCTCTGGATGATGTTCTTACGGTCGCCCAGGAACATGTGCTCGGTGCGGCACAGGCCAATAGCCTCGGCGCCAAACTCGAGTGCGAGCTCGGCATCCTCAGGGTTGTCGGCGTTGACGCGCACATGGTTGGCGTGGCCACAGGTCTCGTCCAGGCGAATCTCGTCGGCCCAGGACAGGATGGTGTCCAGATCGCCAGTGAGCTCGGCGGAGACCAGGTCGACGGGACCGTCGACGACGATGCCCTGGGTGCCGTCGATGGAGATGATGTCGCCCTCGTGCAGCACGCGGTCGCTGCCCTCGATGCGCACGACCTTCTCGGCGGCATCGATGTGGAAGCGCTCAACGCCGCAGACGCAGGGCGTACCCATGCCGCGGGCGATAACGGCGGCATGGCTCGTCTTGCCACCGTGGCTGGTCAGGATGCCCTCGGCGGCGACCATGCCCTTCAGGTCGTCGGGGGTGGGCTCCCAACGAACCAGAATGACCTTGTGACCCTCGGCGGAACGCGCGACAGCGTCGTCGCTCGAGAACACGACCTCGCCCACGGCGGCACCGGGGCTGGCATTAAGACCGCTGGCGAGAGCCTCGTACTTCTTGGAGGCGTCAAACTGCGGGTGAAGGAGCTGGTCGAGCTGCGCGGGATCGATGCGGCTCACGGCCTCTTCGCGGGTGATCAGGCCTTCCTCGACCATTTCGATGGCGATGCGCAGCTTGCCCACGCGGGTCTGGAGCATCCAGAGCTTGCCTTGCTCGATGGTGAACTCGATATCGCACATATCGCGGTAATGATCCTCGAGCGTCAGGAACACGCGCTCGAGCTCCTCACCTGCGGACTCGAGGCCCGGGGTGGTCTTGAGGTCGGCGATGGGCTCGGTGTTGCGGATACCGGCGACGACGTCCTCGCCCTGGGCATTAACCAAAAAGTCACCGTAGAACTCCTTGGTGCCGTCGGCCGGATTACGCGTAAAGGCGACGCCTGTCGAAGAGGTCTCGCCCTTGTTGCCAAAGGCCATGGCCTGCACGTTGACGGCGGTGCCGAGGTCGTCAGAAATGCCATGCTGCTTGCGGTAGATGCAGGCACGCTCGTTCATCCAGCTGCCAAAGACGGCCTGAATTGCAAGGCGTAGCTGAAGCTCCGGGTCGTGCGGGAAAACGGGCTTGCCGTCAGCGACCTCGAGCTCGGGATACAGGGAAGCATCGACGTTCTCGGAGAAGATGCCCTTAAAGGTCTCGACGAGCTCCTGCAGGTCCTCGGCCGAAAGCTCGGAATCGACGCGAACGCCGGCGACCAGACGGGCCTGGGTCAGGGCGTTCTCGAACAGGTCGGCGTCAACGCCCATAACGACGTTGGAGAACATCTGAATAAAGCGGCGGTAGCTATCCCAAGCAAAACGCGGGTTCTGCGTCTGCGCGATGAGGCCCTGGACGGAATCGTCATTGAGGCCCAAGTTGAGGACCGTGTCCATCATACCGGGCATGGAGAAAGGAGCGCCCGAACGAACCGACACGAGCAGCGGGTCGTTGGCGTCACCGAGCTTCTTGCCGCAGCGGGCCTCGAGGTCCGCCTCGGCAGCAACGATCTCATCGAGTGCGCCCTCGGGCCACACGTTGCCGGCACCGGAGTACTCGACGCAAGTCTGGCAGGTAATGGTAAAGCCACCGGGAACCGGCAGGCCGATGCGGCTCATCTCGGCAAGGTTTGCGCCCTTGCCGCCAAGCACGAAGTTCATGGACTTGTCGCCCTCAGTGACACAGGTGCCCTGGGCGTCGGTTCCAAAACGGTAAACCCTCTTGCAATCGCTCACGATACTTCCCCTTCCATGCACTTACGCGCACGACCGTGGTAACGAATCGACCCGCCAGATGCGGGCCGTGAGGGAACTATACGGCGGGTTTTGAGCAGGCTTAAGCAGAGGATGCGCGGTTTGGTAAACGTGCTAAAACTGGCGGTAAACGGTAGGTAAAGGTGGTTACATTATGAAGATACCACTGTAAGAAAGTACAGGTCAGAGGCGATATTATTGCTAAATCGCTTTATCAAAATGCTGCTACTATTAGGCTCGACGGGCGGCGCGGCGGGCACGAGCTTCTTGGATTTCCTCCAAGTGGCTAATGATCTCGGCAGCGCTTTCTTCGATGGCCTTGCCGTCGGTACGCACCACAAAGCAGCCTAGGCGCTTCATGAGCGCACGGGCTTCCTCGAGCTCGCTGTGCACGCTCTCGGGCTCGGCATAGGAGCCGGCAACGGCACGAGCGTAGTCATCGCCCAAGCGGCTATCGCGAATTTCGGAAATCACATCGACGGTCGAAATCAGGCCGAAGAGGCGCATCGGGTCGACCTCGTAAATCGACTTGGCAGCGGCGTCTTGGACGTGCGCGATACGCCCAGCAGCACGATATCGGCACCCGACAGATCGTCGCAGCCGCGCCCGTCATCGTGCTCAACGAAATACTCCATGGCCGCGATACGATGGAAATAGCGGTCATCGGTCTTGTGAATCGCGCCCGCAACGCCCTTGGGCGGCACCCCGATGAGCGACGATAGCACGGCGAGCGTCGGGCCGATCAGGTCGACCGAACGGATATGCAGCATGCCCAGGTAATCGAGCACACGGGCGCGAAGCGCCGGATCGACAATGGTGTGGAACACGGCGATATCGCGATGGTCCGCATCAACGCGCTGGCCCACAAACGACTTGACCTGCTCCACAGAGTTCACCTTGGGCAGGCGCAAGAGACGAAAAGCCCCTTCATCAAATTGCCCGGACGCCGCAAGCACCACCTCACAAGCGGTATCACCGAGCGAGTCGGAGATAACGATAACGGTGGGACGAGCGGTGACCGGGCAATCCATGCGGGGCTCCTTTTGCGCTTATGCGCAGGCTGGCTTACTTTTTGCGAGCAAGCTCACCGATGTTTGCGATGCCGGAGAAAACGGCCTCGAAGCGGTTGAGCAGCTTAAGGCGATTATCGCGAAGCTGCTCGTCCTTATCCATGACCATGACCTCGTCGAAGAAGCGGTCGATGGGGGCGCGCAGGGCGGCAAGGGCGGCAAATGCGGCCGGGTAATCCTCGGCAGCAAGGGCGGCGTCGACAGCGGTCTGAGCAGCCTCGGAGGCATCGGCAAGCGCGAGCTCGACCTCGCCCATCAGGGCGCGGTCGTACTCCGCGCCCAGCTCGGGCTTGGAGATGTGCGCGGCGCGGGCATAGGCGGTCGCCAGGTTATCGAACGTCTCAGCGTCGTTCTTGCGGGCCTCGTCGAGGGCGGCGCAGCGGGCGAAGAAGACGGACGGGGCGATGATGTGCACCGCGGAGACGGCGGCAACGGTATCGGCCGGGATCTTTTCGTCGCGGGCCATGCTCACCAGACGGCCGTGGAAGAAGTCGCGAACCTGCTGAGCGACCTCGGCGGCGTCGAACTCGATACCCTGCTCGCTATAGAGCTCAAGGGCAAAGTCGATAAGCGACGTGGGATCGATCGGCAGACGGTCGCGCAGGATGTTGATGATGCCGATAGCGGCACGACGCAGCGCGTAGGGATCGGAGGAGCCGGTCGGGGGCTCGCCAATGGCAAAGATACCGGCGATGGTATCGAGCTTGTCGGCGCAGGCCACGATGCAGCCAGCGGTGCCCTCGGGCAGCTCGTCACCGGCAAAGCGGGGACGATAATGATCGCGAATGGCGTGGGCGACCTCATCGTTCTCCCCCATCGCGGTGGCGTAGTAACCGCCCATCACGCCCTGCTGGCTCGTGAACTCGACGACGGCGTTGGATACCAAGTCGGCCTTGCACAGGTGCGCGGCGCGAGCGGCATCGGCTGCCAGGTGAGCACCCAGGTGTGCCTCACGGGCAATAGCGAGCGCGAGCTGCTCGATGCGCTCGGACTTGGCGAGCACGCTACCGAGCTTCTCCTGGAAGGCGACCTTGGCCAGACGCTCGCGGAACTCGTCGAGGGAGATCTTCAGGTCCTCCTCGTAGAAGAACTTGGCATCGTCCAGACGGGCACGCACAACGCGCTCGTTGCCGTCGATCACGCGCTCGGCGTTCTCGGGCTTGCTGTTGGAGACGACCACGAACTCACGCGTGAGCTTGCCCTCGCCGTCATAGATCGGGAAGTAGCGCTGGTTGGTGAGCATGGACTCGCAGATGATCTCGTGCGGGACCTTGAGGAACTCCTCATCGAAGGTCCCGACGAGCACCGTCGGCCACTCGCAGAGGTTGATGACCTCCTCAAAGACCTTCTTGGGCGTATCGACATGGCAGCCGGGACGGGCAGCCTCGACCTCGGCGATACCGGCAAGGATGGCCTCGCGACGGCGCTCGGCAGAAAGCACGCCGGCGTCCTCGAGCACCTGCTCGTAGACGGCGGGGCTGGCGACCACATGGTCACCGGGGCCAAGCACGCGATGACCACGCGTGGTGTTGCCACTCGTCACGTCGGCAAACGACACGGGCACAACGTCCTCGCCCAGAAGGCAGCAGATCCAGCGGACCGGACGAACAAAGGTCGCATGCTCGTGACCCCAGCGCTGAGAGCGGTAGTTGGGCCACTGCAGGCCAGCGATAGTCTTCTCGCACAGGGCCGTCAGGATCGGGGTGGCCGGGACGGAAGGGATGTTCTTCTCGGCAAAGACGTACTCACGGCCGTCGGTGTCCTCGCGACGAACCAGATCCTCGGCAGCCACACCGCACTTGCGGGCGAAGCCCTGGGCGGCCTTGGTGGCGTTACCATCGGCATCGAAGGCGATGTTGGCCGCGGGGCCGCGCTTGACCTCGTGAACCTCGTCGGTCGCGGTGGCGACGTCGGCAACGAGCGCAGCCAGGCGGCGCGGGCTCGAGATCACACGGACCTCGCCGTGGGCCAGACCGGCCTCGTCGAGACCCTTGGCGATCATGGTGCCAAGCTGCTTGACGGCATTGTTCAGCGGTGCGGAGGGCATTTCTTCCGTACCGATCTCAAACAGGAAATCCTTAGCGTCTGCCATGGCTTACGCCACCTCGCCTTCCTGATCGGCATTCTCGTTGACTCCGGCGACCTCGGCCATGTAGGCCTCGCAGCACGCCTTGGCGACGGCGCGGACGCGCAGGATGTAGTTGGCACGCTCGACCGCGGACAGGGTGCCGCGAGCATCGAGCAGGTTGAAAGCGTGGCTGCACTTCATGACGCAGTCATATGCCGGCAGCGGCAGCTTGCGCTCCAGGCAGGAATGGCACTCGGCCTCGTAGTCGTCAAACTTCTGACGCATCATCTCGACGTTTGCGACCTCAAAGTTATAGGCACTGAACTCGCGCTCGTTCTCGAGGAACACGTCGCCATAGGTCATGGGCGTGCCGTCGGGCAGGTAGCTCCACACCAAGTCGTAGACCGAGTTAACGCCCTGCGCATACATGGCAATGCGCTCTAGGCCATAGGTGATCTCGACGGGCACGGGGTCGACCTCGATGCCGCCTACCTGCTGGAAGTACGTAAACTGCGTGACCTCCATGCCGTTGAGCCAGACCTCCCAGCCAAGGCCCCAGGCGCCGAGCGTCGGGCTCTCCCAGTCGTCCTCGACAAAGCGGACGTCATGGTCGTTGGGGTCCAGACCGATAGCGGCAAGAGACCCCAGGTAAAGCTCCTGGGCGTTGACCGGTGAGGGCTTGATGAGCACCTGGAACTGATAGTAGTGCTGCATGCGGTTGGGGTTCTCGCCGTAGCGGCCGTCGGCGGGACGGCGGCAAGGCTGCGCATAGCAGGTGCGCCACTCGGCGGGACCGAGCGAGCGCAGCGTGGTCGCGGTATGGAAGGTACCGGCACCGACCTCGGAGTCATAGGGCTGCATGATGACGCAGCCCTGCTCGCCCCAGTACTGCTGGAGGCGCAGGATGATGTCTTGGAAGGAAAGCGATGAAGCGTTCATGCCTCTAATATCCCCTCGTCGAAACGATTACACGGTTAGGTACTGTACTATAGCGGTTTTTAGTCGATAGCGCCCAGACGGTTGAGCGGCCAGTAACGCACGAGCGCCACGGCGATCAATTCGGAGCGGTCGACCGGGCCAAAGTAGCGGGAGTCAGCAGAGTTCTCGCGGTTGTCGCCCATCACCCACACGCACCCGTCGGGAACGGTGTAGGGATAGCTTACCTGAGCGCCGGGCGCTTGGACCGAAAGTGGCCAGCTCATGCCCGTCGTATAGTCCTCGTCGAGCGCTTGGCCGTCAACGACCACCTTGCCATCCTGCAGGTGGAGGTGCCATCGGGGTTGTGAAACACCACGATATCGCCCTGCTTGACGGGCTGACCGAGCTCGAGGCTCACCTTTTGTGCCAGGATCTGGTCGCCAATCTCGATCGTGGACTCCATGGAACCGGTGGGTACCACAAAGGGTTCGACCACAAACGAGCGAATCAAGAAGGTAGCGACCAGTGCGATCGCGACGACCACGATCCACTCAAACGCACCCTTTAGCACGGAATGCTGCGATGGAACCATCCTCACTCCTCGCTCTGCGAATACGAAGCGTCCAGAATCTCCTGCGCGTAAGCGCGCTCCTCGGGCGTGAGCCGCGCCGTCTCAATCAGCCGCTTACCGTTTTCCAGTATCTGATCCACGTCGATCACCCAGCTGTCCGGGGCGATCTTGCCCTGCTGCCACAGGCTTAGTGCGGCGGAAATCAGCGCCGGGTTCTGGCGTTTCAATGCTTCTACAAACATCTTGTTGCCTCGTTTCTGTTCCTTGAATTAAATAGCTCATCTCGTCGCCCAGGGCGCCGGGAATCAGGCGTACGACGGCATCGGCAACGACCATAGCGGGAAGCTCGCCGCCCGTAAGCACGTAGTCGCCGATCGACAGACGCTCATCGGCATACGCATACGCGCGCTCGTCGACGCCCTCGTAGCGACTGCACACAAACAGCAGGCGCTCACTTTTGAGCAGGCGCTCGGCCACATGCTGCGTAAAGGGCTCGCCACAGGGGGTGAAGAACACAACCGTGGGCTTGGGACCCTCTGCGCTAATGGCCTCGATGGCCTCTGCGATAGGCTCGACCTTCATGAGCATGCCCTGCCCGCCGCCGTACGGCTCGTCATCGACGGGACGATGGCGGTCGTGCGTCCAGTCGCGCAGGTTATACGCCTTAAAATCAAAAAGGCCGGCCTTGCGGGCGCGGCCCAAAATCGATGTGGACATGACGGGCTCAAACATCTCGGGAAAGACCGAAAGGGTCTCGATCAGCATGTTGTCCTCCCTACTTGTCCATATCGATCAGGCCGTCCATAACATGGACGGAAATTGTTCCTGTGTCGGGAAGATCGAGCACGACCTGCTCGATCACGGGAATCAGTACCTCGCCGTACCGATCGCCCTCGACAACCCAAACATCGTTAGCGGGCGTCGACATGATCTCGACGATCGTGCCGAGCGAACCGAAGCGCTCGTCGACCACCTCGCGACCCATCAGGTCGGTATAGGCAGCGTCGAGCGAATCGAGCTCAAAGTCGTCACGATTTGCCAGCACGTAGCATCCCGTGATGCCCTCGGCGGCCGTCAAGTCGTCAATGCCCTCAAACGAGACCAGATCGCCATCGCCCGTATCGGTGACGGACACGACCGTGCAAAAGCGGTCGCGCTTGAGCGCCGGCGGCGTCAGGGCGACGCGCATACCCGGCTCTAATACAGAAGGAAGCCCCCGCAGCGGCTGCGCGAGGACCTCCCCCTTCCTTCCGTGCGGCTTGACCACACGGGCGATGTTTTTGTACTGGGACCTCAAGGTCCTAGCCCAGAACCTCTACCTCGACAGCAGTGTCGAGGCGAGCAGCCAGTGCACGGGCGAGCGTGCGAATGGCCTTGATGGTACGGCCACGACGGCCGATGACCTTAGCGACGTCATCCTCGGCGACCGAAACCTCAATCGACGAGATCGGCGATGCGATCTGAGAGCATTGCCTCACCCTCGAGCTGTGCAGCGTCAACCTCAGGCACGATTTACTCCTCGGCGCCCTCAGCGGCCTCAGCGGCAGCCTTAGCGGCCTCGGCCTCTTTGGCGAGCTGCTTCTTGGACTTCTTGACGACGGTCTCGGTCTTCTCGCCCTCGTTGGCGGCCTTGACCAGAGCGGCGACGGCGTCGGTGAGCTGAGCGCCCTTGGACTGCCAGTCGGCGATCTTCTCGAGGTCAAGGTTGATGGTCTTGGGGGCGGTCATCGGGTTGTAGCGGCCAACCTCCTCGATGATACGACCGTCACGCGGGGCGCGGGAATCGGCGACGACGACACGGTAGTACGGACGCTTCTTAGCGCCGTGACGAGCAAGGCGAATCTTAACTGCCAAAGGAAACTCCTCCAACCAAGCAGCTTTAGGCTGCAACTACAAACAAACAGTTGAACATAATACGCCATCGACGCGGGCAGGTGAAGTCCGTGAGACCAACTTCTTCGGTGTAGTCGAGGGCAAATCCATATCTTAGACAAGAATTCGGGATTTGCAAGCACATACACGCACCCCACATGAGCTGCGCGGTATACTCATGACATGGAAAGACGCGAACATACATACGGTTATGAGGATGCCATGGGCGTCACGCCGCCTCCCTGGACGGGTCCGGCGGTGGGTCTGATGGACCTTGATGCGTTTTTTGCGAGCGTGGAGATGCTCGATCATCCCGAATGGCGCGGAAAGCCGCTCATCGTGGGCGGAGACGCCGATTCGCGTGGCGTCGTGTCCACGTGTTCGTATGAGGCACGTCGCTTTGGCGTGCACTCCGCCATGCCCTCAGCCGAGGCGCGGCGCTTGTGCCCGCAAGCCATTTGGACGCACGGGCACTTTGATCGCTACCGCGAGGTGAGCGCGCACGTTATGGCAATTCTCGCCGACGAGACCCCGCGCGTTGAGCGCGTATCCATCGACGAAGCCTTCATCGATATCACACCGGGTCGCTTTGCGCCCGAAGACCCGCTGCTGGTTGCGCGGCGTATAAGCGGTCGCGTGGCAGAGCTGGGAGTGACGTGCTCCATTGGCGTGGGCTGCAACAAGACGGTCGCAAAAATCGCAAGCGAGCGGGATAAGCCGTTTGGGCTGACCATCGTGCGCCCCGGAACCGAGCAGCGCTTTTTGGCCGCGCTGCCGGTATCTGCCATGAGCGGCATCGGGCGCTCGGCCGAGGAGCGACTGCGCCGCATGCGCATCTACACCCTCGGCGAGCTATCACGTGCACCGGAATCCACCTTGGCCTCTATTTTTGGCGTCAACGGCGAACGCATGCGCCAGCGTGCGCAAGGACTCGAAATCTCCGAAGTCACGAGTCTCGATGAAGAGCGCGAGGTCAAATCGGTCAGCAATGAACGCACCTTTGCGAAAGATTTGACTGAGCGTGGGGATATTGAGGCGGCGATTGCGCTGTTGGGAGAGTCAGTGGGACGCCGCCTGCGCCGTCAGGGGCTGACGGGTGCCACGGTAACGCTCAAGCTTAAGTATTCGTATGGCAGCGGGCGTACGGCACAGCGCCGGCTGCCTCATCCGACCGACGATGAGAACATCTTCGTGGCGGTTGCACTCGAACTGCTCGACAACATCTGGCAGGATGGCATGCATGTTCGCTTAGCGGGCATCGGCATGAGCGACTTCGACCACCAAGGCGGCATCCAGACTGACCTGTTCTGCGAGATCGATGACCGCGGAGCCCAATCCAGCGACCGCCGCGACCTCTCCGTCGCCATCGACGCCGTCCGAGACAAATTCGGCGACACCGCCCTTTCCTTCGGCCGCCAATCCCGCTTCAACGATTAACCGCCTTTGGGCAAAAAGAAAGCCGGGCAGGTGCGGAAACCGCACCTGCCCGGCGATATGCGTGAGGGTAGCTAAACCCCGTCTCAAATGAGCTACTAGAGGAGGTTGAGGGGGAGCTGGGGGGCGTCACCCCAGAGCTTTTCGAGACGGTAGAAGTCGCGCGCCTCGGGAGTGAAGACGTGGACGACAACCGAACCGTAGTCCATGAGCATCCAGGTCTTCTGCTCGCGGCCCTCGATGGAGAACGGATGCTCGCCGCAAGCCTCGGCGACCTTCTCCTCGATCTCGTCGACGATCGAATCGACCTGGCGGTTGTTGGTACCGGTGGCGAGCACAAAGTAGTCGCACACATCGGAAAGCTCGGTCAGGTCGAGCACCTGAACGTCCTCGCCCTTCTTGTCGTAGGCGGCCTGCGCGGCGGCGCGGGCGACATCCTCGGCGGCGACACCGCTCGCGGACAGCGAGGCGGCAGTGCGGTCGGACGTGGCGGCGAAGCTCTTGTGCTCCACACCTTCAAGAATCTGCTCGTCGGTCATGGTCTCGTCGGCCATGGAATACCTCTTTCTAGTCAGCCCGCGTGGGATAAAGATAGCGCCCGGACTGGATCACATAGACCAGACCCTGCGCAAAACAGGAGAAGAACAACTCGTCGAGTGAGGACTTCCCCACCATCTTGCGCAGCGCATGGGCATAATCGCCGTGGCGGTTGGGTTCGATGGCATCGGCCACAAAGACCACCATATCGAGCGGCGTCATGTCGCAGTCACCCACGGTGTGACGGTCGACAGCCTGGAAAACGGCCGGCGACAGTTCGGGAAAAAGCTGCGGAAGTTCATAGGCGGCAACAGGGCCATGCAAAAGCCGCGTCGCGGCGGAAGGAGAGCCGGCAATCTTAATGCCGTAATGCAGAGCGCGCGTGACCAGCTCGTCGTCGGAGAGCACTTTGTCCCAGTCATGGATCAGGCCGGCGGCAGCGGCATCAAAGCGGTCAACGCCGTAGACCTCGGCCAGATGAAGTGCGGTCTCGGCAACACCCAGCGAATGCACATAGCTATCCTTCATGCGAACATCGAGCAGCTCTTGAATGCGCTTGAGCAGCGCGCGCTCATCGCCCTCAAACTGATCCTCTACCGACAACGTAGACCCCCATCACTCAAAATCTTCTTGGCCCAAATCGGCATATAGCCTGCGTTTGCGAATGTAGCCGAGCACGGACTCGCTCGTAAGATAGCGCACGCTCATACCGCGGGCAACACGCTTGCGAATGTTCGTCGAGCTGATCGCCAGCGCCGGAATCTGAATATAGCGCACGTCGAACGGCAGCCCCGACTCTTTGATTCGGGCACGCGCCGTATCGATATCAAAGCCCGGTCGTGTCGCCGCAATAAAGGTAGCAAGCTCAGCGATTCGTTCGGCATCATGCCAGGTCACAATATCGATAATCGCGTCGGCGCCCGTAATAAAGTAGAGCTTTACCTGCGGCGGGTAAAAGTCGCGAAGGGCATGAAGCGTATCGGCCGTATAGGTTACGCCCGGGCGGTCGATCTCGAACCGGCTCGCCAAAAAGGCCGGGTTCGCAGCGGTGGCGAGGACCGTCATGGCATAACGGTCCTCGGCAGGCGTCACCGGCTTGTCAAGCTTAAAGGCAGGAGAGCCCGCCGGCATAAAGAGCACAGCGTCCAAGTCGAGCGACTCGCGCGCCTGCTCGGCGGTCACCAGGTGCCCGTAATGGATGGGATCAAAGGTGCCACCCATAATACCGAGCCTAAACTCCTGCCCGTCCTCTAGAGGAAGCTCGGGCAAACCGATTCCACCGCGCAGCGACATGGCTTACTCGCCCTCCGGTGTCTCGGTATCGTCCGCGGCATCCGCCGCATCAACAACCTCGACGCCCTCATCCGCAGCATCGGTCACGTCAATGGCCTCAACGGCAACGTCCTCGCCAGCATCCTCGAGCTCCTCGTACTCCGAGAAGTCCTCAGCGCCCTCAAAGTCAAAGGCGCGC
>MNQC01000060.1:11915-12239 GCA_001915225.1 Collinsella sp. 60_9
CGCTGGCAAATGCGAACCTCGTCGCCCGCACGGCAACCGGCCTTCTCGAGCGCATCGTCAACACCCATACGCGCAAACTTATGCTGCAGGTAAATGACGGCTTCCTCGTTTTCCCAGTCGGTCTGAATGACCATGCGCTCAATGGCACGACCGACCACGCGGAAGGCACCGGGCTCTTCCTGGACAATGCGGAAACGCTTCTCGCGCTGCAGGCGGCGGCGCTCCCATTCATCGTCGCGCAGAACGACCGGCTCATCGGAGACAGCCAACTCGGCGCGCAGCTTAGCCACCTGCTCGCCCACGGCAAGCATCAGCGTGTTGAGG
>MNQC01000061.1:0-3611 GCA_001915225.1 Collinsella sp. 60_9
TTGGTGAACGCGGAGAGCACGGCCACATGGCGCGAACACGCGGCGCGTGCGGCCACGCTCCTTTCGCGGGCGTCGGGCGCAAATCCGAGGAAGCACTCGTCCACGACGAGCAGCGCGCCCACCTGCTCGCAGCGGCAAGCCGCGGCATCGATCACGCGGGGGTCGACGAGGCGCCCCGTCGGGTTGTTCGGATTGCAGAGGTACGCCACGTCTCCCGGCCCCTCGATCGCGCTGGCGAAGGAGGCGGGCACGTCGAAGTCGTCCGCTTCGGAGAGCGGGAACTCCTGCACGCATGCGCCGTAGTACGATGCCGCCTCCGCATATTCAGAGAACGTCGGCGCGCACACGACGATGCGTTTCGGGCGCACCGCCGCGGCGAGCCGCCAGATGATGTCGGACGCGCCCGCGCCGCAGACGATAGTATCTTCGGGAATGCCCTGGGCGCGCGCTAGGGCGCGAACGAGGGCGCGGCTTTCCCTATCGGGGTAGGCATCGATTCGAGAAAGCGCCTTGCAAGCTGCGGCGACGGCGCGCGGCGAGGGGCCTGCCGGATTCACGTTCACCGAGAAGTCGATGAGGTCGGAGGCGCCCCCTTCGCAAGCGATGCCGAGCGATTGCGAGCTGCCCCCATGCGCACGGGCGCGCAGGATTCCCCCGGCAGCCCGGGACGCGGCGTGGTCTTCCCTCATGCCATCGCCCCCACGGCGAGCACGACCGCCGCGCGCGCGGCGCCGAAGACGACGAGCGCGCATACGGACGCGGCGAGCATGAGCCTTGTCGCCCGGGCGATGTCGCCCCACTCGATTTCGCGGGACGCGTCGCCTATCGTCGGTTTCTCAACGAGCTTGCCGAAATACACCGCGGGTCCTGCCAGGCGCAGCCCGAGCGCGCCCGCGCACGCTGACTCGGTCTGCGCCGAGTTGGGGCTCGCATGGCGACGCCTGTCGCGGCGCCAGATGCGCGCCGCCCCGCGCGCGTCGAGCCCGACGATCGGGCAAACGGCGATCATGAGCAGGGCCGATAAGCGCGAGGGAATCCAGTTCACCGCATCGTCGAGGTACGCCGAGGCGAAGCCGAAGTCGATGTAGCGCTCGTTTTTGTAGCCCACCATGCTGTCGAGCGTATTCACTGCCTTGTACGCCATGCCCAAGGGCGCACCCCCGATCATAAGATAAAAAAGCGGTGCGATGACGCCGTCGCTCGCGTTCTCCGCCACCGTTTCCACGGCGGCGCGCGCAACGCCCTGCTCGTCGAGAACAGACGTGTCGCGTCCCACGATGAGCCCGACGGCTTCGCGCGCCGCGACAAGGCCGCCCTTCGAGAACGCGCGGGCCACGGCCAGGCTCTGGCGGCGCAGCTCGCATGCCGCGAGAATCTGATAGCCCGCCCATGCCTCGGCCACAAAGCGCAAGCCGGGGTGAACCATGCCGCAAAGATGCAGAATTCCCCAGGTCAAAAGCCAACACGCAAGCGGAAGCGCCACGGCGAGCACAAGCCCTGCGGCGCGCGTGCCCGCGGACGTTTGCGGGAATGCGCCCCGCAGGCGGCCTTCGGCCCACGTGATCGCGCGCCCCATGGCGACGACGGGATGGGGAAGCCAGCGCGGGTCGCCTAAGGCAAGGTCGGCCGCGAACCCGGCGGCGACGGCAAGAATCGTCATCACCAGGCATCGCCCCCCGAAGCGGGGCGAACGTCGCGAAGGCAGCGCCCATCCCAGGTGGCGGCCCATGCGCCGCCCGGCTCGGTATGCACGTCGAAGTATTCCATTTTCGGGACAGCTAGCTCGGAGAGCAGCGCCTCCGATTCGCACGCCTCCCGAAACGCCGCGAGGACGCGGCGGGCGAAATCGCTCTTGCCCTCGCCATGCGGGCAGCGCGTCTCGCACCAGGAGTCTACCCAGGCGCGGTAGCGCGCATCCTCTTTAAGCTCGGCGGCGCTTCGCCCCTCGAAGTCGCCGAAATCCATCTCGCGCAGACCGGGGCACGCCATAAGCTCCGCGTTCGGGAAGAGGATGCGCGCCGTCTGGTCGGTGCGGGCCATGCCGCTCGTGATAACACGGAACACGTCACGATCGCACTCGAGATCGCGCAAAGCGCGCTCGCCCGCGCTCGACAGGGGCTCGTCGGTGCCCGCCCCGCTGTAGCGATGGTCTTCCGTGCCCGCCGTGGCACCATGGCGCACAAAGACGACTTCCAAAGGCGCGCCCGCGCCCTGCGTCCCTCGAGGTGCATCGGCAAGGTTTCCTTTGATGACCTGGGGGATCCCGCACGTCATGCGCACGACGACGTCGGCGCGCGTAGCGAGCGCGCATCCCAGGCGCCCCGCGCGCTCGCGCCATTGGGCGTCTTCCGCACGCATGGGGACGACCCCCGAGCCGACCAAGGACAGAATCACTGCGTCGAAGCCGATCAGCCGCTCGAGCGCCCGGTCAGCGTCGAGCGCGCGTACGAGTTCCTCAGCACGGTACGCGACGCGGCCGGCAAAAGCCGCGGGCACGCCGCCCTCCGCTAGCTGCGCCGCGTCGACGAAATCGTCCGCCGCGAACCCGAGCTTTTCGCGCACGAAGGTCCTCTTCCCCGAACGCGCGCCACCTACCACGAGCATCATAGGAGCATGCCCCCCGCCACCAGCATGGCAAGCATCGCGAGCTCGGCCCATTGCAGAAACCATCCAGCCAAATCCCCCGTCACCCCGCCGAAGCGGGACAGGGCAACATGGCGGTACCACGCGAGCGCCAAAAGCCCCGCCACCGCCATAAGGGCGCCGACGGCCTGAGCGCACGCGACCATCCCTGCAGCCGAAGCCGCAGCAAAAGTCGCCGCGCGCTTCTTCGCAGGCGAGAGCCCCGCGGCCATGCCGTCCGCCCGCGCGGCAGGCCAGCATTCAACGGCGAGCCCCGAAAGCGCGCGGGAGAACACGAGCGAGCACAGAAGCGAAAGGAACGCCCCCGCCGTAAGCGGCAGCGCGGTGAACAGGGAAAACTGCAGAATAAAGTACACAACAACACCGATGACCCCGAAGGCGCCCGCCCGCGGATCGTGCATGATCTCTAGCTTTCGCTCGCGCGGGGCCCAACTTGCAAGCGCATCGGAGGTGTCGCAGAGCCCGTCTAGGTGGATGCCTCCCGTCACCGCCACAGGCAGCGCCACGAGCACGGCCGCGACGATGGTCGCGGGCACGCCGAGCAGGTTCGCCACGTGCCCCCACGCCGTCATGAGGAAGCCTTCCGCAAGGCCCACCAGGGGAAACGCGGCAAGCGCATGGATTGTTCCGAAATCGGTCCAGGCCGATTTCGGGACGGGGATGCGCGAGAACGTTCCGAACGCCGCGCCGATTGCCTCTGCTATCTTCACCTTGTAGGTCCTTCACCTTTCATCCACACGGGAATCCCGCACACCACTTCGACTGCGCGGTCGGCCAGCGCCGCCACGCCCGCGTTCACGCGCGCGATCGCGCGCCTCCATGCCTCGGTCCCCTCATCGTAGCGCATCCCATCGGCGAACACGTCGACGGTGACCACCACCGTATACGCAGCGGCCTGAGCGAGCCGTTCGATGCCTCCGAGCACATCGCGCGCCGCAGCGTCGGGGTCACGTGGGGACAAGCCGCCT
>MNQC01000061.1:3735-11230 GCA_001915225.1 Collinsella sp. 60_9
AGGGCTCCATCGTTGCCAGGTACACGCGGGGGCCGTCGTGCCCGAGGCACAGGGACTCGGCGTAGGCGCTCTTACCACTCGCGGCGGCGCCGATAACGAACGTCACCGTCATTTCCCAGCCTCGAAATGCTCGTAAGCAGTCATGCCAGTCGCCGTGAACGTCTTCCCATCCCGGTACACGCGCAGCGCCGAATCCAGGAGGGGCAGATACGCCATGGCGCCCGCGCCCTCGCCCAAGTGCATGCCTGCGTCGAGGGGTGCCTTTATGCCGAGCTCGCGAAGGAGCTCCTGGCTTGCGGGTTCGCTTGATGCGTGGGTGCCCACGAGGTAGCCCAAGGCGTTGGGGCACAGGCGCGCCGCGCACAGGGCCGCCGTGCAGGATATGACCCCGTCGAGGAGCGCCGGCGCCTTCGAGGCCGCGGCCCCCAGGTAGAAGCCGCACATCGCCGCGATGTCGAAGCCGCCCACCTTCGAGAGCACGTCGATCGGGTCGGCGGGATCGGGCGAGTTCGCGTCGATAGCGCGCTCGACCACGTCGCGCTTGCGCAAAAGCGAGGCGTCCGAGAGCCCCGCGCCGCGCCCGACGAGGCTCCGCGCGTCCGCCCGGATGAGCACTGCGGCCACCGCCGCCGAGGTGGTCGTGTTGCCGATGCCCATCTCGCCCGCGGCGAGAAGGCGCACGCCGGCGCGGGCAAGCCCGCACGCGACGGCGATTCCGACCTCGATCGCGCGCACGGCCCCATCGCGAGACATAGCGGCGCCGTGCGCGATGTTACCGCTCCCCCGCTGCACGTTCGCGCGCACCATGCGCGCGTCTTCTATGCCCCGGGCCATACCCACGTCGACGGGCACGACCTCGGCACCCGCGAACGCCGCCATGCGGCAGGCGCTCGTGGCCCCCTCGCACATGTTGCGCGCGACGGCTCGCGTCACGTCTTGCCCACTTTGCGACACGCCCTCGGCAACGACCCCGTTGTCGGAGAAGAATACCGCGAGCGCACGGGGAAACTCGGCCACCTCGGCGCTCCCCTGAGCTGCGGCGATACGCGCGACGGCGTCTTCAAAGTCGCCCAATCCCCCCAAGGGGTGCGCAATGGAGTCCCACGCGGCGTACGCGGCGGCGCGGGCGCACTCGTCTGCGGGCGCGATCCGGGAGAGCGCTGCTTCGAGCACGGTGCCCGGCGCCGACGAGAAACCGCGCTCGACTTCCTCGCGAATGCAGGCAAGCGCGGTTTCGGTTGCTTCAGCCATGCCGTCTCCTCTCTGCGAACGACGCTGCGGCAGACGCGAACGCGCGCGCAACGTCGGGGTTCGTAGGATAGTACACATGCGGGAAGCCCGCCACCAGGGACGGGGTGGTCGTCATGCACGGCCAGCCCTTGTCGCGCCGAGGCTTCTGCGCCCAGAAGTCGCCGCCCGGGCAGGTGGACTGCCAGTAGTGGAACTCGTGCGCGCGGATGCGTGTGCCGCGCGGCCCGTAGAGACCGTCGCGTTGGGAAGCGAGCTCCACGTACCCGAAACGGGACAGCCTTCCCCCGTTCTCGCTTGCGCCCTCAAGGGCGCCCGCAACAGGCCAGCGCCGCCCCTCGTTATCGGCGATTTCGCGCTGCAGGTACAGAAACCCACCGCATTCGGCGACCGTCGGCATGCCGGATTCCACCGCGCGCCGCACCGCCTCGCGCATCGGCGCGTTCTCGGAGAGCTGCCGCGCATGGAGCTCCGGGTAGCCGCCTCCCAGATAGAGGGCGCTTGTCCCCCAGGGCAACTCGCTATCACACAGGGGGCTGAAAAAGGCCAGCTCGCAACCCAGGTCCTCGAGCGCGCGCAGGTTCTCCTCGTAGTAGAACGAGAACGCCTCGTCACGCGCGACGGCGACGATGGGCCGCGCTCCCGCGATCGGCTCCAACCGGTAAGGTTCCTCGCGGATATCGGGTGCCGTCGCCGCTATTTCAAGCAAGCGGTCGACGTCGACGCTCTTTTCCACCAGCTCGGCCATCTTGTCGATGCGCGCGGAGAGCTGCTCGACTTCGTCGGCGGTCACAAGTCCCAGATGCCGGCTTTCGAGCGAGAACGCCTCGTCGGCGGGGATATTACCCAAAACCGCGACGCCCGTGTGCTTCTCGATCGCAGGCGCCGCGTAGGCGCAGGCAGCGGCGCTCGTCTTGTTCAGCACGACGCCGCGCACGTTCGCACAAGGCAGGAACTCGGCGATGCCGCGGATTACGGCGGCGAGCGATAAAGACGCCCCACGCCCGTTCACCACTAAAACGACCGGCGTTTCCGTATCGCGCGCAACCTGGTAGCTGCTCGCGTCGGCCACTCCGGGCGCCATGCCGTCGTAGAAGCCCATGACCCCCTCGAGCACCGCGACATCCGCGCCCGCGGCGCCGCGTGCGAGCAGGGCGCGCAGCGTCGGGGCGTCGGTGAAGAAGCCGTCTAAGTTGCCCGAGCGCGCACCCACGACGCGGCGATGAAAGAGCGGGTCAATGTAGTCGGGGCCGCATTTGAAGGCCGCGCATGCAAGACCGCGGCGCGCGAGCGCGCGCAGGAGCGCGCACGTTACGACCGTCTTGCCGCTCCCGCTCGAGGGCGCAGCGACCATGAAGCGCGGGATGGACGTGCTCACCGGGCGCCGCCTTCCCCACCTGCACCACGCGCGCTGACGAGGAACACAGGGTTTTGCGCTTTCATAAGATGGTGCGAGCCTACAGCCTCGGCGCGGGCGGCCGACACCTGGCACGCCTCGAACCCCTTAAAGCGCGAACCCGAGAGGAGCGCGCACGCCTCGGTGAGCGTCTCAACGGTAACGCATGGCACGCACAGGCGAACCTGGGAGTTCTTCTCGAGCGCCGCCTCCACGATGGAGGGAAGCTCGCCCGCGCTCCCGCCGACGAACACGGCGTCGGGGACGGGCAGTTTCGCGAGCGCTTCGGGGGCGACGCCGGGGACCGCATGCACGTTGCCGCACCCGAATGCATCCGCGTTCTCTCGGATGAGCCGCACGCCGGTCGCGTTGCGCTCGACCGCCCATACCGACCCCGCTCGCGCGACGAGCGCCGCCTCGATCGACACGCTCCCCGTGCCGGCGCCGACGTCCCACACGATGTCGGTCGCGGCAAGGCGCAGCTTCGCGAGCGCGACGGCACGCACCTCCTGCTTGGTCATGGGAACGTCGCCGCGGATGAAGAGCTCGTCGGGAATGCCCGAGGAAGCGTACGGCCAGCGGGAGCTCGCGGCGCGGGATGCGCCCGCAGAGTCCGCCGCGGAAGAAGCCGCCGCGGGCGCAGACGCGCCGGCCGGTGCCTCGGAGGCTGCGCCAGAGCCCGCAGGCGACCCGGCGCCGCCTGCGGGCTCGATAAGCATCACGTTCAAGTCGTCGAACGTCTGACCTGCGATTTCACTTGCGGTCGCGCAGGTGATGCGCTCGTCGGGGTACGACAGGCGCTCGGCCACCGTCACACGCGCATCCCCGAAGCCCGCCTGCACAAGCTCGCCCGAAAGCCGCGAGGGGTCTTCCCCGCCCGACGTGACGAGAAAGAGCTCACCTGCGCGCTCGGCCTCGGCCACGATGTCGCACACCACGCCGTGAGCGCTCGCGAAGCGCCAATCCTGCCATGGACGCGCGAGGCGCGCGGCGAGATAAGACGCTGAGCTTATGCCGGGAATGACGCGCACGTCCACCTGCGCGTCGCCGGAGAGCGCCTCCACCAGGCGGCGCGCGCCGCTGAACAGCCCCACATCGCCCGTCATCACGACCACGGCGCGCCGCCACGACGCCGCATCGGTGAGCGCGGTGACGATGTCCGCCGTCTTCACGAGCTCGCATCTCACCACGTCGGGCGGCACGTCGATGCCGGCAAGCGCGCGATGAGCGCCGATGACCACGTCGGCGATGTCGATCGCGTCGACGCGCGGCGTGACCATACGGCCGCCTACGAGCTTCGTGTCAGCGTTGCCGACGAACACGGTGGTGAACATGTCGGCGTCGATCTCCCCCAGCTCGGAGAGCCTGCACATGCCCGACTGCTGCCCCTCGCGCCCGATGTTGCGTACCCAGCCGCAGAGCGTGTCGGGGGCCTTCCATTCGAGCATAATCTTCGCCGCGCGCGAGAGCCTGTCGGCGCGCTTTCTGCTGCGCGGGTTGTACAAACAGATGCAGAAGTCGGCGCTCGCCACGGCGGCGAGCCTGCGCTCGATGACCTCCCACGGCGTGAGCAGGTCGGAGAGCGACACGACCGCGAAGTCGTGGGCAAGCGGGGCGCCGAGCACCGCCGACCCGCTCTGAGCCGCGGTGGCCCCGGCGATAACTTCCACGTCTACATCGGGGTAGTCCTCCGCAAGCTCCAGCACGGGGCTCGCCATGCCGTACACACCCGCGTCACCGCTGCACACAAGCGCCACGGCCTCTCCGCTCTGCGCACGCGAAAGCGCCAGGCGGCACCGTTCGACCTCGTGCATCATCGGCGTCGCGAGATGTGCCGCGTCGGGCACGGCAGCGAGCGCGAGCTCCACGTATTTCGTGTACCCCACAACGATGTCGGCCGCCTCGAGCGCGCGCCGAGCCGCAATCGTCATGCCGTCGGGACCGCCCGGGCCGATCCCCACCACGAAAAGCTTTCCCATCACCGCTCCTTAAACGAAAGTTCGATAGTTACCTTGGAAAACGCGACGGTCACGCCGCCGTGAGCGAGCTTCGGGAAGATAAGTTTGCCCCCGTCCGCGAGCGCCGCGCGCTCGCACACGTTGTCGACCCCCACCGTCGCACGCACGAAATCAGATGGCGAAACGCTGCCTTCGACCTGCGACAACTCCTCTGCGGAATACGTCGCAAGCGGGATATTGCGCGCGCGGCAGAAGGCGAGCAGACCCTCCTCGTGCGCCTTCACGTCGATCGTCGCCGCCTCACGCACGGCCGAAGGCGAGATGTCCGCCTGCCCGCACGCGAGAAGAAACGCCTCCCCGATCGCTTCGGCGCACGCACCGCGACGGCACCCTATGCCCGCAACGATGCAGGGCACGACAAGGCGAAGCGGCTCGGGCGCAGGCGCCTGCGCCCGCACGCCCGCCGGCTTCCCAGTCTCACCGGCGGGCAAGACCTCGCCCGTTGTCTCCGCCGCGCGAACGGACGCACCTGCATTCGCGCCAGCGAACGGCGACACGACGATATCGGCCCGAGAGCGGTCGGAAGCAATGTCAACCCCCTCAGGCGACTGTCCCGAAATCGGCATGTCGGAATAGAGCGCCACGCGCACGCCCGAAAGCAGCCGCGCCGACACTCGCTTGATGGCCTCGGGATTCGAAACGGCGAGCCCCGCACGGCGCGCCCACGTATCCACCGCCCACACGCCGCGGACGTCGGTCGCCGTGGTGATGACGGGGATGGCCCCTGCCGCGCGTGCCACAGTTTGCGCAAGCTCGTTCGCACCGCCCAAATGCCCCGACAAAAGCGGGACGGCAAAGCGCCCCGCCTCGTCAATCACCACAACCGCGGAATCGGTTGCCTTCGAGGCGACATGCGGCGCGATCGCCCGCACGGCGATGCCCGCCGCGCCCACGAACAGAAGCGCGTCCGACGCTTCCCACGCGAGCGCCGTCCATGTGCGCAGGTCGGCCTTCCCCTCGCCGAACCCGCGCGAAACGGAAACGTCCCAGCCAGGGTCATCTTCACCTGTCTGCGCGCAATCGGAAAGCGCGCGTGCGGTGCGCTCCGCCAACGCATACCCCCTCTCAGTGAACGCTATGCAGGAAACCCTCATCTAGCGCACCACCATCGTCGAGAAGTAGCTGCCCCGATCGGGCACATCGTCGAGCGAGCGGTACACGCGCTCGCCCGGAAGCCCACAGTCCTCTACGAGCTCGGCACCGTCGAAGGCGCCCTCCTCGCGAAGGATGCGCTTCGTGTCCTCAAGCGAGCGGCGCGCCTTCATGACCACCTTCGTCCCCGGCCAGCCGATTGCGCGGCGCACCCCGCACAGCACGCCTTTACTCATACGTCGCCCCCAATTCCCCGATAACTGCATCGGCGCCCGACGTGCGGAAAAGCTCGCGGCGCTCGGCGTCGAACACGACCGCGGCGATGTCGCATGCGCCCGCCGCGCGGCGGCGCAACCTGTCCTCGATTGCCGCAGCGAGCGAGGCGCGCGCATCGTCCCCCACGCCGGCGGCCTCGATTACCTCGAGCGCCGCCGTGGTCGTGACCGACGACATGATCTCGCGCACGGTCTTCGCGCCCGCGCCGGCCAAGGCCGCGTGGGCGGCCAGAATCTCCGCGCGGCAGTCGGCGGTACGCGAATGGGTGTCCATGATGCCGCCAGCGACCTTCACCAGTTTGCCGATGTGTCCCACAAGAAGGACATTGGTGAATCCCTCGCGAACGCAGCAATCAATCGCATCGCCCACAAAGTTGGAGATGAAGACCACTGGCGCACCGTTTAGGTGGAAATGCCCCGAGATGAACTGCCCGCCGTAGTTGCCGGGCGTGAGCACGACTCCGCGCCGCCCCATAGCCGCATGCTGCCGGATCTCGAGCTCGATGCTGTCGCGCAAGGCAGCGAGGCTGCGCGGCTCGACGATGCCCGTCGTGCCCAGGATGGAGATGCCGCCCTCTATCCCCAGGTGCGGGTTGAAGGTCTTTTCGGCAAGGGAAACGCCCTCGGGTACCGAAATCGTCACAGCAATATTTCCAGAAAAGCCGTGCGCGGCGCAAACCTCGCGCACCGCCGAAGTAATCATCGCGCGCGGCGTCGCGTTGATAGCGGCCGCCCCCACCGGCTGCTCGAGCCCGGGCAACGTCACGCGCCCCACGCCCACGCCGCCATCGACGGAAACTTCCGATTCGCGCGTGGGCACGCCCTTGCTGCCCGCAGCGCCCGTGCCCGACCGCGCATGTTCCACGCGCGCGTACACGAGCACGCCGTCGGTCACATCGGCATCGTCGCCTGCGTCCTTTCGCACGGCGCACTGGGCGCACCCCTCGCCGATGTATGCGTCGACCACGTTCGCCTCGACGGGCAGCCCACCGGGGGTGACGATCGACACGAGGCCGACGGGCTTTCGTGACAAGAGCATCTCGCAGGCTGCCTTCGCCGCGAGCGCGGCGCAGCTCCCCGTGGTGTAGCCGCAGCGCAGGCGGGTCGTCCCGGTATATATGTAATGCTCGAAGGCCACGCTAGCTGCTCGCCTTCCGATACCCCGTGGCAAACGAAGGGTCGTAAAGCTTGCTGCGCTCGTACGACTCCGCTTGCGCGCCGTTGTGCGCAAGCCCGCCGCGAGCTCCGAGCACGCGGCCCACCACCACGAGCGCCGTGCGGTCGATGCCCTCTCGCGCGCCCGCATCGGCGAGCGTGCCCACTGTGCATCGCACCACGCGCTCCTCAGGCCAGGTCGCCTTGTACACGAGCGCCGCCGGCTCGTCGGAGCTGCGGCCCGCGGCCAAAAGCTCGGCGGAAAGCTCGGCGAGCATACCCGAGCTCAGGAAGATGACCATAGTCGAGCC
>MNQC01000062.1:0-9431 GCA_001915225.1 Collinsella sp. 60_9
TAATGAATTCAAGTTTAATCCTTCCTACGATGTGCTGTGTGCCGGCGCGGTAGCCGGATCGTAGGAAGGATGCATAATGAAAAAGCTCGAAAACGAAGTGCTGCTGAGCCGTCGCGCTGCACTTGGCGCATTTGCCACCGTCGCCCTAGGGACTGCCGGTCTTCTTGCCGGTTGTGGTAGCGATAAAGCGACCGTCACGGAGGACGCTGGCGATGGCGACAAGAAGGAAGAGACGAAGAAGGAAGAACAGTCTACGACTGACCTGGCGGTTGGTGCGACGGTGACCACGGCTGCCGGTCTTTCCGTCGTTGTCGATTCCGTCCAGCCTGGCCTCACAAATTATGACGGTTCGACCATGACGGGCATTCACGTCACGTACGTCAACAATGGTGATGAGGGCGCAGATTACAACATCTACGACTGGAAGGGCGAGGACGCCAACGGCGCTCAGCAGAATCAGGGTTACTACAGCGAGGGCTCCGATGAGCTGCAGTCTGGTACCCTTGCCGCTGGTGGCTCAGTGGCGGGCAATATCTACTTTGATGGCGATATCAAGAAGGCACTGTATTTTGCCAACATGTTTGATAAGTCTGCCACTGCAAGCTGGGTGTTGGCCTAGCATGTCGCTACCGTTGCGCCGTATGGGAGGTGATGCCGTATGCCCGATAAAAAACTGACCGAGGAGTTGCTCAATGAGCTTCTCGATGCGCCGAACATCGATGGCTATATCAGGGAGCACGACTTTGCCGCCCCGTCGCTTTCGGACTACCTTAAGCATCTGCTGCAGGAAAAGGGCTTAGAGCGCTCGCGCGTGGTGCGCATGGCCGACCTCAACGAGAACTTTGGTTATCAGATTTTTACCGGTGCGCGTCACCCAAGCCGTAATAAGGTGCTGCAGATTGCCTTTGCGATGGCGTTGACGCTCAAGGAGACCAACCGCGCTCTGACGGCTGCCGGAGTAAGCGTCCTCAACTGCAAGGACCGTCGCGATGCGATTGTCATCTTTTGTATCGATCGCGGGTGCAGTCTGCAAAAGGTCAACGAGGAGCTGTATCGCTTTGGCGAGGAGACGGTGAGTTAGCGGCTGATATCTGAGCCGGCGGAGCTGCCAAACAACGATGCAAACGAACGGGGCGCGGATGCCATGGGGTGTCTGCGCCCTGTGCTATGATGGAGGCTATGGATACTCAGACCCCAACATATTCCGATGACGAGCTGACCGCAGCGCTTGTCGAGCACCTGGCGTCGCTCGATCGCGACGACAGCTATCGCGTGGAGCGTGTACTTAAGCGCTCGTCCGTTGAAACAACCGAGCTCGTGTACTTTGAAGGAACCGGCGGTGGTTCGCTCGGCCCCTTTGTCCGTAAACGCATCGATGCTTCGGCTCAAATCGGCGGGGCATACGAGCGCCTGTTTGCCGCTCAGCGGGCAGGCAGGCGTTTTGAGCACCTGCCCAGAATCGTCGATTGTCGTCGTGTGGGCGACGAGCTCAACGTGGTTATGGAATACATCGAAGGGGAGACACTCGGGGCGCTGGTGGACCGTCTGGGAGCCACCCCCGATTATGCGCGTGAATTGTATCCTGCCCTATGCGATGCCGTGGGCGAGCTCCACGCCGGTTTTGCAATGGCGGGGGAGACGTCGGCGCCGGTGATCCATCGTGACCTCAAGCCGTCGAATATCATCGTGACGGGTGCCAACTATACGCCTGATGACGGCCTGACATTTTCATCGCTGGTGATTATCGACTTGGGGATCGCTCGCGTATGGCGCGACGGCGCCGATGCCGACACCGTCAAGTTTGGCACGCGACCCTATGCGCCGCCCGAGCAGTATGGGTTTGGGCAGACGAGTGTGCGCAGCGACGTCTACGCACTTGGCGTCCTGTTGTTCTTCTGCTTGACGGGAGTCGACCCTAAACCAGGGCTCGACATGCGCGAGCAATGCGAGGCGCGCGGCATTCCCACTCCACTTACCGATGCCGTCTGCATGTCGATGGCGCTCGACCCGGCCAAACGTTTTGCGAGTGCGGAAGCGTTGGGACGGGCGACGCGCGCGGCATACGATCTAAGTCGTCCCGTGCGGCCTCCTGCGCCTGCGCCTGTCCGTACTCCGGCCTCGGAGACGGCGTTGACGCCCCAAGGGCTCCAGAACCCCGCAGGGCTTCCTAGGCCTGCCGCCTCCGCTGCATGCGGTCTGCTCTCTCGCGTTCCGGAGTCTCTGGGGCGCATTTGGAATACGCTCGTCTGCTTCTCGCTGCTTGTGTAATCGAGTATTTTTTCTTTGTCGATGGCCTTATGGTGCTTATGCATTTTGCGCTGCTCGATAAGCGCCGTCTTCGTCGGCGATTCGCGCTGCTCGACAGCTATCGCGGCAAGAAACTCGCGAAACTCTGGCTCAAGGCATTGGGCGTGCTGCTCCTGTGCATGATCGTCATAGTCGCGGTTGCCAATGCGACTGGCGTCGTCGATACCTCCGCTACCTAAAAGAAAAGGGCCCCATTGGGGCCCTTTGCAGTTGCACTTAGATGCGGTTCATCTGAGCGGCGACTTTGTTGTACCAGTCCTGCCACGTGGGCGGGCAGTACTTTTTGGCCGCTGCCGGGGTAAGGGTGGAGCCGTAGTTGGCGCCCAGATAGGCAACGTGAGCGGAGATGCCCTCGCTCCAGCTGCCAAAGCTGCGCCAACCGCCGCCACGTGCACTCCAGCCCCAGGCGTTGTAAGAATTGGCGCAATAAGCACCCTTGGTGCTCTCGATGCAGGCGATGGCGGGGGACCAACGGGGGTCGACACCGGTATTCCAAGCGGCGACGGCAAAGTTGTAGCCCTGGCCTGCCATGGGGGAGCCGGCGAGATAATTGTCGATGCGGCTCGTCCACTCATTAATGAACGAATCGTAATCGGAACTACCGGTATTGGCGTTGTTCACCGTGGTGTCGATGGTGGTGTTGGTGTTGGTGGCCTGGCTGCTGGAATTGCTGCCGCTTACGCCCTCGCCCGAGAGCTTCTCGGCGGCAGCGGCCTTATCGGCCTCAAGCTTGGCAAGCTCAGCGGCATTTTCCTGCTCGGCTTTTGCCTGTGCCTCGCTGCGGAGCTGCTGGGCCTGCGCCAGTGCATCCTCGGCGTTTTTCTGCTCTGCCTCAAGCTGAGACTTGGCCTGCTGGAGCTCGGCCTTGTTCTGCTCGAGTTCGGTTTGCATGTTATTGAGCTCTTCGATCTCGTCGACGCTCGAGCTCGTGATCTGGTTGGTGTATTTGCAGGTCGTGATGAACTCACCCAGGCTCTGCGCGTTGACCAGGAAGCTCACGATGGGATTGGTGCCCTTCTGATACTTGTACAGATCGCGCATGGCGGAGCTTGCCTTGGCCTGCTGCTCGGGAAGCTTAGCCTCGATTTCCTCGATGCTTGCCTCATTGGAGTCAATCTGCTTTTGCAGGTCATCGAGTTTGGTGCGAGCGTCGTTGTAGGCGCTCGTGGCGGCTTCGATCTTCTGCTGGGCTGCGGAAAGCTGGTCCTGCGTTGCCTGCGAGGCGGCATACGCCGCAACGGGGGAGAGCATCGGCGTGGCCGTCAGCGCAACGGCGAGCGCGGCGCTCGTGATGATACGAGCCGGCTTCGACGCAATGAGCGCTGCGGTGTGATGATTCGAATGCTGCATCCAGTCCCTCTGCAATCAATCGTAGGTTATGGTTCGAACGGTATTCTACTACTGCTTTCGACCTCAACTTGAACCTTAAAGGTCCCAAAGGGTCAAGTTGAACTTGAGGCTTTGGCTTTGACCTGCAGTTATGATGAATTGTTGAGAAACCATAGAGTTCAACTTTAACGTTACAGAGCCCTGTTTGAGAGGAGTTTTGGGCTGTAAAAGCCATCTCAACGTGGGGTTTTATAACTACAGCGTTCCCTTCTGGCGAGCCTGCTCAATCTCTTCGATGGCCTCGGCGGGGGTGAACGAACAGGTGCCGTCGCCGAGTTTGATTACCTGGATATCGTCGCCGGCGTAGACCTCTCCGCCCTTTAGCACCACGCCGAAAACGCCCTCGTGGGGAAAGATGCAGTCGCCAGCGAGATAGTAGATGGCGCAGCGTGTGTGGCAGGCCTTGCCGATTTGGCTGATTTCGACAAGCACCTCGCTGCCAAGCTTGAGCTGCGTGCCCAAGGGGAGCGAGAGCAGGTTGATGCCCCGGGTTGTGAAGTTCTCCCCAAAGTCACCCTCGTGTACGTCGAGCCCGCGTGCCTGCGCCGTCTGGATGGACTCCGCGGCTAAAAAAGAGACCTGGCGGTGCCAATGCCCGGCGTGCGCATCGGTGGCGAGGCCAAATTGCTCTATAACGGTGTCGTGTCCATCGGCGACGGGCGACTTGCGCGTGCCCTTGTGCGCCGACGTGTTGATTGAGACGATGCGGGCAGGCCCGTTGTAAGCATCGTTTGCCGTTCGTAGGGGAACGGCCGATTGTGCGCGTTCCTCCAGCTCGCGCTTCGCGGCATTGAGGATGGGATTATCGGTCGGATGGTCTTGGGGCACGTGTGCGCCTTTCGCTCGAAGATGTCAATACGCTGAATCCTACAACAACGGTAGGTTCATTGCCCATTGTCATACAACGGTGGGCGCCGTCTTCGTGCTGGACGAATACGTCGATTGCCATAGATACGGTGGAGCTTTGGGCGCCGGCGGCTTGGCACGCTAGAATAAATCAGTTGCGCAAAGACCGCCCGTTGTGTGGGCAGTTCATGATAGGAAGTTTCCATGGCATTGCAATTTACAGAGCGCGAGTTCATTCCCGTGCTGCTTGGTGGCGACATCAACGCCTATTCGGTGGCGCGCGCCTTCTACGAGGAGTACCAGGTCAAGAGTCTGGTCTTTGGCAAGTATCAGACGGGTCCCGCGTACCGCAGCCAGATTATCGACTACACGCCCAACGTGGATATCGACACCATGCCCGTGATGCTCAAAACCGTCAACGGCATTGCCCAAGCGCATGCCGACAAGACTATTGTCCTTGTGGGCTGTGGCGACAACTATGTCGCTCTCGTGGCTCAAGCCAAGGATGCTCATGAGCTGGCGGATAACATCGTCGCTCCCTACGCGCCCTACAGCATGCTCGAGCAGTGCCAGAAGAAGGAGATCTTCTACGAGCTGTGCGAGAAGCATGGCGTGCCCTATCCGCACACGTTTACCTTTACCAAGGCGATGCTCAATGCCCAGGGTGAGGCGCCTGCCGAAGTGCTCGACCAGATCGATTTTCCTTACCCGATGATTCTGAAGCCTTCTGACGGCATCATGTGGTGGCAGCATGAGTTCGAGGGCCAGAAGAAGGCCTATGAGATTGCCGACCGCGCCGAGCTGGAACAGGTCATTCGCGATTCGTATGCCAGCGGCTACACCGACGACCTGATCTTGCAGGATCGCGTGCCCGGCAACGACGAGTACATGCGCGTGCTCACCAGCTATTCCGACCGCAACGGTAAGGTCCGCATGATGTGCCTGGGCCATGTGCTGCTCGAGGAGCATCAGCCCCACGGTGTCGGCAACCATGCCTGTATCATTACCGAGCCCAACGACGAGCTCATGGGCGGCGTGCGCAAGTTGCTCGAGGACCTTCACTTTGTGGGCTATTCCAACTTTGACGTAAAGTACGACGAGCGCGACGGCTCGTTTAAGTTCTTCGATTTCAACACGCGCCAGGGCCGCAGCAACTACTACGTTACCAACAGCGGCTTTAACGTTGCCAAGTATGTGGTGGACGAGTATGTGTTCAACCGCCCGTTTGAGCCGGAGTTTGTGACGGCGCAGGACGAGGCCCTGTGGATGGTCGTTCCCATGGGCGTCGTCGACAAGTACGTCAAGGATCCCGAGCTGCGCGCTAAGGTGCATCGCCTGGACAAGGAAGGCAAGGGCGCCGACCCTTCGTTTATGAAGGGCGACTTTGTCTTTAACCGCTGGCTGCGCATGTGGCACACCAAGCTGCGCCACTTTAAGCTGTTCAAGACGTATTACAAGTAGATGAGCGCGGCGCCCGTCCGGTTTGCATCGGGCGGGCGCGGGTATGATACGCGCAATTGCGCAAGCGTCACCAAGGAGGCGGCGATGGAAAAGCTGGGAGTTATCGGCGGCATGGGCGCCGAGGCCACGTCGTATTACNNNNCGACCAGGTGGTGCGTCATACGGCTGCTGCCTGCGATCAGGAACATATCGACATGGTGGTGCTCTCCAAGTCGACCATGCCCGACCGCACGTTGGCCATTAAGACCGGCGAGCATGCCAAGCTGCTGGCGACCATGAAAGAGTGTGCCCAGGCACTCGAGTCGCTGGGCTGTGCGCACATTGCCATTCCCTGCAACACGTCGCACTACTTCTACGACCAGATCCAGTCGTTTACGAAGGTGCCGATTATCCACATGCCGCGTGAGTCGGTGCGCTATGCCCTTGCGGGTGCGGTGATGGGGGAGTGCGAGTTCGACCCCAACCTGAGTATGCCGGCCGAGCCGGTGCACAAGATTGGCATTATGGGAACCGATGGAACCGTGGGCGCGGGCGTCTACGGACGCGAATGTAAGGCTGCGGGTGTTGAGGTTGTCTATCCCAGCGAGAAACGTCAGAACGATGTGATGTCGCTTATCTACGATGATGTGAAGGCCGGACGTGAGCCCGATATGGATAAGTTCGACCGCGTGATGTGGGAGTTCGCCCGTAGCGGCTGCGACCGCGTCATTCTGGCCTGCACCGAGCTCTCGGTGCTGCAGAAATACCGCGAGATGCCCGAGATTACCCTCGACGCCATGGACGTCTTAGTGCGCGAATCCGTCATCCGCAGCGGCGCCCCCTACCGCCAATAGCCCTCGATCTGCCAAAAAGGGACAGGTTTATTTTTGGTAGGTATTATCTGGGGAAACAGTAAAGGCCTCGGCTCGTTTGGTGCGAGCCGAGGCCTTTTGCGTTGGGTGGTTGCTGTCGGTGGTGAACTAGAACAGGAAGCCGATGGCGATGAGGGCGATGCTGACGATGAGCACGGCGATGTCCAGACCCTTGATGGGATAGCGCTTGTACGAGCTGGCGCGTGTGCGCAGATAGAAGCCGCGCTGTTCTGCCGCCAAGGCTGTGGCATCGGTCTTGCCCACGCTCGAGATGAGCAGTGGCACGCACAGTGGCAGCATGAGCTTAAGCTTCTTGATGGGGTTCTTGGTATCGTACTCGACGCCGCGTGCGGTCTGCGCCTCCATGATGGCATTCATCTCCTGACCAAACACCGGTACAAAGCGCAGCGCCGTGGTAAAGGTGAAGGCATAGCGATACGGCACATGCAGCACCTCGACGCAGGCGTTGGCAAGGTCGTTGAGCTTGGTCACCATGAGCATGAGGATGAGTGGTAACGCCACACCCAGCAGGCGCAGGCAGGCCTTCGATCCTGTGATGAGGCCCGTGTCGGTGATAAAACCCCACACCACGTTGCCATCGCGCATAAAGGCCAGCTGGAGCATCAGCATGATAAGCGCGAGCGGAATCAGCAACTTGAGCAGCGAGAACAGACGGTCGACGACGCCGGCGTAAGCTCCCAGTGCGAGCGTGAGCGCCAGAAAGCCCAGCAGCGCCACGTAGGTGTCGGACAAAAAGATGCCGACGATGATGGCGGCGGCGAGGCCCAGTTTGACGACGGGATTCAGGCGATGCAGCAGCGTATCGCCCGGCATGTAGTCGATGACGTTAACCACGGTGGACCATCTCCTTGGTAATTCGAACGACATCGGTGACCTCGCTCACCTGCGCAAAAGCGGGCGAGACGGAAGATGCCAGACGGCGCGAGAGTTCGATGACCTGGGGCGGCTCAACGTAGGCATGCTGCATGAGTTCGATGTTCGAGAACAGCTCGTGCGTGCGGCCGCGATCGAGGATGCGGCCGTCGGCCATTACTACGATGCGCTCGGCAAAGTCGGAGACGACTTCCATGTCGTGGCAGACCATGATTACGGCGCAGCCACGCTCGGCCATGGTACGCACCGTTTCCATGACGGTCATGCACTCGCGGTAATCAAGGCCGCTCGTGGGCTCGTCGAGCACCACGATTTTGGGCTCTACGACCACGACGGAGGCGAGTGCCACCATTTGTCGCTGGCCGCGCGAAAGCGAGAAAGGCGCCTCGTCGGCCGGCAAGCCAAAGCGGTCGATGACGAGTTGGGCACGACGCAGAGCCTCGGCGCGGTCCATGCCGCCAAGCTCCAAGCCAAAGGCGACCTCGTCGAGCACGGTGTCCTTGCAGATTTGACGGTCAGGGTTTTGGAAGAGGGTTGCGACCTCGCGGGCAATGCGGCTCGTGGGGACGGTTGCGGTATCCAGTCCCGTGACGCGCACGCTGCCCGAGGCGGGCTTGAGCAGACCCGTGAGCAGCTTGGTGAGCGTGGTCTTGCCGGCACCGTTTTGGCCGACGATGCCCACGAGCTCGCCAGGATAGAGCGTCAGGCTAAGGTCGTGTACGGCGGCTCCGCCATTGGGATAGGCAAACTCAACATGGTCGAAGGTGAGTACGGGTTCGGCGTCCTTGGCATGAGGGCGCAACGACGGTGCATGCGGGGAACCGGCGGGCGCCTGGGCTTCGATAGCCGCGCGTGCGGGGTCGACGATGCCCGAAATCAGGCACTCGGCCTCATCGACATCCAAGCAAGGGGTACCGCTTACTAGACCATCGGTTTCGAGGCTATTGAAGATACGCGTGACGCGAGGGCAGTCGACGCCGATGGCACGAAGCTCGTCGGTATGCGCGAAGACCTCGTGTGGCTCGCCCTGCAGCGCGATTTCGCCATGGTTGAGCACGAGCACGCGGTTGCAGTACTCCGAGAGCAGGGCGACCTTTTGCTCAACGACGACGATGGTGATTCCAAGTGTGCGGTTTGCCTTACGCAGCGTCTCGAAGACCAACGTGGAGCTGGCGGGGTCGAGTGCCGCGGTGGGCTCGTCGAGAACCAAGACGCGCGGACGCATGGCGAGGATGGCGGCGATGGCTACCTTTTGCTTCTGTCCGCCCGAGAGGGTGGCGATCTCGCGGTCGCGCAGGTCGCTGATGCCGACGGTCTCGAGCGTTTCGCTCACGCGCTGCTCGATCTGGTCGTGGGGAACGCCAAAGTTCTCGAGGCCAAAGAGCATCTCGTCCTCGACGACCGAAGCGACCATCTGCGTGTCGATATCCTGCAGCACACTGCCGACGATTTGCGACACGTCGGTCAGCGAGACCTCGCAGGTGTCGTGGCCGTCAACCATGACGGACCCAAAGAACGTGCCGGTGTAGTGGTGGGGCACGGCACCCGACAGGCAGGCGGCAAGCGTGGACTTGCCGGCGCCCGAGGGCCCGATGATGCCGATGAAATCTCCCTTGTTCACGCTGAGCGAGATGTGGCTGAGCGCCTGCTCGGTTTGCGTGCCATAGGAGAACGAGACATCGT
>MNQC01000062.1:9449-10675 GCA_001915225.1 Collinsella sp. 60_9
ATCGTCGACGTTGATGATCGTTTCCATGGATACCTTTCATAGTCAATGGACGTTCTTACATGACCAGTCGTTTAAGAACGTCCCCAAAAGCTAGTCGTTTGGGACAGTCTTTGGTGGTGAAGCACGGAGACGGCTTTACGAGGGGCCCCAGGTTGGCGCGAGAAAGAGGAGCGAAGCGTACTTGGGTACGCGAGCGACGAATGAACGCCAAGATGGGGTGGCTCGTAAAGTCGAACGGGCTAGTTGAGCTTCAGGGCCTTCTGGATGGGCAAGTAGAGGGCGCCGACCAGAATGGCGTTAAAGACGGCGGTCATGGCGACGACGGGCAGCATGGCGGCGGCGAGCTCGCCTACCACGCCGAGCATGGCCATCTTGATGACCATGAAGATGGCGCCGGAGACAAAGGTGGTCAGGAAGGTTGCGACAATGGCGATGGCGGGCTTGACCTGACCGTTCTTGCCGGCGGCGTTGACGATGCCGGCCATGAGCATGGCGGCGATGCCCTCGGCGGCAAAATCAACGAACGGCGAAGTAGTGGTGATCTGGATCACGGCAGCCGAGATAAGGCCAATGACGAGCGCCTGGCCGATGTTGGGGCGAACGACCAGGATGGTGAGGCAGAAGGCCGAGATGATGAACTCGGGGCTGATCATGCCGCCCGAGATGCCTGAGATGGCCTTACCGACGGTGAAGTTGAGGATGAAGCCGGCAGCGAGCAGGATGGCGAGCAGGACGAGGGCGCGGACATCGAGTTTGCCGCGGTCAGCGGCCTGGACGGTGCGGGGCTGGGTGGCGGTGGCGTTCTGAGACATGGTGAAAATCCTTTCGGAATGGGGGTGCAAGAGAAAAGCGGAGGCGCGTGATGCGAATGCGATCGGGCTCGAGATAGAAAAAGGCCCCCGGTCGAAACCGGAGGCCTTCCAATCACCTAGAGCGCAAAAACAGGCGTGAGGGACTCACTGTCGACCGATCGTATTCGCATCACGCCACCACCAGTTGTTGAGAGACTTCATCGTGTTCTTCATGTTGGTGGCTCCTTTCGTGATGCCGTGGCGCGGTCGCGCCTAATTGCTGTTGCGCTGCACTATAGCACAGTGAAGTGTGTGCTGGGAAATCTTTTTTTAAAAAGATTTCAGTGGTGTTTCCCGCCGGTCAAAAAGGCGGGCTGAGCGGGCGAAGCTGCCATTGCTGCCTTGCCCGCTCAGCTAAGACGTTACTCCTTATTG
>MNQC01000063.1:0-8303 GCA_001915225.1 Collinsella sp. 60_9
ACGACATGTTCATGACGATCGCCCCGGGTATGCTGCTGTCGCTCATCTCGATGCTCGCCAATGCGACGTTCCTGATCGTGGGTGGACTCTCGCACGGCTTTTTGGCTACCGAAGTCGAGATGCAGGCCTGTGCCGCTTCGCTCATTATGACCTTCGCCATGATGTATCAGACCTTCTTTATCCTGGCGCTGCTCACGACTATCTTTGAGTACAAGCACATTCACTGCGCGCAAAAGTGGCGTCTGGTGACTAACCTGTTTACCTTCCCGATCTTTATGTTCAGCTATATCCCCATCACGGTGGCCGCGTTGTTCCTGAAGGTCGACTGGGTGCCGACGCAGCACGCCGTCAACGTTACCCTTGACGAGGTCATGCAAGGCGCCAAATAACCACCACCAAAACCACCGCAAAGGGGACGAGTCCGATGGTCTATATCCCGTTTTGGATTTGCATCTTTGCCGGCGTGGCAATTGATGCCCGAGAGCGACGGTTTCCCAATGGGCTTGCCGGCGCATGTGCCGTGACGGCGTTGGCGGGCGTTTGGCTCGACCTCGGTTTGAACACAGCGCTTGACCACGCCGGTCTTGCGGTCATCGTCTACCTTGGCCTTGTGCTTACCGAGTCGCTCTGGCGTAGAGTTCGCCACGCTCCTGGCATTGGCATAGGGGACGTCAAGGCACTCTTTGCCCTTTGTACCTTCGATCCCCTGGGCGGCGTTGTCGCGTTTGCGGTTGCGCTCCTGACCCTTGCCGTCGCTTGCCTCATCGCAAAATCGCGCTCCCTGCCATTGCTCCCGTTTTTGGTGCCGATTTTTGCCATAATCGAGGTCGTGGGCTGCACTTTGTAACCGATTGCGCATCCTTCTTAAGGAGCATGCCATGGCAACTAATCAAGAAACGGCCGTCATTAAGGCGCGCATGGACCGTATTCCCTCGGCGTTGTCGCCCGAACTTGTCGAGCGCATTGCCGCCGATCGTGCTTCGGGCTATGTCAACCCGTATCGTTGCAACGACGATCAGGTCATTCGTCGTATTGATCGCGCCGCCGACAAAGGCACGCTTATGCGTCCGGCGTTTATGCGCGATACCGAAAAGATACTTCATCTTCCGGCGTACACCCGTTATGCAGGCAAAACGCAGGTCTTTAGCTTCCGTAGCAATGACGATCTGTCACGCCGCGGTTTGCACGTGCAGCTTGTCTCCCGCATTGCGCGCGATATCGGTCGCGCCCTGGGGCTCAATTGCGATTTGATCGAGGCGATTGGCCTGGGTCATGACTTGGGACACACGCCTTTCGGCCATGCCGGCGAGCGCTTCCTCAACGATATCTATCATGAGCGCACGGGGCGTTATTTTTTCCATAACGTGCAGTCGGTCCGCGTGCTCGACGCACTGTACGGCCGCAACGTGTCGCTCCAGACGCTCGACGGCGTGCTATGCCATAACGGCGAGTACGAGCAGCGTGTGTTTGAGCTCTCGGACATGAGCTCCTTTGACCAGTTTGACCAGACGGTTGAGGATTGCATTGCCACGGGCTATAGCGCAATTGGGCATCTGCGTCCCATGACGCTCGAAGGCTGTGTGGTCCGCATCTCGGATATCCTTGCCTACGTCGGTCGTGACCGTCAGGATGCGATCGCGGCGGGCCTGCTGTCACCCGACGCTTTTGATGATGGCCGGGGCGGTGCCTACAACAGCTGGATCCTTACGCACGCTTCCATCGATATCGTTGAGCACAGCTATGGTAAGCCGCGCATCGAGATGAGCGAGGACCTGTTTGAGGAAATCCGCCGAGCCAAGCGCGAGAACTACGAGAAGATCTATAGCAAGGGCGGTATCGAAGGCGATTCCGAGGTGGAGCTGCGCGAGGCCTTCGAAAAGCTCTACGACCGTTGCCTGTGGGATCTAAACAGTGGTGACGAGTCCTCTTACATCTTTAAGCACCATATTTCGCGCATTGAGCAGCAACTTTCCTACTACGATCGCACCTATGCCTGGCAGGACGACAAGGATCAAGCCGTGGTGGATTATATCGCGAGCATGACGGACGGCTATTTCTGCGAGCTGACGAGCAAGTTATTCCCTGGCCTGGAGTTTCCGCACCGTACCTATATTAACGAACGGTAGTTCGTATCCTTTCGGTATACTGTTGAGGAACAACGATTTTGATGGATGCACGGGATGGCTATGGACGACTTTTTTTCTGCCTCGACGCGCGAGCGTTCCTTTAAAAATGCGCCGCTTGCGGTGCGCATGCGCCCCAATTCGCTCGACGAGTATGTGGGCCAGCAAAAGGCCGTCGGTAAGGGCTCATGGTTGCGTGCCGCGATCGAGCACGACGTGCTTTCGAGCGTGATTCTGTACGGGCCGGCCGGTACGGGCAAGACGACGCTGGCCCACATTATCGCCAACCATACCAAGAGCGAGTTTGTTGAGGTCAGCGCCGTCACGGGTACCGTGAAGGACCTGCGTCGTGTGATTGATGAGGCCAAGACGCGCCTGAATACGTACGACCGCCGCACCATTCTATTCATCGATGAGATTCACCGCTTCTCTAAGTCGCAGCAGGATGCCCTGCTGCATGCAGTTGAGAACCGTACCGTCATTATGATTGGCGCTACGACAGAGAACCCGTACTTTGAGGTCAACTCGGCACTGTTGTCGCGCGGGCGCGTGGTGGAGCTTGAACATCTGAAGGATGAGGATATCGCCACGCTTATTGAGCGTGCGCTCGAGGCACCACAGGGCTTGAACGGAAAGTTCTCGGCCGATGAGGATACGGTCAAGACCATTTGCACGCTGGCAGCGGGTGACGCTCGCTCGGCGCTCACGACGCTCGAGCTTGCGAGCGAGATTGCCGTCACGCGTCCCGATACCGAGGGAACGCCAGCGCCTGCGGCGGGGGAGCGCTATCCCATCACCGTGGATGACGTGAAGATTGCCAACCCGCGTCGCGGCTTTACGTATGACAAAAACGGCGACATGCACTACGACATCATCAGTGCGTTCATCAAGTCCATGCGCGGTAGTGACCCCGATGCCACGATCTATTGGCTCGCGCGCATGATCGATGCTGGGGAGGATCCTAAGTTTATCGCTCGCCGCATTATGATTCACGCTTCTGAGGATGTTGGCAACGCCGACCCGCAGGCGCTTTTGGTGGCGCATGCCGCGTTTAAGTCTGCCGAGGTCATTGGCTATCCCGAGTGCCGCATTAAGATGCGGCGCTGGCCGATATCCATTCTAGTGGGCTTCGCGAGGTGCCGAGTTATCTGCGCGATCGCCATCGCCCGGGCAGCGATGAATACGGTGTGTATAAGTATCCACATGATTATCCCGAAGGCTGGGTCGATCAGCGCTATTTGCCCGAAGGCTTGGAACGCGGTGCATTTTGGCAGCCTGCCGGGCGCGGCTGGGAAGAGTGGCGCGTAGAGCAAAGCGAACGCGACCGCAGCGGGAATGCACCGAGGTAGCTGCTGATAATTTTGTCCCACGTTGCTGCTCTTGGCATGTTCGGTCCCCTTTGGGGTACCATGAAAACCGTCTGTATTTCGATTCTTCCGGGAGGCTTGTATGAGTCCCATTCAAATCGCCCTGCTGCTGCTCGCCGTTGCCAGCGTGTGGGCCATCGCTGAGCTCGCGCTTACCCTGGCTCAGCCTGTGGTGGCAAAGCTCGATGGCGCTGTCGATGAGCTTACGCCGGCGCTTGCCCAGATGGAGCCGCTGCTTAAGTCGAGCAAGACGGCAGTTGATGCCCTTACCTCCAATCTCGTAGAGGTCGAAGCCGTGGTTCGCGACATTTCCGAGGTTACGGGCAGCATGGCCGAGGCCAGCAATGCTGTGTCGAGCGTGACCGACTCTGCCGCCGGTGCTGTGCAGAAGCTCTTCAATAAGGTGAAGGCTCCTGCAGCCGACGCCGATCGCAAGCTCGCCGCTGCCGCTGCGGAGGCCGAGCAGCCTACCGAGCGCGTCCTAATTGGCGAGGACGAGGCCGCCGCGGGCGACGATGATGGTCAGAAGTCTGTATCCAAGCCGGCTCAGTATTACACCTATACGCCCGACGAGACCTCTGAGGAGTCCTGCGATGAGTAGCGAAGCAACCTGCCCTATCACGCTGACCGTTGCCGGTGACCCGCGTCTCGCTCGCCTTGTGCGTATGACGGCAGCCAACGTTGGTACCCTGTGCTCTATGTCTGTCGATCGCATCGAGGACATTCGCATGGCTGCTGAGGAGGCTTTCATCTTTGGTTGCACCGCGGTCGACTGCGATGACATCACCATCAAATTCGATGTCGATGAGACCCACGTTGGCATGACTATTACCTTTGGCGACCAGGCTACGGTCGATGAAGACGACCAGGCTGCGGTGTATGCCGAGCTCATCCTCGCGAGCGTGTGCGACTCCTACGAAAAGACTACGGCGCCCCTGACGCTTTCCCTCGACCTCAAGGCGGATATCTAATATGACCGAACGTTCCCGGAGCGGCAAGACCGCTTGGGACAAGGAGAAAACCCGCGAGCTGTTTCGTCGTTACAAGGAGACCGGTGATCCGGACGCCCGTGAGCAGCTCGTCATGTCCCATATGAACCTGGTAAGGTTTCTTGCCAACAAATTTAAGAATCGCGGCGAGCCGCTCGACGACCTCATGCAGGTCGGCTATCTGGGCTTGCTCAAGGCTATCGACCGTTTTGATCCCGAGCGCGGACTCGAGTTCACGACGTTTGCGACACCCACTATCCTGGGCGAGATCAAACGCCATTTTCGCGACAAGGGCTGGAGTGTGCGCGTACCGCGTCGTCTGCAGGAGCTCTCGGCCAAGGTCAACCAGGCTACTGACAAACTTACCAACGAGCTGCAGCGTTCGCCCAAGGTTGAGGAGATCGCTGAGTATCTAGATGTGACTGTCGATGAGGTCCTCGAGGCTATGGAATCGTCTTCGGCCTATACCTCGGTGCCCATCGAGGCTCCTGGTGCGTCCGATTCCGACGATGCCCCTTCGATTCTCGACCGTTACGCCGACGACGACAACGAGCTCGACTTTACCGATGACCGCCTAGTGATCGAGGAAGCCATCCGTGATTTCTCGCCGCGCGAGCGCGAGGTGATCGAGCTGCGCTTTGTGAAGGGCATGACCCAGATCGAGATCGCCAAGAAGCTGGGTATTTCTCAGGTGCAGGTTTCGCGTCTGCTTCGCCGCACGCTTAAGAAGATTCAGGACAAGATCGACCCCGACGGAGTGATGATTCGTTCATGAGTGAGCACCCCCAACAAACCGATCGCGTGCTGCGCGACACCCGCATTCTGACGCTTCGCATTTGGGCTGTTGTCGGCTGCATTGTCATCGCCGCTGTCATCTTTAACCTTATGGGCATCCTGGTCCCGGTTATCGAGTTTCTCGCCGTTGGTTCCATCATTGCCTTTGTGATGTCCCCGATCACCAACTGGCTCGAGCACCATGGCGTGAATCGCGGCATCGGTTCGCTTGTCGCGCTTATTGTTGTTGTTGCCGTGCTCGTCGGTGTCGTTTGCATCTTGTCGCCGATTCTCTTTGGTCAGATCATGGAAGTCCTGAGCCGCCTGCCCGAGCAGCTTCGTGTTGCGGGTGGCGACCTCAATGAGATGATCTCGCATGCCAAGACGCTCAACAACACGTCGCTCAAGGAGTATTTGGACGATAATCTTTCGTCGCTAGTTGCCGTGGCATCGAAGTATGTGTCTCAGATCGCTGCCGAGCTTGGCCGCGGTGTGTTCCCGCTCATCACTAATACGGCCTCGCAGTTGTTCGTGATCTTCCTTGGTCTGGTGCTTGCGTACTGGATGGCCTGCGACTACCCTCGCATGCACCACGAGGTCTGCACCATCATCGGTCAGGAGAAGGAGACCTCGTACCGCTTTATGGTCGCCATCCTTTCTCGCTCTGTCGGTGGCTACATGCGCGGTATGGTCGTGACGTCCATCTGCGGTGGTTTCCTCGCCTTTATCGGTTTTATGATCATCGGTCATCCGTATGCGGCGCTCATGGCTATCTTTACCGGCATCATGCATTTGGTTCCGGTCGTCGGTCCCTGGGTGAGCGCAGCAATCGCCACGGTTCTCGGCTTCATGTTCAGTCCCATGTTGGCGTTATGGACGCTCATCGTGACGATGGTGGCGCAAAACGTCACCGATAACGTGATTTCGCCTAAGGTCATGCAGAGCTCGGTGCAGGTGCATCCCATCATGAGCCTCACGGCGCTCGTTATTGGCTCGGCACTCATGGGTCCCATCGGCATGATTATTGCCATCCCGCTGTGTGCGGCCCTCAAGGGTATCTTCGTGTACTATTTTGAGAATGAGACCGGCCGCCAGCTTGTGGCCTATGACGGCGCCGTGTTTAAGGGCACACCGTACCGCGATGCCGATGGCAATCCGGTCGCCGCCTACGACGCGCTCGGCGACGACACTTTCATCTACGAGTCCGAGCTCATCGGCAACGAGACTGCGCCCGAGGCCAAGGCCATGCCCAAGCCCGAGCTCGATAATCCCTGGATTAAGCTCTCTGGTCTGCAGCCTGATGCCACGGGCTTCTTCAAGAACCCCTTTGCCAAAGAGGATGATTCCAACTCGGACGACGATACCAATACCGGCATCGACGGCTCCTTGGACGATGATGACAACTAGCGGGGTAATTCGGATTAATATTCATACGCGCTAACATGCAATTTCGCTGAAGGGCCGGCATTGTGCCGGCCCTCTTTTTTGCACTTGCGCGGTGGGATGGTAATATCGTTACGTTTGAACTGTTTCGATGTGAAACCGAGGAGATTCCCTCTATGAGTGCTGACTACCCGTCAATGACTACGGCCGAGATCCGCTCCAAGTTCCTCAACTTCTTTGAGGAGCGCGGTCTTAAGCTCTATCCTTCTTCGTCCCTCGTCCCCGACGATCCTTCGCTGCTGCTTGCCAACGCCGGCATGAACCAGTTTAAGGAGTACTACCAGGGCAAGAATACCATGAAGGAGATCGGCGCTATCTCCTGCCAGAAGTGCGTCCGCACCAACGACATCGATTGCATCGGCGAGGACGGCCGTCACCTGTCCTTCTTCGAGATGCTCGGCGACTTCTCCTTTGGCGGCGTCTCCAAGCAGCAGGCCTGCGCTTGGGCCTTTGAGCTCATTACCAAGGAGTTCAAACTGCCGCTCGACCGCCTGTACTTCACCGTCTTTACCGAGGACGACGAGACCCACGATGTGTGGCGCTCCCTGGGCGTTGCCGAGGATCACATCTCTCGCCTGGGCGAGGACGACAACTTCTGGGCCGCTGGCCCCACCGGCCCCTGCGGTCCGTGCTCTGAGATCTACTTTGATATGGGCGAGGAGGTCGGCTGCGGCAGCCCCGACTGCAAGCCTGGCTGCGACTGCGACCGCTTCCTGGAGTTCTGGAACCTCGTATGGGCCTGGAGCGCATGGCCGCCATCATGCAGCATAAGACCGCCAACTACGACGGCGATCTGATGCAGCACCTCATCAAGCTCGGTGAGAAGATCAGCGGCAAGACCTATGACGCCGATGACTACTCCGGCGTCAGCCGCTCGCTGCGCATCATCGCCGATCACTCCCGTGCCGTCGACTTTATGATTTCCGACGGCATCCTCCCCGGTAACGAGGGTCGCGAGTACGTCCTTCGCCGTCTGCTCCGCCGTGCCGTGTTCCACGGTCGCCTGCTGGGTATCGAGGGTGCCTTCCTGACCAAGTTCATCGACGAGGTCAACGCTCAGATGGGCGAGGCCTATCCCGAGTTGCTCAAGAACGTCGCGCTCGTCAAGGGTATCGTTGCCTCCGAGGAGGAGCGCTTCTCCACGACGCTCGACAACGGCCGCGTCTACCTGGATGAGGCACTGGCAGCGCTTGCCGAGGGCGCTGTGCTTCCGGGCGATGTTGCCTTTAAGCTGCACGACACCTTTGGTTTCCCCATCGACCTAACCGTCGAGATCGCCGGCACCGCTGGCCACGACGTCGACATGGACGGCTTCACTGCCTGCATGGAGGACCAGAAGGCCCGCGCCCGCGCCAATGCCAAGGGCGACGCCTGGGGCAGCTTCAACGACGTGTGGGTTGAGCTTTCCGACAAGGTCGCTGCGACCGAGTTCGACGGCTATGACAACGATGTGATCGAGGGCGCCAAGGTTGTCGCCATCGTGCGCAACGGCGAGTCCGTCGAGTCCGCTGCCGCCGGCGAGAACGTCGAGGTCGTGCTCGACCGCACCCCGTTCTACGCCGAGATGGGCGGCCAGCAGGGTGACGCCGGCGAGCTTTCCGCCGAGG
>MNQC01000064.1:0-3992 GCA_001915225.1 Collinsella sp. 60_9
GAGCTGCCATCAACCTTGCCGGCATCCTCGCCGTTGAGCTTGAGGGTCACGTTGACGCCCAGGAAGTTGTTGGCGGCATCACATGCGTCCTGAATCTGATCATCTGTCAGCGTTTCATTGAGTGGCTCATAGGCATCGTTGCCGAGCTTGGAAAGATCTACGGTCTCGGCCAGCGAGGCAAGCTCGAGCTCGGCATACTTAATGACATGCTCGCGGTTGATTTTTTCGTTGGAGCGCGCCTTCTCGACGGTAAACTTGCCGGCCTGCTCGTCATAGGAGCTATTGGCCTCGAACGTGCCCGAACGGCCCTCGTTAAACTCGTCGATAGCGGCGCCCAGGTCCTCCTCAAACTTCTTTTGGTCAAAGGTATCGGAGAGCATGGACAGGTCGACGTCTTGATCAAAATCGACTTCGTTGGAGGTAGCAGTTGTTTTGGTCTTGCCGCTTAAGGATTCCACAAGGCGGACCGGCCAAATAAAGGCTTCGTTGTGGTTGATGATTTCTTTTGCAGCAGCTTCACCGTCGACGATGGGTTCATCGGACTCGGGCTGATAGGTCCAGCTAAAGTCATCTCCTGTCACGGTGAGTTTATAGTGCTTCCATGCCGAGTTGACCTTGGTGGCGGCAGACGACGCGTTGGAGAACGAGACGTCGACGCCGGCGACGGTGGTGTTGGGGTAGGCTACCTGCGAAAACGCTACGACGCCTACGATATAGACAATGACGATTAGACCAAGGACGACAAAGAGCGTTGTCTTTTTGCCGGACTTATTGTTCTCGGCGGACTTGCGCGCGGGGCCACGATCGCCTCGAGCGTGCGTGGGGGGCTGCTTGGGCGCATTGCCGTTTGCCTGACGCTGCTGACGTTGTTGACGCTGCTGTCGCTGTTGGTTCGGGCGTTGGGAAGCGTTTGCTGCACTACGCTGCTGACGGTGGCTCGGCGCGATAGGACGCGGCGACTGAACGCTGCCGGTGTGCCTGTTCGGCTGCTGCGGATCGGGAATCAGTTGAGTTCGATCGTTTTGCGACATCGTATGCATATCCTTCGATTTTCGCCTTGCGGTTCATCGTGTTTTTACTGGGCTTGCATTATAGCGATTGCCCTGCTGTTTGTGGTACGGAAACGGTGGCATTCGAAAGAGCTGGGACAAATGTCCCACCTTTGAGTCGTTCTTAGTCGCTATCCGCACACACCGCATTTTGCACAGGCCGAAAGTGCGGCCGGAGCCTGCGCGATGCCGCCCTTTGCCGTCTCGCGCAGCGTGGCTGGCAACGCGTGGCCCACCGAGAGCATTACATGTGCCATCTGGTCAAACGGCACCAAGCTCTTAATGCCTGCGAGGGCGAGTTGTGCCGAGCTAAAGGCCGCTGCTACGCCGATGGCGTTGCGGTTTTGGCAGGGCACCTCCACGAGGCCACCGACGGGGTCGCAAACGAGACCCAGCAGGTTACTCAGCGCGATGGAACTGGCGTCGAGCGCCTGCTCGGGCGTGCCGCCGAGCATCTGCACCAGCGCGGCGGCCGCCATGGCGGCGGCGCTTCCCACCTCGGCCTGACAGCCGCCCTCAGCGCCGGCGACGCAGGCGCTTGTGGTGAGGTTGAGGCCGATGGCGGCTGCGCAGTAGAGCGCGTCCATGACCTGCTCGTCGTCGAGCTGCAGGCGATCGGCGAGCGCCAGCACGCAGCCGGGCACAACACCCGCGGATCCTGCCGTCGGAGCTGCGACGATTACGCCCATCGTGGCCGAGCGCTCGAGCACGGCCATGGCGCGGGCTACGGCGTCGGTCTGGACGGCGCCCATCAGGCTCGTGCTCAAATCGTTGCGGCCGGTGGCATCGACGAGTTTGGCCTCGCCGCCGAAAAGCCCGCCGAGCGATCGCTGCGGATTGGTGATGGGGGCCGTGGGCTCAGGCGCGCCTCACGCACGGCCATGACGGCGCCGATGCTGAGCCCCAGTTCCTCGCACGCATCGAGCAGCTGCTCGCCGTCGTCGAAGATCTCCTTGGCCGAGACGCCGGGGGAGAGCGACGAGGCAGAACCGGGGAGCTCGATAAAGGTCGCGTAATCGACATTGTCGAGCTTGCGTAACATGGGGACGACGGTGTCGTCGGGCGCACCGTCGGTCTCAAAGACGGAGTAGGCCTGGCCGCCCACTTCGGTTCGGTAGGTGCGGCAGAAGGCGATGTTCACGTGGGCGTAGGCGAGCAGGTTCGTGAGCGCGGCGAGCACGCCGGGAACGTCCTTGTGCGCCACGAAGAGCGTGGAATACATGCCCGAGATGTCGACGCCGACGCCGTTAATGCGGCTGATGCGCATCTTGCCGCCGCCCAGGCTCTCGCCGCGGACCTGCGCCGTGGCGCCCGTGTCGTCGACCATATCGATGTCGACGGTGTTGGGGTGGATGGAGGCGTCGTCGCCCTTGATGTCAAAGTGATATTCGAGGCCCTGCTCGCGAGCGAGGTCGAAGGCCTGCTTGATGTTCTCGTCATCGGTGTCGAGGCCCAGGATGCCCGCGACGAGCGCACGGTCGGTGCCGTGGCCGCGGTAGGTGTGGGCGAAGGAGTTCCATAGGCCAAAGGTGACTTTGGCGATGCGGCCTTCTAGCAGGCTGGCGGCAACTTGGGCGCACCGCAGGGCGCCGGCGGTGTGCGATGAGCTGGGGCCGACCATGACGGGGCCCAAGATCTCGAATGCCGAGGTCGTAGCTAGTGTTTGCGGCTTGCCTGCCATATGCGCTCCTGTTCTATCCCGTCGTCCCGAGGGGCGGGGCATAAGGTCGCCTGCTCGGACAGTCCTGCTCGCACGGAGAGCACATTAAGTGCTCTCCGGCTCGTGCGGAACTCGCGATCGACCTTATGCGAGTTGCTATACTGCAAAATTTATCGGCCTGTGACCTATTCCATGTCCCAGGTCGGCTCATCTTCACCACCTTTAAATAAAAAAGAAGTACCGGTTGGAGCCGGTACTTCTTTTGGTGCGTTGTTATTTGGCTGTGGCTTTTCTCGTAAGCTTACAGGCCGCAGGCTGCTTTGAGTTCGTTGACTCGGTCGGTTTTCTCCCAGGTGAAGTCGGCGTCTTCGCGGCCGAAGTGACCGTAGGCTGCCGTTTTTTCGTAGATGGGGCGACGCAGGTCTAGGTCGCGGATGATTGCGCCCGGGCGCAGGTCGAAGGTCTTCTCTACGGCCTCGACGATCTTGTCCTCGGCAACATGTGCGGTACCGAAGGTGTCGACCATGATTGAGAGGGGCTTGGAAACGCCGATGGCGTAGGCGAGCTCGACCTCGCAGCGGTCGGCCAGACCGGCGGCGACCACGTTCTTGGCTACCCAGCGCGCGGCATACGCGGCGGAGCGGTCGACCTTGGTGCAGTCCTTGCCGCTAAAGGCACCGCCGCCGTGACGGCCATAGCCGCCGTAGGTGTCGACGATGATCTTACGGCCAGTCAGTCCCGTGTCACCCATAGGTCCGCCCACGACAAAGCGACCGGTGGGGTTCACGTAGATGTCGGCGTTGTCCCACGGCATGTTCTCGGCGGCCATGACCGGGGTGATGACGTGTTCGATGAGGTCGGCCTTGATCTTGCCCATGTCCTCGATCTCGGCGGCGTGCTGCGTGGAGATGACGATGGTCGTGACCTCGACGGGCTTGCCGTCCTCGTAGCGCACGGTGACCTGGGTCTTGCCATCGGGACGCAGGTAGGGCAGGGTGCCGTCGTGGCGCACGGCAGCCAGGCGCTCGGCCAGGCGGCTTGCCAGGTAGTGAGGCATGGGCATGAGGGTCTTGGTCTCGTTGGAGGCGTAACCGAACATCATGCCCTGGTCGCCGGCACCGATCAGGTCGATCGGGTCGGTGGTAGCGCCGGTCTGGGTCTCGAAGGACTCGTCAACGCCCTGAGCGATATCGGGTGACTGCTCATGAATGAGGCTCATAACGCCGCAGGTATCGCAGTCAAAACCGAATTTGGCACGGTTGTAGCCAATGCGGCGGATAACG
>MNQC01000064.1:4075-8280 GCA_001915225.1 Collinsella sp. 60_9
TGTAGCCCTGCTCCTGCAGCTCTATTTCTTTGGGAGGATTGCGTCGAGGACGGCATCGCTGATCTGGTCAGCGATCTTATCGGGATGACCTTCGGTCACCGACTCCGACGTAAAAACAAAGGACCCGTGTTGGGGTGGGATGGAACGAAGTTCTTCTGACATGATTGTCCTTTCAAAAACGTGTCCCGGCGACCGTTACCATTCCGCCGGGCTCTCTATGCAAGGGCACATCATAACGCGTAAATCAAACATTCACACCCTTTCCGCACCTACTCATTGGGGACAGACTTAAATGACCAGCCGGGACGTTCCTTTTCTGCCGGGGTAGCTAATTTGGGACGGGGGGCTTTTTTTTTTCCCCAACCCCGGGCACGGGGGCTGTGGGCACACCCCACACAAGGGGAAGGAAAAAGACCAACCTCGACATAGGGTAGCTAAAAAAGCCCCGTCCCAAATTAGCTACCCCCGACTGGTCATTTAAGTCTGTCCCCAATGAGTAGGTCGGTGCCCTTTGTGCGGAGGTTGCTTTGATGCTTTATACTGGTGCGGTTAGACATCCATCCTGCAATCGAGGAGATTTCCATGGCATCAGACGTTCGCGTCCGCTTTGCACCCTCACCGACGGGCAAGCTGCACATTGGCGGCGCCCGCACCGCTATCTATAACTGGGCTTTCGCCCGTGCTAACGGCGGCACGTTCATCCTGCGCATCGACGACACCGACCCCACCCGCTCTACCGACGAGAACACGCAGATCATCCTGCGCGCCATGCGTTGGCTGGGCCTGGACTGGGACGAGGGTCCCGAGGTGGGCGGCGATTTTGGCCCCTACGCCCAGACCGAGCGCCTGGACCTGTACAAGCAGGCCGCCCAGAAGCTTTGGGACGAGGGCAAGGCCTATCCCTGCTTCTGCACCAAGGAGCAGCTCGACGCCGACCGCAAGGCCGCGCAGGAGCGCAAGGACCCCTTCCAGGGCTATCAGCGCCGTTGCCGAAATCTTGATCCCGAGGAGGCCCGCCGTCGCATCGAGGCCGGCGAGTCCTACGTCCTTCGCATCAAGGTGCCCGAGGACCGCGGCGACGTCGTTATCCACGATGCCGTCCACGGCGAGGTGACCTTCGATGCCAAGGAGCTCGACGACTTTGTCATCTTCCGCTCTGACGGCACGCCCACGTATAACTTTGCGACCGTCGTCGACGACGCCATGATGAAGATCACCCATGTCATCCGTGGCGACGACCACCTGTCCAACACCCCGCGTCAGGTCATGGTGTACGAGGCCCTCGGCGCGCCCGTGCCCACGTTCGCCCACATCTCCATGATCCTGGGCGCCGACGGCAAGAAGCTCTCCAAGCGCCACGGCGCCACCTCGGTGGAGGAGTACCGCGACGCCGGCTACCTGTCCGACGCCTTCGTCAACTACCTGGCGTTGCTCGGCTGGTCGCTCGACGGCGAGACTACGATCATTCCGCGTGATGTCCTGGCCAGCAAGTTTTCGCTCGACCGCATCTCCAAGAACCCGGCGACCTTCGACCCCAAGAAGCTCGACTGGGTCAATGCCGAGTACATCAACGGCATGTCCGACGCCCAGTTTGCCGACGAGATCATGGTCCCCGAGCTGCACGAGGCGGGCCTCATCGAGGGCAACGTCGAGTACGGCGAGGACTGGATCGACGCGCTTGCCGCTATCGTCAAGCCGCGCACTAAGATGCCGACCGACGCCGTGACCGTCGCCGCTCCCATCTTTGCCACGGCCGAGACGCTCGAGTATGACGAGAAGTCCGTTAACAAGGGCCTAGCCAAGGAAGGCATGGGTGCCATCCTGGACGCCGCCAAGGCCGCGCTCGAGGGTGTCACCGAGTGGACCGCCGCGAACATCGACGCCGCGCTTGAGCCGCTGCCCGAGCAGATGGACCTTAAGAAGCGCGTGGTGTTCCAGGCCGTGCGCGTCGCCGTCTGCGGCAACATGGTGAGCCCTCCACTGGGCGAGACCATGGCGCTCGTCGGCCGCGACGACTGCCTGGCGCGCATCGACCGCGCCCGCACGATGGCGCTGTAGCAGCCGTGTAAACGCATGTATCCGAGCCCCGTTCACCCGAGCGGGGCTCTTGTTTCTGTAGACGTATGGGATAGGAGGTGCTGGAGCCGTGGCCGAGCAACTGTCGCTGTTTGGTTCGCCGGAACCGGAGGAGGTTCCGGTGAAGCCAGTGTCTGCCGCTGCCTCGGCTCAGCCTAAGCCTGCACCTGAGCTCATCGCCGCCTATGCGAGCGTGGTTCTCGACATCCCGACGCGTGCGCTGTCCGAGCAGTTTGCCTATGGCATTCCTCAACCCCTTGCTAGCGACGCGCAGATCGGATCCACGGTCCTGGTCCATTTTGGCAACCGTGCTGCCGCAGGCTACATCGTCGACATTGCGCCCGAGCTGGGCGATCTGCAGGGCAACAGCGCGCTCGACCCCGCGCGCATTAAAGCCGTCGAAGCCATCCTCAGCAAACCGCTCTTTACCGCCGAGGCTGCCCGTATCGCGCGCTGGATGAGCCGCGAGTATGTCGCGACGCTTTCCGAGTGCCTGCGCCTGTTTTTGCCCCCGGGTGGAAGCCCGCGCGTGGTCAAGGGCGACGACGGCGTGTGGACGGTTGAACGTCCCGCCGTCAAGCCTATCCAAAACCGCTGGGTCATGCTCACGCCCGAGGGCTTTGACTATACGCCGCCCAAGACCGCGGTCCGCCAGCGCCAGCTCATCGAGGCGCTCCAGTGCGGACCGGTCACGACGCGCGACCTCAACCTGCTCTATAACAGCATGTCGGCGACTATCAAGGCGCTCGAAAAGCGCGGCGTCGTGGTGGTGGAGGAGCGCCGTGCGTGGCGTGGCTGCAGCGAGCAGACCACGCTGTCCTCGGCAAGCGGCAAGGCGCCGGTCGCACTCACCAACGGCCAGCAGCAGGCGCTCGCGCAGATTGAGCGCGCCCGTCTGGACGCTCATGGCGACGTGGTGCTCGTTGATGGCGTCACCGGCTCCGGCAAAACCGAGGTTTACCTTTCGGCGATTGAGCGCGTGCTGGCAGCCGGCCGTTCGGCCTGCGTGCTCGTGCCCGAGATCTCGCTGACGGCCCAGACCGTCGGCCGCTTTCGCTCGCGCTTTGGCGAGACGGTTGCCGTGTTCCATTCGCGCCTTTCGGCTGGCGAGCGCCTGGACCAGTGGGATATGGTCGCCAGCGGTGCGGCCCGCGTGGTTGTCGGCGCCCGTTCGGCGCTCTTTTGCCCGCTCAGCGACCTTGGCCTCATCATCATCGACGAGGAGCACGAGACCAGTTACAAGCAGGGCTCCAGTCCGCGCTACCATGCGCGCGAGGTGGCGGCCGAGATGGCGCGCCGCTACCGCTGCCCGCTCGTGTTGGGCTCCGCCACGCCTTCTGCCGAGGCCCTCGACCGCTGCCGCCATGGCACGTATTACGGTGCCACTTGGACGCGCGTTGAGATGCCCGAGCGCCCGGGACACGCCGTGCTGCCTACGGTTCGGATTGCCGACCTGCGCCGTGAGTTTTCTCACGGCAGCCGATCTATGTTCTCAAAACCCTTGATGGAGGGCTTGGAGCGTGTGGTCGAGCGCCGTGAGAAAGCCGTGTTGCTGCACAACCGCCGCGGTTTTGCGCCGTTCCTTATGTGCCGCGAGTGCGGCTGCGTGCCCACCTGCAACCACTGCTCCACTGCGCTCACGTACCACGAGCGCACTCACACGCTGCAGTGTCACACCTGCGGATCGTCCTGGCGCGTGCAGCCCTATCCGGCGCCCACGAGTCGCTGTCCCAAGTGCGGCAGCCGCTATCTGGCAAAAATGGGGCTAGGCACACAGCAGATCGAGGACGCACTGCACCAGATGCTGCCCGACGACGTCGCCATCATTCGCATGGACGCCGATTCCACGCGCGGCAAGGACGCGCACAAAAAGCTGCTCGAGCAGTTCGATGCGGCCGATTGCGCGGTGCTGCTGGGCACCCAGATGATCGCCAAGGGTCTCGACTTTCCCGAGGTCACGCTCGTGGGCGTGGTCAATGCCGACTTTGCGCTCAAGCTTCCAGATTTTAGAGCAGGGGAGCGCGCCTACGATCTGCTGGAGCAGGTTGCGGGTCGCGCCGGTCGCGGCGATCGCCCCGGCGAGGTTATCATCCAGACATACCTGCCCGATGACCCGGTCATTCGCGCCG
>MNQC01000064.1:8337-11890 GCA_001915225.1 Collinsella sp. 60_9
GTCGCCGAGCATGACCGCTCGATCTTTACCGACTACGACCTGGACCAGCGCCGCGACGCCCTGTATCCGCCGTTCGTGCGCCTGGCCAACATCTTGGCATGGTCGACGAACGCGGATGACGCGCGGGACTACATCGGTCGCATCGCGAAGCTCCTCAAACGTCGCTGGCATGCCGCCGCGCCCGACTTTTTGCGGGCGGGGAGCGCCGTGCCCCAGGTGCTTGGTCCGGCTTCATGTGTAATCGAGAGAGCTAAGGACCGTTACCGCTTCCATCTGCTTGTAAAGTCGCCGGTAGGGTACCATGTCTCTGATGATATCGACGCCTGCCTCAAGGAGGTGGGCTCCGTGCGCGGCGTGAGCGTGAGCGTTGACGTCGACGCATATGATTTGATGTAACAACCCGAAAGGATGGCCATGGAAGCCAACGGAATCGTACTGTCGCCCGACCCTCGTCTGCGCCAGGAGTGCGCCGTCATCGAGGAGATCACCCCGGCGATCGAGGCGCTTGCCGAGAAGATGAAGAAGATGATGTTCGACAACGGCGGTTGCGGCCTGGCTGCCCCGCAGATCGGCGAGCTCATTCAGCTCGTCACCATCGACTGCGATTACAGCGACAAGAACGACTATGACCCGTACGTGCTCATCAACCCCGTCATTGTTGAGCAGAGCGACCATCTGGTGCCGTTTAGCGAGGGCTGCCTTTCCATCCCTGGCATTAGCTGCGAGATCGAGCGTCCCGATCACGTTGTCGTCGAGGCGTATGATTTGGATGCCAACCTGATCCGCTATGAGGCCACGGGCGATTTGTTCTGCGTGTGTCTGCAGCACGAGATCGATCACCTGCACGGCAACACCATGTTCGAGAGACTGAAGCCGATGCAGAGGATCAAGGCAGTCAAGGAGTACCAGGACGCCCTGGCCCGCGGCGCTCGACCGGGCGAGACCGAATAGGTTAATTGTCCGTCCCTGGGATGGGGCCCTCACATATCATCCCGTGCTCAAACATTCTCGCTGCGCTGCGAAACTGCGCGCGGGACGATATAGGCGGACGCCCCGGGGACTACGTTGACGCTGCTTGTCTCGCCCGGGTGCCGTGGGCCAGGGAGGGGCGTCTTCGCTGATAATTGCTTTGTTGGAAGAGCTGCTTTTATTGCGGCTCTTTCTTTGGTTTTGGGTATATTTGTTCTTGTTGAATTGTTATTGCGGATGGGCTGAGTACTTGGCTTTCCGCTGTTATTTGTAGCCGTCTCGGCTTTGGTTGAGGGGAGACGTTCTTTATGCGTATTGTGTTTATGGGTACGCCTGATTTTGCTGTGCCTTCGCTGAGTTCGCTTGTTGCGGCTGGGAACGAGATTGCGCTTGTTATTACTCGTCCCGATGCTGTTCGTGGGCGTGGTAAGAAGCTGGAGCCGTCTCCCGTTAAGGCTAAGGCGCTTGAGCTTGGTGTGCCCGTTGTTGAGGCCAATCGTATGACGCCGGAGGTAGTTGAGGCGCTCCAGGCTGCGCAGGCTGATATTTTCTGTGTGGCTGCCTATGGCTGCATTTTGCCTGATGAGTTGCTGCATATGGCGCCGCTTGGTATTGTGAATGTTCATGCTTCGCTGCTGCCTCGTTGGCGTGGCGCTGCTCCCATTCAGCGTGCCATTCTTGCTGGTGATGAGGTTGCCGGCGTTTCAATTATGCGCATTGGGCATGGCGTGGATACGGGCGCTTATTGCGCGCAGGCGTCTACGTCGGTTGCCGGCAAGCATGCCGATGTGCTCACGATGGAGCTTGGTGAGCTTGGCGGTAAGTTGCTTGCCGATACGCTTCCCTCGCTTGCCGATGGCTCGGCTGTTTGGACTGAGCAGGATGAGTCGCTCGTCACTCATGCTGCCAAGATTTCCAAGCAGGAGATGCGCCTGGATCCGCAGATGGCGGCTCTCGACTGCGTGCTTCATGTGCTCGCTTCGTCCGATACCGCGCCTGCCCGTTGTGTGATTGCCGGCAAGTCGGTTCGCGTGCTTGATGCTGCGCCGGCCGACGTGTCGCTTGGGGAGGGCGCTGTTGCCGTTAAGAGCAAGCGTGTTTACCTGGGCCTTTCCGATGGCGCGGTTGAACTGCTTGAGGTTAAGCCCGATGGCAAGCGTGCCATGGCTGCTTCTGCCTGGGCCGCCGGCCTGCAGGGTGCCGAACTTAGGTGGGGTGTACTGTCATGAGTAAGTTGTCTCCCGCGCGCAAGCTTGCGCTCGATGTGTTGATGGAGGCCGATCGCCGCGGTATGTACGCACGCGACGTGTTGTCTTCCCGCGCTTCCGCCAAGGCCATTGATCAGCGCGATTCTGCTTTTGCCGCGCGTTTGGCGCTCGGTGTTGCCGCCACGCAGGGCATTTTGGATGAGTTGCTCGATCAGTTTTTGGATAAGCCCAAAAAGGTTGCGCCGCGCGTTCGCATGGCGCTTCGCATCTCGGCCTTCGAGATGCTCTATCTGCATACGCCGGGCCGCGTTGCCGTGAGTCAGGGTGTTGAGCTGGTACGCGTCGGTGCTAAGTCTGCCGCGGGCCTGGCTAACGCGGTGCTGCACAAGGTTGCGGACAACGTTGAGGACTTTGCCACGGCATCCGACGTGGATGAGTCCGAGCGCCGTTTGGTTCGCCTTTCGCGTTTGATGGGTCTTCCTCGCTGGCTGTGCGCTCGTATTATGGCCTCGTTCGATTCGCCCGAGGGCGCGCTCAACTTTGCCGGCAATCTGGCGCCTGCGCCGCTGGCCCTGCATGAGAACGCCTTTGCAACCAAGCCCGATCCGTATATCTCGCAGCTCGTTGCGCCTGTCTTCCCGGGCTGCCATGCTCCGGTCGATGCGCAGGTCACTGTTGCATCGGGCGTGTTTGAGCGTGCTGCCGCGGTTGCCTCGGACCTCAACGCTCAGCTTATCGCCACTGCCGCAACACGTCCCGGTCGTTGCCTGGAGATTGGCGCCGGTCGCGGCACCAAGACCTATGTGATGATGTGCCAGGCCAAGCGTGCCGGGTACGAGCATCAGCATACCGCGCTCGATCTGCACGATCGTAAGTGCGATCAGAATCTCGCGCGCCTGCACAAGGCGGGTATCTCAGGTGTTCGTACGGTATCGGGCGATGCCTGCGAGCTCAATGAGGTGCTTACGTCGTTTGATGCCAAGCTCGGCGAGCCCGCTCTGTTCGACACGGTGTTTATCGATGCGCCGTGCTCTGGCACCGGCACCATGCGCCGTCATCCCGAGATACCGTGGCGTCTGACCGAGAACGACGTTACGACTGAGCTGCCCCGTCTGCAGCTGACGATGCTCAAGGAAGCAGCCGCGCGCGTGGCTGCCGGTGGTGAGCTTGTCTATGCCACCTGCTCGGTTTTTGATGAAGAGAACACGCAGGTTGTGGATGCCTTTTTGGCCTCTCCCGAGGGTGCCGGCTTTACCGTGGCGCCGCTCTCCGAAGCCCAGATTCTGCAGCTCCCCGAGTACGACCATGCCAAGAGCCTCGTCACCCTGCGCCAAACGCTCGAGGCCTCTTCCAAAGCGTGCCGGTAAACGCCGACT
>MNQC01000065.1:0-8643 GCA_001915225.1 Collinsella sp. 60_9
TACTTCCCCAACGGCGGTGCCTCGATCTTTACCTTTGAGATTAAGGGTGGCCAGGAGGCAGCTTGGAAGTTCATCGACCATCTGCAGGTCTTCTCGCTGCTCGCCAACGTGGCCGACGTCAAGTCGCTCGTCGTGCACCCGGCTACCACCACGCACTCCCAGCTCTCTGCCGAGGAGCTCGCCGAGCAGAACATCACGCCCTCCACGATCCGTCTTTCCATCGGTACCGAGAACGCCGAGGATATCATTTGGGATCTGAAGCAGGCTTTCGCCGCGCTGGACGAGTAAGGCGACTTGTGCAAGGACCCCTTGCGACTCGATAGGTATAACTGCATAAAATGCCTGCTCAAGGCGCCTGTGCGAACAATGGTTGCACAGGCGCCTTTTTTGCATAGAGCGGGTGCAAAAACAGGGTTTTTGACACGCTTTATGCATTCGAGTTGTGGAAAACTCCTGTTGAGAGGATGTGAGTTTTACGCAATTGACGTGCGTCTTTTGAGTAAAACCGCAGGTCGCGATTTGCTCGGGGTACTATGCAGCGCGATCGAATCACACGCAGCTCAAACGCAGCAAAAACGCACTACGGAGGTTTCCAGCTACATGAGGATCGATTCACGAAAACCGAAAGCCGCCGCCCTTTCCGCCGCTCTGACCGTGGCACTTTTGGCGGGCGCCGGTGCAACTGATGCCCACGCGGCAACACTATCCGATACGGTTGGATCTACGCCGTCCGAGACGACGCTGGTACAGCCCGTTGACTATCGCGGCGATGGTTATGGTTCCATGCAGGAGTGGAACGCCTCGATGGAGGCCAAGCGCGATTCCCTGGAGATGCGCGCTCAGATCATCATGAATATGTATGGCGACTATGCCACCGATGACGAGCGCGCTGTGCTGCAGGGTTGCATCGACGGTGCGGGTAGCCTGTTGACGATGGGGGAGGTCGACGCCAAGTCGACCGAGCTCGATGAGCTGCGCACTGCGCTTGAGGGTGCCAAGCGCGAAGCGCTCGAGGCTGCCGCCGAGGCGGAGGCTGCCGAGGTCGCCCAGGCTTCGTACTACAACGCCGGTTACACTCCGTCCTACGCGTCTGCCGCGTCCTACGCGAACGGATCGGGCCTGACGCGCTCTGCGGGTGTCAATAACTACAACGGGCGCCGCGAGACCTATTACAGCAGCAATGTGCTTTATCACTATCGCACGGGCGAATGGACTCAGGATTCTGAGGGCTTTTGGCGCGATTCCGACGGCTATTACGTTGTTGCCGCGGGCGATATGGCCCAGGGCTCGACCTTTACGGGCTCCAAGGGTGATTGCAAGGTCTATGACTCCGGCTGCGCTGCCGGAACCACCGACTACTACACCGGTTGGTAATTTTTCTGCATCACGGATATTTGGCGGACGGGCGTCTTTACCGAGCTTTAGGGCAACGTAAGGACGTCCGTTCTATGTATGCGTTTGAGTTAAGAAATAAGGTCTTTCTCTTGGAGGAAGTGGTCTTGTGAATGCTCGAGATATTACCGTTGCCGCCGTCGCGTTGATGCTTGGCTGCCTTGGTCCTACGGCCGCGCTCGTCGCGGGTATGCAGGGGTCTTGTGGGGCTGCCTCTATCGTGGTTGGCGTGTTGATCGCGGCCGCGCTGCTGGGAAGTGCGGGTGTAGCCCTTTGTCGCGACGATGAGGGCCAGGCGTCGGAGTCGCAACACTAGCTGTTGTGAGATTGGCCGCCGGTCATAGACGAAGATGAAGGCCGCCGCAGGGGAAAGGTCCCCTTGCGGCGGTTTTGCTGTTAAGACTGTTGAATGCGGCGCGTTGGCGCTACCAGCTTTTCTCGATATCGCGGATGCGTCGATAGAGCCACTCGTTTTGCGGTGCCTGGATATGGTGTTTGGCTGCGAGGCGGCAGATGGTGCCCGCGAACTCATCAACCTCGGTTTTGCGCCTTGCGATGCGGTCTTGAGCCATCGAGGGCATACCAGCGGGGTCGATTCCCTCGATGATGTGCACCATTTGCGTCAGGTCTGCCTCGGTCAGCTCAATGCCCTCGGCGTTGGCGACCGCAAGCGTCTCGCGCATGGCGGAGACAAAACAGCGGCGCTGCTCGGAGCCCGGCTCCGTGGCGCTTCCGTAGGTCCCGCCGTAGGCCATGCAGGTCTGGTTGATGCCGTCGTTGAGCATGAGTTTGGCCCACATGCGGTGGGCGATGTCGTCCTCGACGGTATGGGCGATGCCGCAGCGCGTATAGAGCTCGTCGATGGCGGTAACGGTTGCGGGCTTGGTGCCCGCTGCCGCGCCAAAGCGAATCTCGCCCGCATTGGTAAAGGTGAGCGCGCCGTTGAGGAACACGGCGTCCATGCCCTGGCAGATACCAAGAACGGTATGCTCCCAGCCAAAACGTTCGGCAATCTTTTGCTCGCTCGTAATGCCGTTGCACAGCGAGGCGATGAGCGTGTTGGGTCCCACGACACGCTCCATAGTCTTGAGTGCTTGGTCGAGACCGGTGGTCTTGACCGTCAGGATGACCAGATCGGCGGGCGTCGCCTCGCTGGCACGGACGGACGTGAGATCGCAGGGCTTGCCGTTGACGGTGAGCGCGTCGTTCGCATGACGCTCAAAACGGGCATCATCCATGACGTATTCGACGGCGTCGTTGCCGAGGGCCTTGGCAATCATGCTGCCGTAGAGCAGGCCGACGCCGCCCTTGCCGATAAAAGCGACCTTGTTGATCTGCATGTGAATCATCTCCCCATGTAAAAGGCGCCCGCGTAAGGGGCGCCTGATGGATTGTATGCTGCCAGGGTGATTGGTGGGTGCGCGGGGCGGCTGTTATAAAAAAGAAACTATTGCGCTGTGCGCTTATGCCGCGGGGCAGACCGCAAAGACGCGGGCGGGGTATCCGACGCCATCGCGGACCTTGGGGAAGGTGCAGAAGATGACGGCACCCGTGGCGGGAGGCTCGTCCAGATGGTCCATGACCTCGATCTGATAGCGGTCGACCGAGAGGATGTATTGCTCGCCGGGGTAGGGGTAGGCGTCCTCGCGCGTGGTCATGCCCGGCTCCTTTCATCGGGCTTTTTGCTGATGTTAAAGCGGTGCCGTGACGGCTCGATTTCTGCTGCGTTACGATACGTTCTCGATTGCGATTCCACGATGTTTCGGCTGCGTGACCATTGTGTTTCGCCTTGCCGGGGCGCTGATGGCGAAGGGAGGGGCCATGCAATATCGCGTTGACCCCAAAAGTGGTAACCGAATATCCGCTCTGGGTCTGGGCTGCATGAGGTTTCCCGGTGCGCCGGGACGCCCGGATGCGAAGACCGCCGACGCCATCATCTCCCGTGCGGTGGAGCAGGGGATTAACTACCTGGACACGGCCTATCTCTATCCCGGCAACGAGGCTTGTGTGGGCGCTTCGCTTGAGCGCCTAGGCCTACGCGACCAGGTTTTGCTCGCGACCAAGCTGCCACATGCTTCGTGCAAATGCGCGGAGGATTTCGATCGGTTCTTCGACGAGCAGCTGCGTCGCCTGCGGACCGACCATATCGACTATTACCTTATGCACAACATTACCTCGCCCGCCCAGTGGGAGCGCGTGGTGGCACTGGACATCGAGGACTGGATTGCGCGCCAAAAGGCTTCGGGGCGCATTCGCCAGATCGGTTTTTCATACCACGGCAGCGCGGCGGACTTCCTCACGATGCTCGATGCGTATGAGTGGGACTTTTGCCAGATCCAGTACAATTACGCTGGAGAGCGCTATCAGGCGGGAACGGCGGGGCTCATGGCCGCCGCCGAGCGCGGGCTCGCGGTGTTTGTGATGGAGCCGCTACTGGGCGGGCGTTTAGCGGGCAAACTGCCGCCACGGGCTCGCGCTGTGCTCGATAGTGCCCGTGACCCGCATTTGCGCACTCCTGCCGCCTGGGGTCTTTCGTGGGTGTGGAACCATCCTCAGGTGACGATGCTGCTTTCGGGTATGACCGATACCGCGCAGGTGGATGAGAACGCGGTGTTGGCTGATCGGGCTCTGCCGGATTCGATGACAGCTACTCAGCTCGATGCCATCGCGCACGTGGTGACGGAGTTTGAAAAATCGAATCGCGTGCCCTGCACGGGATGCGGCTACTGCATGCCATGTCCCAAGGGCATCAATATTCCCGGCTGCTTTGCCGCCTACAACGCAAGCTATGCGCACAGCTGGTTTACGGGTCTATCGCAGTACTTTACGGCGAGCGCGGTGCGCACAAGCGAGGCCAAGCTGGTGAGCAATTGCGTCAAGTGCGGCAAATGCGCGCGCCACTGCCCACAGCATATCGATATCCCCGAGCGTCTCGATGACGTGCGCCGACGTTTCCAGCCTGGCCCCGTGACGGCAGTGCTTAAGGCCTTCGGCAAAACGCGCTCCTCGTGACCCTTTTATAACTTGCGCTGGAATAGTTCCTGCTTGCGGCAGAATAGGGCTTAAACAGGGACTATTCCACCGCAACTGAAGGGGGCTGTCGTGGGCCATCGGGATTCATGGGATGATTCGCGTGAGGTTCGTTGGGGCATTTTGGGCGCTGGGCACATTTCTCATCGATTTGCATCGTCGCTCAAGAAGGTCGACGGGGCGCGGCTGGTGGCTGCGGCCGGCCGCACTCCTGCACATGTCGAGGAATTTTGCCGAGCGTTTTCGATTGATGCTGCGCATGGCCATGCCTCGGTCGACGATAACGGCGATGCGGCTTATGACGCGCTGATTGCCGACCCCGATATCGACGCAATTTACTTGGCTCTTCCGCATGGCATGCATACGCGTTGGGCCTGTCGCGCGCTGTGCGCCGGAAAGGCCGTGCTGTGCGAAAAGCCGGCCGTTTTGAGTGAGGAAGAGGCTCTCTCGATTGCCTCCACCTCTCGCGAGCGCGGCGTGCTGTTTATGGAGGCGATGAAGAATCGGTTTTGCCCGATGCGCACTCGCGTGAAGGACTTGCTTGCGTCGGGTGAGCTTGGCCGACGGCGAGTCTCCTTCAGGCTATCTGCTTGATCCGTTGCAGGGCGGCTGTCTATATGACATGGGCTGCTATGCAGTCGGTTGGTTTGAGGATTTGCTCGCGGGCGCTTGCGAGGTTTCGTCTCGTGAAGTTCGCTGGCGTGACGTATCGGGCGGCCGCGTCGATTGGGCCGACGAGATCCATATGAGCGTCGACGGTATACCCATTCATATGGTGTGCGACGGCGAAGCAACATATGAAAGCCGCTTAACGATTGCCTGTGAGCGGGGCTCGTTGGAAATCGAGCGGCTCCATCGCCCCGAGCTCGCTCATGTGAAGTATTCCGACGGTCGAGTACTCGAAATCGATGCACCATTTGAAGTCGATGATTTTTACGGTGAGGCGTCGCATGCGACGCAGCTCATTCAGGCGGGGAAACTCGAAAGCCCCATCATGTGCCTAGCCGCCACACAGCGCTGTGCGCACATCATCGATGCGATTCGCTTGAAACTTTAGGGCGTGGGGGCATGGCGCCAGCGCTTGGAATGCCTGGAGGCCTTTGCTCTTGATGCCCCTTTTATAACTTGCGGTGGAATACGGTCTGTTTGCGCCAAAATAAGGCACCAATAGACCGTATTTTTCCGCAACTGATGAGGAGGGAGCTGGAGATGCTGACGATCGGGTGCCATCTTTCGACGACGAAGGGCTATCGGGCAATGGGGGAGACAGCGTTGTCCATTGGCGCCAATACCTTTGCATTCTTTACGCGCAACCCGCGCGGCGGCAAGGCGAAAGACCTTGACATGGATGACGTGGCGGCCCTGCGCGAGCTTATGGAGCAAAACGACTTTGGCCCGCTCGTGGCTCATGCCCCGTATACCTATAACCCCTGCTCAGCCAAAGAGCGGGCGCGCGAGTTTGCCCTGGAGGCCATGGCAGAGGACCTGCGGCGCATGGAGGCGCTGCCCGGCAACTACTACAACTTCCATCCCGGTGCGCATGTGGGGCAGGGCTCCGACGCCGGCATTCAGATGATTGTCGACACCCTGTGCCAGGTGATGTTTGAGGGCCAGCAGACGACGGTGCTGCTCGAGACCATGGCCGGCAAGGGTACCGAGGTGGGCCGCAGCTTTGAGGAGCTGGCGTGCATTATCGAGGGCGTTGCCGCCAAGTGCCCAGAGCTGTCCGATAAGCTGGGCGTTTGTTTGGACACCTGCCATGTGAGCGATGCCGGCTACGACATCATCCATGATCTGGACGGCGTACTCGACGAGTTCGACCGCGTGGTGGGTATCGATCGCTTGCATGCCGTACACATCAACGATTCGAAGAACCCTTGTGGCGCCCATAAAGATCGTCACGAGTGCATCGGCAAGGGATACCTTGGCAGCGAGGAATTTGGTGGCGGTATGCAGGTTATGCAGAATATTGTATCGAATGGCCACTTGCGTTCGCTGCCGTTTATTTTGGAGACTCCGAACGAACTTGCAGGTTATGCAGCTGAAATTAGACTATTAAGGTCATTGCAGCAGTAATGACTGTCACAAAGTAGAGTATTCCATTCACGTTATGGGTTTGTTTCAATCAGTTTTCTCATTGCAGATTCGTAATTCCGGGTGCATAATAGCCAACAGTTTTTGCAGACCTCTGAATCAAACGAGGTCACCGGAAGGAGACTGATTATGAAGCTGAAGAAGCTTGGCGCATTTGCCGCCACGGGTGCTATGGCACTCGCCCTTGCTCTGACGGGCTGCGGTTCGTCCAACGCCACCTCTGGTTCTGATGCCGGTTCCAGCAGCTCTGACGACGCTAAGGTCGAGAAGGTCGACGGCTCCAAGGAGTACGCGCTCGTCAAGGACGGCACGCTGACCGTCGGCACCTCTGCCGAGTACGCGCCGTTTGAGTACAAGGATGACAACGGCGACTACCAGGGCTTTGACCTTGAGCTCATCAAGGCTATCGGTGACAAGCTGGGTCTGGATGTCGAGTACGTCAACAATGACTTTGACACGCTGGTTCCGGGCGTCGCTTCGGGCGCCAAGTATGACGTTTCCATCGCGGCTATCACCGACACGCCCGAGCGTGAGAAGGAAGTCACTTTCTCTGATTCCTACTACATGGACGATCAGGCTATCGTGACCAAGGTCGATAACACCGACATCACGGCCGACAACTACAGCGAGAAGCTCAACAACGCCGACGCTACCATCATCGTCCAGTCTGGCTCGACCGCCGAGGCCTTTGCCCAGGAGAACTTCCCCAAGGCCAAGATCGTCCCCTACAAGGACGCCACCGAGTGCTTCAGCGCCCTGCAGTCCGATAAGGGCGACGCCGTAGTCACCAACCGCTCCGTTGCCAGCCAGCTGACCGCCGAGCAGTTCAACACCTGCCAGACCATCAAGCAGATCAGCACCGGCGAGGAGTACGCCATCGCCATCAACCAGGGCAACACCAAGCTCAAGGACGACATCAACCAGGCTATCAAGGACCTGACCGACGACGGTACCGTCGACGCCCTCATGGCTAAGTACAATATCAAGTAAAATAACTACTTGATTGCGCGCGGGCCCTTTCCGTTTTGGCGGAAAGGGCCTTTGCGCTTCTCTTGACGGAGAGCGTTTCCGTCTCGTTTTGCCGGCAACTTCTACGATAGGAGCCACCTTGTCTCGACTGAACAAAGGGGCCGCGGAGCAGCGTTTTCCACTGCCCTCGATGCTCCAAAAGCTGGCCTGTGCCCTGGCTGTGGCGCTCGCCCTGGTATGCGCGGGGGCCTGCGTGCCCACGACCGCCCAGGCGCTTGAGACCGCAAAGATTACCGCCCGACCCAATACCGGTTCGGGTAGCGATGTGGTCGGCGGCACCGAGACGCGCATCACTTGGGAAGTTCAGGCCGATGCCGACGAGGAGCTGAGCGGTCTTTCGCTGACGTTTGTCGACGGCACGACGTTTGGTACCGATGACACGCGATTGACGATGCTCTCGGGCGAGGACCTCATGGATCGTACGCCCATGAAGCCCACGTGCAAGGCTGACGGCCAGACGCTCAAGATTGACTTTGGCGAGACGGCGCCTGCCGGCGGCTATTTCCGCGTCGAGGTTTACGGCGTGACCTTCCCCGTCGAGGGCGGCGATGAGGCCTTTAGCGGCACCTATACGCTCGCCGACGGTTCGACCAAGAAGATCTCCAAGATTCCGTCGGTGGAGATCAAGGGCGTGACGGCCTTCGATAACTTCCTGGCCGACCTTAAGGAGCAGCCATGGGTCGAGGCGTGGAACTCCAATATGTTCCTGTGCCTGTTCCTGAACCCGGTCATTTTGGTCCAGAGCCTGCCGATCGTCTTCAAGGGCTTCCTTATGTCGCTTTCGATCGTGCTCGTGGCGTTTCCGCTGGCAATTCCCTTTGGCTTTGCCCTGTCGCTTATGCGCATCTCCAAGTCGCGCATCCTGCGCTGCCTCGCCGGCATCTACGTGAATATCATTCGCGGTACGCCGGCGTTCCTGCAGATCTATATCGCGTTCTTCGGTCTGCCGTTGGCCGGCGTCAAGGTGGACGACTATGTTTTGGGCGTTATCGTCATGGCCATGAACTCGTCTGCGTACCTGTGCGAGATCTTCCGTGCCGGTATTCAATCGATCCCCAAGGGCCAAAACGAGGCTGCTCGCTCTCTGGGCATGAATGC
>MNQC01000066.1:0-4976 GCA_001915225.1 Collinsella sp. 60_9
ACAAGATCTATTTCCATGGCGCCAAAGCCGGCCACAAGGTCGACGCACTCAAGCGCGATGACAAGGTCTGCTTTACCGTATATGGCAACGAGTGGTACCAGGACGGTGACTGGGCTCCCTACGTTATGAGCACCGTCGTCTTTGGCCGTTGTCGCCTGGCGAATGACACCCCCGCGTTTATCGAGGACAAAGTCCGCCAGCTCGCCCTTAAGTACTACCCTTCTGCCGAAGAAGTCGAAGAGGAAATCGCCAAAGACATCAAGGGCGTCCAGCTCTACGAGATTTCGATTGAGCATCTTTGCGGCAAGCAGATTCAAGAAAAGTAAGCCCCTCAGCAGGCCTCATCAATAACAATATGGCCCAGTTCCAACCCACCTTGGAACCGGGCCATATGCTTATGAAGCGTCGGCAGCTATGTGCGCAAGCGCCTCGACGAGCTCTTGCGAGCTCACGGGTTTACTCAGGTGCGCGTCCATGCCCGCCTCGCGCGAAAGTCTGCGGTCGTCGGCAAAGGCGTTGGCACTCACGGCGATAATCGGCGTGGTCGCGGCATCCTCGCGATCGAGTGCTCGAATCCGACGCGTGGCCTCAAGGCCATCGATGCCAGGCATCATGATGTCCATCAACACCACGTCGTACTCGTGCGGTGCGCTCGCGGCAAACGCCTCAACGGCAGACTCGCCATCCTTAGCATGCGTCACGACGGCACCGGCACGGCTGAGTGTAAACTGCGCGATCTCGGCATTCAGATCGTTATCCTCTACGAGCAAAACGCGCAAGCCCTGGAGTGCATCGCCGTCTCCCGCGTCCACGCGCACAGCCTGAGGAATCTCGGAGCGCTTGCATTTCTCGAACGGCAGGCGGATGGTAAACGTCGTCCCCTGCCCCAAGACGCTCGTAAAACTCATGGTTCCGCCCATAAGCTCGACCAACTGTTTTGCGATAGGCGCGCCCAGGCCAGTTCCCGATGAAGCGCCTTCCACCTGTTGCCCCTCACGGCAAAACGGCTCGTAGAGGCGCTGTTGGAACTCCTCGCTCATGCCAATACCGTTGTCGGCGATCGTGTATTCATAGACGGGGACGCCATCCGCTGGCTCCACCTCGCGGCACACCAGGCGAACATAGCCGCCCTGGCGGTTGTACTTGACGGCATTGCCGGCAATATTGAGCAACAAGCGCTTGAGGTGCGTCACGCTCACCCGCGCATAGGGATGATTAAGCGTCTGCTGGTCGCAGATAATTGTCACCAGACGCTCCTCGGCCTGGCGCTCCAGAATATCGCGCACTTCACAGTTGAGGGCCACCAAATTTATGGGCACGAGGTTCAGGTCGACCTGCCCGCTCTCCAGGCGACTCATATCGAGCGCCTCGTTGGCAAGGTCGAGCAGCAGTCCCGATGCCGTCCAGATCTTTGAGCGGCACTCGGTCTGCTTTTGCAGATCGTCCGCATTGGCATCGCCAACCTCGACCATGCCGCGAATGCCGTTGATGGGCGTGCGCAGATCGTGGCTCATGCGACGCAGAAACTCCGTCTTTGCCGAGTTGGCAGACGAGGCCTCACGCGCCGCCTTTGCCAGCTTGTCGCCATAGTCGCGCTCCTGCTGCAGCAAGTCCGTCAAACGTCGACGATCAGCGCGGCGACGCACCGTCACAACAACGGCTATAACACCGCCGTAGAGCACCAGCACGCCGGCGGCAACAGCCGCGGCGACCTCAAAGTAGCGCTGCGCCGAGGCATAGGTGTACACATAGAATTTGTGCGCTTTTCCAAATGTGCCCAAATACCACTCGCCGTCGGCGTTAACCAATCTGACCTTACCAGCCAGGCATCGATCCTTAATACCGTCGACAATAAAGACATCCGTCGCAGGCAGATCGAACACGCCCAATACGGTGGGTTCAACGGCATTGGTCGCAACGACCTTGCCGTCGCTTTCGATCACGATATTGCCGCTATCGATGGTTTCATAGCCATCAAGCAAGCTCTGCAGTTTGAGTGTATTGCTTGCAACCGCTTTCGCGCTCTGATGCCTTACCGCGATAACGATGCCCTCGCCATCCTGCCGAGTCACGCAGCCAATGTCTGCGACCGAATCATCCGCAAGCGTGATGCGGGCGGTATAGGACTTAAGCGGATGGGCCGCCACCTCCAACACGGGCGCTTCCTTGAGATACGTAGCGAGGACACCAAGCTGCCCGATGCGTCCGTCACGATCAGCGCGCTCACGTTGAACTGGTCGGCGTATTGCTCCAGCATGGCGTTATCCACCGAACCGTCGCGCTCCATATCGCGGGCAGCCTCTCCGGCGATCTCCATAACGCGAATCAGGTTTTTGGTCGTATAGGCGCTGTTGAATGCATCGTAGGAAAGGATCTGCGTCGCCACGTAATCGACAACGTCGGCAAAGCGCTGCTCGGCTTGGGCCGTCGTGTAATCGTAGCTCATCATGCCGGCAACAACCGAGAGCGCTATCCCCAGCAGAGCGACAAGGAGCCATGCCCCTGCCGAACGATTGCCCCGCTCCTGAGCAGCGTGGTCGGGCGCATCGATCATGACAGGCCCTCCATATTCAAAAATGGCGAAGGGTCATCGAAGTACTTTGACACCAGGCGTTCCATGGTGCCATCGGCAAGCATTTCTTGGTAGGCATGAGTGAGCTTGACGTCGATGCCACGCGTATCGTTGATATCGAAAGCGGTGCCCAAACCGACCTCTAGCAGCGGCTCATCCAAAATGCGATATGTCACACCATAGTCTTTTTCGTAGGTGAGGAACGAGGACTCATGCGCGGCGATAGCGTCGACCAGGCCCTCGACGAGCGCCGGGTTCAGGTATGAACCGTCCGAAAAGCTGTAGAGTTCCTTGATCTGCGGAACGTTTTCATTTATGCGATTGAGCAAAATGTCCTCGGGCTTGGTGGTGGACTGAACCGCCACGATCTTATCCTCAAGATCGGCAAGCGTGTAGATATCGCTCTGGGGATCGACCGCGACCACCTGGCGGCTCGCAAGGTACGGGCCGGCCCAACGATATTCGTTTTCGCGACCCGTCATACTAAAGCTGCCCATGACACAATCGAGTTCGCCGCTCGCCAGCAGCTCCTTCTTCTTTTCCCAGTCGATCAGCTGGTATTTCGGCTTGTAACCAATGCGAGCCAAAGCCTCGGTCAATATCTCGACATCCAGGCCAACGATATCGCCGTACTCGTCGGTATACACAAACGGTGGATAGAGGTCGCTTCCGACGTTGAGCGTCTTAAGGTCGTCGTCTTTGACTTGCGAGGCGTCCAGACCTTCTAATGCAGACGTCGAGGCTCCGTCATTCGACCCGGAGCAGCCAGCTATCGCTACGACAAAGACGCTCGCCACTGCAAGCGCAACAAACAACGAAATGGCAACCGAGCGACGGGATCTTTTCATCGAGCTCCATACGATCCTGTTTACAGACTTAAATGGTTAAAGATAATAGCAAACAAAACCACACGAGTGCCCAATTGTTACAGGCGCTTTACCGTGTGGGACCTTCCAGCCGACTTGGCAGAAGGCCCCGCATGCAGTGCTCACTTACCGTGCATTAAAAACGTAGCGGTCCAGGCGGTCGCACGCCTCCCTTACGCGCGAAAGCGGCAGCGCCAGATTCACGCGAATGTGGCAGGGTCCGTGGAACGGGCGGCCGTCCTGATACCCCACGCCCACGCGTGCCCCCTCATCGAGCAACCACTGAATATCGCGGCCATGCTCTCGGCACCACTCGGTGCAGTCCAGAAACACCATGTACGTGCCCTGCGGACGTGAATAGGACACGCCCTCAAAATGCTCGTCCACGTAATTGCAGAAGTACTCGATATTGCCGGCAAGCACCTGATTGAGCTCGTCCACCCACTCATAGCCCTGCGGCTGGTAGGCACCGATAAGCGCATGCATGGAGAGGACGTTCATCTCGTTGTAGTGGGTCTTGTTGGACACGGCGCAGATGCGGTCACGCAGCGTCTCGTTGTAGACAATGTGGTAGCTGCCAACAAGGCCCGCCAGGTTAAACGTCTTGCTCGGCGCATAGAGGGCAACCGTGCGCATGCGGGCATCCTCGCTCACCGACTGCGTCGGGATGTGCTTGTGCCCCGGCAGGATGATATCGGACCAAATCTCGTCCGAAATCACCACGCAATCGTGCTGGCGATAGATGTCCATGGCGCGCTCGATTTCGTCGCGCTCCCATACGCGGCCGCAGGGATTGTGCGGCGAGCAGAACACCGCGGCATGGATGTGGTTTTGGGCGAGTTTGCACTCCATGTCCTCAAAGTCCATGCGCCACACGCCCTGGTCGTCGAGTTTAAGCGGGCTGTGGACAATGCGATAGCCCGCGGCTTCGATAGACTTGGTAAAGCCAATGTAGGTGGGGCTGTGGACCAGCACCGCATCGCCCGGCTGGACATACGCGCGCAACGTCGACACGACGCCGCCTAGCACGCCATTTTCGTAGCCGATATGTTCAGGGCTCAAACCTTCGACGCCATTGCGGCGATTCTGCCATTCGATGATGCGATCGAAGTACTCAGCGCGCGGGTTAAAGTAGCCAAACATGGGGTGCTGGGCACGCTGAATGATGTGTTCCTGGACCGTGGGCACCGTGGCAAAATTCATGTCGGCCACCCACATGGGGATGCGGTCGAAGCCCTCGTCGGGTGCGTTCGGAGCCATACCGGGGATCTCGCCCCAAGAGTCAACGGCGATGGAGTCCATGCCGTGGCGGTCGATGATTGAAGTGAAGTCGTATTTCATGCTGGACCCCCGTGCAAAGTAGACTGTTTCGATAGGCGCTATTGTCCACCAGCACGGGCGGTTTTGGCGCGGGGTTTGGCGCTTAATCTGACGGGTGCGGGCGAATGGCTGGTTAGTCTCGCGCGTCGTTGACGGCGACTACGGTTAGCTGGGTTTCATCGACCGTAAACGATATGTCGAGCCCGGCGTAAGCCAAG
>MNQC01000066.1:5025-9799 GCA_001915225.1 Collinsella sp. 60_9
TGCTGCCTGCGCGGCGTGGGTCTTGGCGAAGGACTTCGACCAAGCCGGGGAGCTTTGCGGGCGGGACCATATCCTGTAGCGCTTGCGGAAACTCAACATCGAGCTCTTGCCACGGAGCATCCTCAATCCAGCCGCCGGTCGCATCCGGGTGACAGTCCGCAAACGGAATGTAGGGTTTGATATCGTAGATGGGCGTGCCGTCGCGCAGATCTGCTCCCAGCACATGGATGATGGGGCCGTCGTCGGTAAGCTCCACGCGGTCGAGCTTAACGCAGGTGAGACCGATGGGATTAGGGCGAAACGGACTGCGCGTGGCAAGCACGCCCACGCGCTCGGCTCCACCCAGGCGCGGCGGGCGCACGGTCTTCGACCATTTTGCGTTGGTACCGGACCTGTCCTGCGACTTGGCATCGGCAGCTATGTCCTTAGCCGTGCCGCCGGGCGTGCCGTTTTCAAAACGCCACAGCAGCCACAGGTGAGAGAAGGAGTCCAGACCCTCAACCGCTGCATTGGAGGCAAATTCCGGCTCAAAAACGATGCGTCCCTGCAGATGAGGCGCCAAAGAGCTGTTGCGCGGAATACCGAACTTCTGCGGCAGGTCGGTATGTATGTGTGCAATAGGTTCCATGCCGGTCATTGTACGGCATGGAGGCGTGGGACGCTGCGCGCAATTCTTCGCCGCGGTCCCCCGTCATGCAACCAACGGTTGCTTGGAAGGGCATCTGCCGCCGCGTATGCTTAAGCCATCAACCAGCAGAAAGGAGCCGCTATGGCCTTTGCAGAAAAGCTCATTGCCATTCGTCGCGCCCATCACCTTACCCAGGAGCAGCTCGCCGCCAAGCTCTTCGTCACACGCCAAGCCGTCAGCCGTTGGGAGCGCGACGAGGTCACCCCGGGCATCGACATGATGAAGCTCATCGCCGCCGTGACCGGCGAGCCCCTGTCTCACCTGCTCGAAATGCCCGAGCACTATTGCCAGAGCTGCGGCATGATACTCACGCCCGACGACTGCGGCACCGATGCCACGGGCGCCGCGACCGATCATTACTGCAAGTGGTGCTACGACCACGGCAAGTACACCTACGACACCACGATGGAGGCAATGATCGAGGATTGTGCCCCGCGGCTGGCACAAAACACCGGTATGTCGCTCGACGAAGCCGTCTCGCTGCAGGAAAACGAGGAGCGCTACGGTGCCGAGGCGCGGGCGCGCTATGGCAATGAGGCTATCGATGCAGCAAACGAAACGTTACTGGATATGGATCCTCAGACATGGAACGACATGAAGGAACTTGAACGCGCCATTTTGGGCCAGCTCTCGATTGCCATGGGCATTGGCGACCCAGAGAGCAACGAAGCCCAAAAACTGGTTACAATGCACCGTCGATGGATTGCTCTCAACTGGGGATGCGAGCCCCAAGACGAGGCGTACCTGGGCCTCGCCCACGGCTATCTTGCCGACCAGCGCTTTGTTGACTACTACGACAAGCCCTGCGGCACCGGAGCCACGACGTTTCTGGTTCAGGCAATCGAGTCGTCGCTGGCTCGCGCATAGACCGCGGCGGCTTTGGGTATTTCAATCGAAACCTCAACCGATTGGAGACCCATGGCTACTAATCATGAGCTCACGCTGTACGTTATGACCGGCTGCCCGTATTGCATAAAAGTCAAGCGATTCCTTGCCGATAACGGCGTGACCATTCCCGAGCGCAATATCTCGACCGATGCCGAAGCCGAACAGACACTCATCGCCGTCGGCGGAAAGCGCCAAGTTCCCTGCCTGTTCATCGACGGCAAGCCGCTTTACGAGTCGAGCGACATCATCGCGTGGGCGAAGGGAAACCTGCTCTAGCACGTCCATTGCGGCCAACTCGCCCCAAACATGTACACCAGCATCCAAAGTCGACATTTTTCGACATCTTTGGATGCTGGTGTACAGCTTTTTAGTCGTTTAAGAACGTCCCCAGCGACCAACTAGCCGTGGAAGCGGGCAACGGGCGCGAGGGGTTGTTCGCGGAAGACGCGGTCGACGGCGGCGCGGTATTCGTCGACCTTCTTGGTTTTGCGAACGAGCTTGTGGACGGTGGCTGGATCGGCGAAAGCGCACTTGGCGTAGAACCACCATTCCTTCATGCGAAAGACCGCATTGCCGCCAATCTCGTCCGCATAGGCAGCGAACAGCGTGTCATGGAAACGCTGCAGCTCGGCGACGGTGGCGGCAGGGCCGCCGTTTACCATGCGTGCCAGCGCAGGGTTTGCAAGCAGACCGCGACCCAGCATTACATGGCGCGTGTCGGGATAGGCAGCAACCAGCGCATCCATGTCCTCAAGGTCAAAAATGTCGCCGTTATAGGCTACCGGGAACGACGCCCGCTCCAGCGTCTCGCCATAATACTCTTTGCGCGGCGAGCCCGTATAGCGATCCTTTTGCACGCGCGGATGCACGATCAGCTCGGCAAGCGGCATGCGGCAATACAGGTCGAGCACGCGCTCGTACTCGTCATCGCTCTCAAGCCCCAGCCTGGTCTTGACCGACACCGGCAGTGGCGAGCGCTCGCACGCGTCGCTCAAGAACACCTCGAGCTCATCCAGGTTACGCAGAAAGCCCGAACCCTTACCTTTGGCGACAACCGTACCCGAGGGACATCCCAAGTTGAGGTTGACCTCGTGGTAGCCCATATCGGCAAGCACCTGCGCCGCCCACACAAACTCATCCGCGTTCTTGGACATGAGCTGGGGCACCACGTTAAGCCCCTGGTTGTTGGCAGGATCGACCTCCTTAAACGCCTTGCCGCCAAAGCGATTGCCCACCCGCGGCGGCGGCAAAAACGGCGTGTAATAACAATCGAGCGCGCCGAAGCACTCCGCATGCACGCGGCGGAACACATGCCCGGTAATCCCCTCCATGGGGGCCAGCGATAGAATCATCAACATCAACTTTCAAATCAATGTGACAAAGGGGCTGTCCCTTTTTCACATTTGTACATCATTCGAGTGTTTATTTTGGCACAGCGGCGCAGGCAATCCCATGCATGTTATTCGTCCTTGGGCAGCGGTTTCATGCTCCAAAAGACGACATTCATAATGATGACAATCACCAGGACAACGCCATTGGCCACCCAAAAGCCCATGTTGAGCCCAAGCCACTCCGTAGTCCCAAACAAATCAATCCAAATCAGAGCCCAGTTCATGTAAACGCTCCTCTCTACATCGAAATCAGCTACAGCAGCTCGCCGTAACGCTTGACATAGGCCTTCTTAAGGCTCGTCGCCAGCGCCATGTACAGCAAGATGCACGGAATCAGGAACAAGAAGTACTCGACGGGCAGCGCTCCCAGGCCCAGCGTGGGGCCAAGCGGGCTAAACGGGATCAGCGTGAGCAGTGCAATGCCGGTCATCGTGAGCAGCATCACCGGAGCCGAGGCACGGCTCTGGATAAACGGAAACTTGGGCGTGCGAATCATATGGATAACCAAGGTCTGGCTCCACATGGATTCGACGAACCAACCAGCCTGGAACAGCGCGATGTAGGCCAGCTGCATCTGCTCCAGTGTGGCACCCGAGTAGACGCTCGCCAGCTCGTTGAACAGCACGCCGTGGCTCACAAACAACGGGCAGAAGACAAAGTACATAAAGATATAGGTCATAAAGTCGAAGATGGAGCTGGTGGGCCCAATCCAGATCATGAACCTGCCGACACTCGACGCATCCCAGGTACGCGGCACGCGCAGGAACTCCTCGTCCACGTTGTCCCAGGGAATCGCCAGGCAGCTGCAGTCATAAATCAGGTTGAGCAAGATCAGTTGGATGCTCATCATGGGCAAAAACGGCAGCAGGGCAGACGCGGCAAGCACGCTAAACATGTTGCCAAAGTTGGAGCTCGCGGTCATCTTGATGTACTTGATCATGTTGGCGTAGGTCTTACGCCCCTCGATGATGCCCTCCTCGAGCACCATCAGGTCCTTCTCGAGCAAGATGATGTCGGCGGACTCCTTGGCAACGTCGACGGCCGTGTCGACCGAGATGCCGATGTCGGACGACTTCATGGCAGAGGCATCGTTGATACCGTCGCCCATGTAGCCCACCACATGCCCGTTCGTACGCAGGACGGAAACGACACGCGCCTTTTGGTCGGGCGTGAGCTTGGCGAAGACCTGCACGTCCTCGGCCCGGCGAGCGAGCTCGGCGTCATCCATGTCAGCGATGTTGCCGCCGAGCAACATGTTGTTGACCTGTAGCCCCACCTGCTTGCAGATGGTGCGCGTGACCTTCTCGTTGTCGCCAGTCAGGATCTTGGTGGCAACGCCATGATTGCGCAGCGCCTCAATCGCATCGGCCGTGGACTCTTTAGGCGGATCCAAAAAGGCCAGGTAGCCGATTAGGACCATGTCGCGCTCGTCCTCGGCGCTAAAGGCACCGGCGGGTGACGGGTTGGACTTTTGAGCAATCGCCAGCACACGGAAACCGTGTCCATGAACAGCAAGAGCAAGGATATGGGCGCGGTGCTGGCCCTGCTGCCGCAGACAAAGGAGTTTATCACAGAGGATGGCCTGTCCGGGGTGCTGACCCTGAAACTGGATACGGTGAAGGTGGAGGTGGCCGGATATGGCAGCTCCACCAAAACCGTGACCGCCACCCGCACCTACCCTGGCCTTGCCAGTCAGGACACGCAGTATATCCCCAAGACTATTCAGGACGGCGGAAATTCCATGACCCTCCAGGCTGTGGACTGGCAGACCGAGGGGGACGGTCACTTTACCGCTATGGCCTCCTAC
>MNQC01000067.1:0-1621 GCA_001915225.1 Collinsella sp. 60_9
GGGATGGCACACCAGGCCCCGCTGCTTTGAGAGCACGATAAGGTAGTCGTCCTCGTAGCGGATATCGAGGGGAATGGCCTCGGGAATCACATCGGTCGGGTCGTGCGGCTCGGGCAAGTCGACCGAGATGCGATCGCCGGCGCGTACGGCGTACTTTTTAGAGAGACAAATCTCACCGTTGACGGCAACGGCGCCTCCCTCGATCAGATGCGCGCAGGCAGAGCGCGTGGGGCAGCCGTCGTTGGCACCCAGAAAGGCGTCGAGACGCTGGCCAGAGCAATCGTCGGCAACAAGAATATGGATGTCGGCCATTAACGCTCATTCCTTTCGCGAATCTTGCGGGCACGCTCCCCACGCTGCTTGGCTTTGCGCTTGGCGCGGGCCTCATCACGGGCATTGAGCTCGGCAGTCGCATCGACTTCGCGGGCCGCAGGGCTCAAGAACATGTAGCCGATGAGGGCAAGCACAACGCCTACGGTGATGCCGATATCGGCCACGTTAAAGACGGGAAAGTCGATGAAGGTGGTGGCAATAAAATCGGTCACAAAGCCAAAAGCCAGGCGATCGATCGCGTTGCCAATGGCGCCACCCGCGACCATAGCCATGCCCACAACCTCCAAGCGAGCAAGCTGGGGCGTGCGAAGCAAGTACACGGCAATGGCGACAATGACCGCAAGCGCCAGCAAAGCGAACGCAACGCCATGCCCCTCGCCCATGCTAAAGGCAGCACCGATATTACGGACAAATAGAAAGTCGATGACACCGGGGATGACGGTCACATGCAAAGCGTCGCCCACGGCACGAACCGCAAGCTTGGTCAGCTGGTCAAGAAGCAGCACAACCAGCGCTACACCACCAGCAACACCCAACCGCCAACGCAAAGGCGGCGTCATATCCCCAGCACGACCCAAATCAATCCCCTACCCTCAAGAACATCGAATTCCGTTTAACGCAATTAACCATCTTATATTGCCACAGGCAGAGCGCACGACATATCCACCAACGCAAGCGAAATAACCAGCTAAAAACGAAAGCGACATTCCGAATAACGGAATGTCGCTTAATAGCTTTCGACTAAAAACGCAAGTCGAAAGAAAGCCTCTAGCTCCAGCAATGGAAATGCCGCGTTATCGTCACCAACAGCGAAAACGTCTCTAAGCGAGCAAGGTGACGTGAAAGAGGAGGGAAGCGTACTTTGGTACGCGACCGACGATTGAACGTCAGATTGCCGCTTAGGGGCGTTTGCAGCGTCGGTAGGTTACGGCGTTCTACGAACGCCGTAACCTACAAAGCATCGGCGCAGCGCTTGCAAATATGCGCGTGGCCGTTGTACTCGCCGACGGTGGTGCGGTAGTTCCAGCAACGGTCGCAGCACTCGCCCTCGGCTGCCTCGATGGCAACGGAGAGTTCCTCGCCCTGGGTCAGCTCAACATCGGAAACGATGTAGAACTCGGCCAGGTCGACGGCCTTATCACCGGTCAGCAGCGCGTACATCTCGGCGGGAACGACCGCCTTGACGCGGACCTGCTGGCTCTTGGTGAAGGTACCGGCGGAGCGGGCATCCTCAAGGGCCTTGGTCACGGCGCTACGGAGCTCGAGTGAAGCCTCGAGCACGCCCTCA
>MNQC01000067.1:1626-7195 GCA_001915225.1 Collinsella sp. 60_9
ATGGGCGACTTGTACCAATCGAGCAGCGCGGCGTACTTCTGGTGATCGACGCAGCCGGCGGGCGCATAGGCCATGGCCTCGTCGACCGTGTAGGACAGGATCGGCTGAAGGTCGCGCATGAGCATCGAGAAGAGCTCGGCCAGCACGGTCTGGGCGCTGCGGCGCTCGAGCGAGCCGGGCTTCTCACAGTACAGACGGTCCTTCAGGGCGTCGAGATACACGTTGGAGAGCTCGGTAACCACGAAGTCGTAGAGCGCACGGTAGGCGCGCGGGAACTCGTAGCTGGCGTAGGCATCGTCGACCTCGGCCTGAACCTGGGTCAGACGGGCAACCATGAGCTTGTCGAGCGGCAGCAGGTCGGCAAAGGCGACGCCGTCGGTCTCGGGCTCAAACTGACCCTCGAGCTCGGAGAGCAGGAAGCGCAGCGTGTTACGGAAACGACGGTAGGCATCGGACGTACGAGCAAGGATCTCGTGGTCGATGGACACGTCGGAGCTGGTATCGACAGATGCAACCCACAGACGGATGATGTCGGCGCCCATCTCATCGCAGACCTTATTGGGGTCGATAACATTGCCGAGCGACTTGGACATCTTGCGGCCCTGGCCGTCGAGCGTGAAGCCCTGCGAGACGACCGCCTTGTACGGAGCATGGCCGTTGGCACCCACCGAGGTGAGCAGCGAGCTCTGGAACCAACCGCGGTGCTGGTCGGAGCCCTCGAGGTACACATCCGCCGGATACTCCAGCTCGGGACGGTACTCGCAGACGGCCTTCCAGGAGACGCCGGAATCCCACCACACGTCGAGGATGTCCTTATCGGCCTTGAGGTGATGACCGCCGCACTTGGGGCAGACGCAGGCCTCGCCCAGGTAGCTCTCGGGAGCGTCGGTGAACCAGGCGTCGGAGCCCTTCTCGTGGAAGAGCTTGATGACGGCGTCGAGCGTGGCGTCGTTCATGACCTTCTCGCCGCAGTCGGCGCAAGTGTAGCTAGGGATAGGCACGCCCCAGTTGCGCTGGCGGCTGATGCACCAGTCGGGACGCTGCTCGACCATGGCGCCAATGCGGTTGGCGGCATGGGCCGGATACCACTTGACGTTCTCGCGGACCTCCTTGCCAGCCTGCTCGCGCAGACCCGTCTTGTCCATCGAGACGAACCACTGGTCGGTAGCACGGAAGAGCACCGGGTGCTTGCAGCGCCAGCAGTGCGGATAGCTGTGCGTGATCTTCTTCTCGAGGACCAGGGTGCCGCGCTCGCGCAGGAACTCGATGATGTGCGGGTTGGCCTCGTCGGTATCCATGCCGCTGAAGGGGCCGCCGGTGCCAAACTCCTCGCCGGTGTAGAACTTGCCGTCGTCATCGACCGGCATGCAAATGTCGGTGATGCCCTCCTTGAGGCAGGCGAAGTAGTCGTCGACGCCGTGACCGGGCGAGTTGTGGACGATACCGGTACCGTCATCGACACCGACGTAATCGGCCAACAGTGCCACGCCCTCAACACCGTCAAAGATCGGCTGCTTATAGTGAATATGATGGAAGGTCTCGGCGGGAACCACATAGGGCTTGCCGTCGACCACAACCGGGGGGTACTCCCAGCCAAACTCCTCGCAGCACTTGGGAGCCAGGTCCTCGAGCATGACCTCGGCGCGGCCGTCGTGCTCAACGGCGACGTAGGCGGCACCGGGCTTGAGAGAAACTGCCTGGTCGGAGGGGATGGTCCACGGCGTGGTCGTCCAGATGATAAAGTCAACCGGGCCGTCGAAGTTCTCGAGGCCGACGGGCTTGGAGGTCATCTCAAAGCGCACGAAGATGGACGGGCTCGTCTCGTCGGAGTACTCAATCTCGGCCTCAGCAAGTGCGGTATGGCAGTGCTTGCACCAGTGGACGGGCTTGTGACCGCGATAGATCATGCCCTTGTCGAACATGGCCTTGAAAACCTCGATGTCGGCGGCGTCATGCTGGTGATAGAGCGTCAGATAGGGGTTGTCCCAATCGCCGAGCACGCCCAGGCGACGGAAGCCGGCCTTCTGCAGCTCGATGTTCTCGACAGCGAACTTATTGCAAAGCTCACGGATCTTAGCCGTGGAGGTCTGGTTGAACTTCTCGGTGCCGAGCTTCTCCTCGACCTTATGCTCGATCGGCTGGCCATGGCAGTCCCAACCGGGAACATAGGGAACCTCATAGCCCTGCATCATCCAGTAACGGTTGATCATGTCCTTGGAGATCTTGTTCATGGCATGGCCGATGTGAATCGGGCCGTTGGCGTACGGAGGACCGTCGTGCAGCACGAACTTCTTGTGACCCTCGTTCTTCTTCAGAACCTGCTCGTAGACCTTGTTGTCCTGCCAGTCCTTGAGTCGCTTGGGCTCGGACTTGGAAAGACCGGCACGCATGGGAAAACCGGTCTTGGGCAGATTCATCGTCTGCTTGTACTCGTTTGCCACGGTACCCCTTTCATGTCATGGGCGCACACGCCCGTTGGGCACCAAAAAAGCGCCCGTCCCTACAAGCTGGGACGAAGCGCCACAAAACGAGCTGTACGCCCGCAAAAGCTCTTCGTTTAACCACCCAGCTTAGATGCCCTCACCCGCGTATTCGCGCGCTCGCATCCGTTACTCGGCTGGCCTGTATCGACGACCATCTCGGCGATATCTACTAAGACGAGCCTGTGCGACGCGTCCGTTGGGACCGCAGCTCCGGGGTGATTTTCATCGGTCGCATGCACGGGTTCTCAGCGCTCCCCGCTCTCTGCAACATGCGGACGGCCGACTACTCGTCCCCATCAACGCTTATGCGGAGTATGCTAGCACGTTCCGCGCCGGCGAAAAACCCTCAACACTGGTTTTATACGTTCGAAATTTCTCGCGGCTGTGGACCTTCTCTAGGAGCAAAATACCTGAAAGCACTTTATCGAAAGAAAGAAGGTTGCCATGCGCACGATTGGAATGAGTGATTATACCGTTGGCGAGGATTGCTTTACCGAGCTGCCCGCCGCACTGGCCGAGTACGGAGCGACCAAGGTCGCCATCATCGGCGGCAAGCGAGCCCTGGCTGCGGCGCTGCCGGGAATCGAGGCGGCACTTAAAGGTACCGATGTCGAGGTCCTGGAGACGCGCGTCTATGGCACCAACAGTACGCGTGCCAATATCGCCAAGGTCGTGAACTCCCCTGCCTGCCAGGAAGCCGACGTGCTCATCGCATGTGGCGGCGGCAAGGCACTCGACACCGTCAAGACGGCGGCCATCGAGCTCAAGAAGATCGTCTTTACCGTACCGACGATTTGCTCCAACTGCTCGGCCGCGACCGCCATTGCCGTTGTCTACAATGACGATGGCTCGCTCGAGGGCTATTCGTACCCCAACCGACCGGCACACATCTTCATCAACCCCAAGATCATCGCCGAGGCACCGGCAGAGTACTTCTGGGCCGGCGTGGGCGATGCCCTGTCTAAGCAGCCCGAGGTCGAGTACGCCACGAGCGCCGGTAATTTGGAGCACACCGCCGGTCTTGGCCTGGCACTCGCCCACACCTGCTCCGAGCCGCTGTTTACCTATGGCGTCCAGGGTCTTGAGGACGTGCGCCAAGACCTGTCGACCGAGGCCGTAAAGCAGATCGCACTCGACATCGTGGTCAACACGGGCTATGTCTCGAAAGGGCTCCTACCTACACGGCGAGGTCGTGAGCCTGGGCGTGCTGGTGCTGTTTGCCTATACGGGCGATACCGAGAACCTTGAGCGCTACGCCGCCTTTAACAAGCAGATGGGGCTGCCCGTGACGCTGGAGCAGGTCGGCCTTACCGAGGCCGACATCCCGGCGCTGTGTGAGTATGCCCACGCCACCAACGAGTGGAAGCAGGGTAACCCGGAGCCCTTCACCGACGAGAAGTTTGCCGCCGCCATCAAGGCCGCCAACGCCTACGGCCATTCTATCCTGGCCTAACCGACCAAAACCGCCACAAAGGGGACAATACCTTTGTGGCGGTTTTTTATTGCCGTAACATGCTCGAGTCGAACTCGCTAGCCGGGATAACGCGGTAGCCGTGGCGCAGGAGCAGGTCAACGAAGACACCGTTACCTGTTGTGAGCGTGCCGCTGAAGGATCCGTCGTAGATATGTCTCTTCCGGCCCACCCGCCTGCTCGCACATGTCGAGCGCACGTTGGGCGCCTAGGCGAAATTCGCGATCGACCGAGATGCACTCGCAGGTACGAACCTCTCCGTTCACAATCTCGGACGGCTTGCGCGGCGTGGGGAGGCCACCAAAGACCTCGGGGCACACCAACAAGACCTCAGTCCCCGTGCGTTCGCAGGCCTCGACCAACTCGCGATGATAGTTGTCGAGCCCGTTATACTTGCAGCTCTCGCCCATCAAGCAGGCGCTCACCACGATCTTCATTTCCATCCCTCTCAAGCAAAACGCCCCATTTGAGAAAGCTGCTCAAATGGGGCGTCGGCGTTTACTGGCTCGACCGCGGCTTTACTGTTGCTTGGGCATCAGCGGATTCTCGCGCGTGAGGAGGTTCATGAACTCCTCACCCGTGATGGTCTCCTTCTTGTACAGATAACGAGCCAGCTCATGGAGCTTGAACTTGTTTTCCTTGAGGATCTGCAGGGCGCGATCATGCGCGTCCTCGATCAGCTTAGCGACAATCGCGTCCACACGCTCGGCCGTACCGGGGGCGCAGGTGAGCGACGTGTCCTGATTGAGATACGCGTTCTGCACGGTACCGAGCGCCATCATGCCAAACTCGTCGGACATACCAAAGCGCGTCACCATATTACGGGCGAGCTTAGTAGCCTGCTCGATGTCGTTGGCGGCGCCGGTCGTCATCTCTCCAAAGATGAGCTCCTCGGCTGCGCGGCCACCGCAATAGACAGCGAGCTTGTCCAAGACCTCCTGGCGCGTCGTCAGGAAGCGCTCGTCCTCCTCGACCTGCATGGTATAACCAAGAGCACCGCTCGTGCGCGGCACGATGGTGATCTTCGTGACCGGCGCAGAGCCCTTCTGGCGAGCGGCAACGATGGCATGGCCGATCTCGTGATAAGAAACGACCTGCTTCTCGTGGTCGGACAACACCGTGGACTTACGCTGTTGGCCGGCAATGACGACCTCCACCGACTCCTCGAAGTCGTCCTGGGTTGCACGCTTGCGACCCTCGCGAACGGCGCGCAGGGCGCCCTCGTTGATGATATTGGCCAGGTCGGCGCCCGAGGCACCGGGCGTGGCGCGGGCAATCGCGGTCAGGTCGATCGGCGGCTCGGTCTTCACACTCTTGGCGTGGAGCTCGAGGATGTTCTTACGGCCGGTCAGATCGGGCAACTCGACGGGGATGCGGCGGTCAAAACGACCGGGGCGCAGCAGCGCCGGATCGAGACTGTCGGGGCGGTTGGTTGCGGCAAGGACAACGATACCCTTGTGGTTATCGAAGCCATCCATCTCGGTCAGCAACTGATTGAGCGTCTGCTCGCGCTCGTCGTTGCCGCTAAAGCCGCCGCCATCGCGCTTCTTACCGATGGTATCGATCTCATCGATAAAGACGATACACGGGGCCTTTTCCTTGGCCTGCTTAAACA
>MNQC01000067.1:7216-13361 GCA_001915225.1 Collinsella sp. 60_9
AAGCAGGGTCTTACCGGTACCCGGAGGGCCAACAAGGAGAGCACCGCGCGGCAGCTTGGCACCGATCTCCTCGTAGCGCTGCGGCTTCTCCAGAAAGTCGACGACCTCCTTGAGAGATTCCTTGGCCTCTTCCTGGCCGGCGACGTCCTTAAAGGTCACGCCCACGTCCTTGGAGGCGATCACGCGCGCGCCGGACTTACCCAGTCCGCCACCGCCAAAACCGCCCCCGCCAAAGTTCATCGACGGGCCGTCATCGCCCATAGCCTTCTTCATGCGGCGGTTGAGCCACCAACCGATGAGGAAGAAAATCGCCATGGGAAGAATGAGCGTAAGCAGGTAGTAGGTCATCAAACCCGAGTTTTTATCAGGAACGACCGACTCCAGCGAAGCGCCAGACTCAAGCACGCGATCGGTAAAGCCCGCATCGTTCGGCACACCGGGCGTCTTATAGGCGATGCTCGACCTTGTCGACGCTCTTCTTATCGAGCGCTTTGACAAACGTCGAGTAATCGGTCTTCGTAATCTGCTGCGTGTGACCGATGTTGGGGAACAGAACGGTCGAGAGCACGAGGTAGACGACGAAGGCGATGAGCACGTAGAGGATCATATTCCGTCTACGCTTGTTGTCATCCATCTCCATCTGCTTGAACTCCATCTACTGGGGTTGATAATGGTTTCTAGAATACCCAACCCGAGCGGTGATAAACCGACGCCGGGCACGAAAGGACAGAGATGGCATCACTGGAAGTCGGCAAGGTTCAGATCTATACGGGCGATGGCAAGGGTAAGACGACGGCTGCGCTGGGGCTCGCGCTGCGCGCCACGGGCTATGGACTTAACGTGCTCTTGCTTCAGTTTGCCAAGAAGCCGCGCTGCGCTGAACATGATGCAGTACCTCGTTTGGGGCTACGCATCGTACAAGCCGACCGCGACACGCCCGAAGCCTGTGCCGCACAGATCATGGAGCTGGCGCGCGAGCAGATATCACAGGTAGACGTTCTGATTTTGGATGAACTCGGCGAGGCCATGCGCCGAGGTTTTGTGACACGCGAGGATATGGAAGCGCTGATTGCGATAAAGCCCGCCACCACGGAGCTCGTGCTCACCGGCCGCGGGCTGCTGCCCCTCGCGGACCTCGCCGACCTGGTCACCGAAATGCGCCCCGTCAAACACTACTTCGACGAAGGCCTCCTAGCCCGCCAAGGCATCGAATACTAAATAACCCGAAAGGGACGGAGAGAAACGGATCACTTCGCCTTATCGCCGGGCCAATGATCCGTTTTCCTCCGTCCCCCATGGAACATTAGGCGGTGGCGCGGCCTAGCCAGTTGCCGCTGTGGTGGTAGATGGTGAACATCGTGGCCGTAATGAGCCAGGTTACGGGGTAAACCAGCAGCAGGTGCTCAAGCGAGGGATCGAACGGCATAATCGCAAACACCCAGATCACCCTGAGCACGACGGTGCCAAAAATCGTGAGCAGCATGGGCTGCAAGCTCACGCCGGTGCCGCGAATGGAACCCGACGCGTTCTCGATAATCGAGAAAATCGCATAGAACGGCGCAATGAAATGGATGATGGTCGTGGTGTACGCCGAAATCGAAGCATCGTCGACAAACAAACGCGACAGCGGACCCGAAAACACCAGGAGCACGGCAGACAGGCCACCAATGAGCATAAACGAAAGCACGAGCGACGTGTGATATCCCTTGCGCATGCGCTCGTAATTGCGCGCGCCAAAGTTCTGCGCCGAGAACGTAGTGATCGATACGCCGAGCGCCTCGGTCACCATCCAGATAGGCGCCCAGATAGACCCCAAGCAGTCGTGACATCGGCGCCAAACGAATTAACCGACACCTGGATCAGAACGTTCGAGATCGAATAGGCAGCCGATTGAAAACCGAGTGGCAGACCACACGAGATCATACTCTTGCAAATACCGCGATCGATGCCGAGCTTAGACAGCGAAAGACGCCATGCACCCGGAGCGCGCATCATGCGCAACACGATCATCGTTGCATTGGAGCAAATGGTCAGAGCCACTGCGATGCCGCAGCCCAGCGCCTCCATATGCAACACAGCGACAAAGATGATATCCAGCACCACGTTAACCAGGCAGCCAGAGGCAATGATCACGGCGGGCCCGCGCGTGTCGCCCACGGCACGCAGCAGTGCGGGTCCCATATTAAGCAGCAGTGCGGCAACCATCGCGGCAAAATAACAGCGAGCATAGGCCACGCCCTCGGCCAATAATTCATGCGGCGTGTTCATAAGCACCAGCATGGGCTCAACGAACACTATGCCAAGAATCGAGAAAACGATACCGCCCACCAGTGCGAGCGTCATGGCTGTATGGACCGAACGACTCAGTCGCTCATCATCGTGCTGACCAAAATACTGACCGGTAATGACCGCGCAGCCGGCGCCGACGCCAACGCAAAAGCCAATGCAGAGCTCGGTGAGCACCATCGTAGCTTGAATGCCACCTAGCGCGAGCTTGCCGCCAAACTGACCGACGATATAGGTACCGATAAGCGTGTAGGCCTGCTGAAAAAACGAACTAAAAAAGATGGGAACGCACAGCGAAAGCAGCTGCTGCCAAATAACACCCTGCGTTACATCGATAGCCGTAGATTTCTTAGCCACACGCCCTCCCCAAAAGCGTACGTCAACCGACAAAACAGTAATTTAAGACCTAAGCTAATAGCAGCTTAGCACCGACCGACGTCGACCGAAACACCCCGAGTCAGAGCCCGGTGCAAACTATCTGCCTAGTGATACAGCCCCGGCTGGTAGTGATACTCGTTGCTCACGTGCGGGCACAGCTGCCAAAAGGCGACGGCACTCGCCGCGGCCACGTTGAGCGAATCGACCCCGTGCGCCATCGGAATACGCACGGCTCGGTCGCAGCCCGCGATAGTCTTGGCGCCCAGGCCGGCACCCTCGGTGCCCATAAAGATCGCCAGGCGATCAACCTCCTGCAGCGCAGGATCGTCCAGCGAAACGGAGTCGTCCGTCAGTGCCATCGCAGCGCACGAAAAACCGGCTTCGTGCAGTGCCGCCAGGCCATCGTGCGGCCACACACGAGCCTCGCTGCCAATACGCGTCCACGGCACCTGAAACACCGTGCCCATGCTCACGCGGGCCGAGCGACGGTACAGCGGGTCGCAGCACGTCGGACTGACCAAAATACCGTCGACATTGAGCGCGCCGGCCGAGCGGAAAATCGCACCCACGTTCGTGTGGTCGACAATACCCTCGAGCACGCACACGCGCACCGGGCGTTCCCCCGCCGCCTCAACGACGCCACCCAAGAACTCATCAACCGGAATCTGCCGCGGGCGACGAAACGCCGCGAGCGCACCGCGCGTCACGTTAAAGCCCGTCAGCTGCTCCATGAGTTCCATGGAAGCCACGAACACAGGAACCGGACCTGCGCCCTCGCGCACAACCAGGCGCTCAAACAGCGGCATCATCTGGTCGAGCCAGCGTTCGCCCAAAAGAAAGCTCACCGGCTCATATCCGGCGCGAACCGCGCGCTCGATAACCTTGGCACTCTCGGCGATAAAGATGCCCTTTTGCGGCTCTAGCACGCAGCGCAGTTCACGCTCGGTCAGTCGCACGTAGGCATCGAGCCGCTCGTCCTCGAGCGAATCAATTCGCAGAACCTCAACGGCATCAGTCATAGCAGCCTGCCCGCACCCTTCTTTACAGCACATCTATACCAAACGAGGCGACGCTAAGCGCCGCCCCATACATTCAATCAACCCGATCGTCACGAACTCATAATCGACACCCTCGTCGCCCTCGTCCGAGGCAATCGTGGCAACACCGCCACGCCACGCAATCTCCCACGCGGGATCGGCGTCCAAATCGGGAAAGTACGTGTCCACGGCATGAGTGCAATGGTTGTGCGTGACCTCGGCCTCGGCGCAATACGGCAAAAACTGCCGATACACCTCGCCGCCACCGATCACCCAGGCAACGGGCTCATCGGCAACCGCGGCGAGCGCCTCGTCGATGCTATGCACCACGTCGACGCCCTCGACAGCAAAATCCTCGTCGCGGGTAAGCACGATATTGCGACGGTTCTTGAGTGGACGCCCACCGGGAAAACTCAGCAGCGTCTTGCGCCCCATGATGACCGGGCAGCCCTTGGTGCAGGCCACAAAATGGCGCATGTCGGCGCGATTGGACACCACCATGTCGCCCTCGCACCCAATGCCCCAATCGTCACACACGGCAACGATAGCAGATAGCTTACACGTCATGAGCACCACCTACACCGCAATGGGAATGTTCTTGACCTGCGGGCCGTGCTCATAGCCCTCGACGATCAGGTCATCGGTCGTAAACGCATAGAAGTCATGCACATCGGGGTTGAGCGTTACCTTGGGTGCCGCAAACTGCGGACGCTCGATAAGCTCGCGGACGATATCGACATGACGATCATAGATATGGGCGTCGGCGATCACGTGCAGCAGCTCACCGGGAATCATATCGACCGACTGCGCGACCATCATCAGCAAAATGGCGTACTGGCACACGTTCCAGTTGTTCGCGGCCAAAATGTCCTGGCTGCGCTGGTTGAGAATCATGTTGAGCGTCGGCTTGTCGTCCTGAGGACGCTGCGTCACGTTATAGGTCACGCTATAGGCGCATGGATAAAGGTGCATCTCGGACAGATCGCTAAACACGTACGTATTGGTCATAATGCGGCGACTATACGGCGTGTGCTTAAGGTCGTACAGTACACGGTCCATCTGGTCGAAGTCGCCCTCGGCGTAATGGCTCTTCTGACCAATCTGATAGCCGTAGGCTTTACCGATGGAACCGGTCTCATCGGCCCACTCATCCCAGATATGGCTGTTGAGGTCATGCACGTTATTGGACTTCTTTTGATAGATCCACAGAATCTCGTCCATGGCAGACTTAAGCGCCGTACGGCGCAGGGTGAGCGCGGGGAACTCCTCGCGCAGATCATAGCGCGCCGTGACACCAAAGTTTTTAATGGTATAGGCAGGGGTGCCGTCCTCCCACACCGGGCGGACCTTTTGGCCCTCGGTGGTGGTGCCATGGTCCAAGATATCGCGGCACATGGTTACAAACTGTTGATCAGCTTTGCTCATTGACCCTCCTGTCAGTCGCCTACAAGCGAGATTCATTGTAGCCCAGGCGCACGCGGCCCCACAGCCCAAACATAAGCCCTCATTTTCTGACATATGCCAGAAATTCCTTGCGCAAATCCGCACGTTCGCTATTCTATTGTTGACATATGTCAGATTTGGAGAGTGTATGGCTGGAAGACGCGAAAAACAGCGCCGCGTTGGGATCATCCCCGAATATCGCGGCTTTACCCCCGATGGCCTTGCCAGCGGAGACGCTATCGATATGACGGTCGATGAGCTCGAAGTACTGCGCCTGTGCGATCTGGAGGGCCTCAATCAGGAGGCCGTCGCCCTGCACATGGGTATCGCCCGCGCCACGGTGGCGGCAATCAGCAGTCGCGCGCATCGCAAGGTGGCAAACGCGCTGGTCAATGGACGGGCGATCGTCATCGAAGGCGGCAACATCGCGTACTCCCCCATCACCACGACGACGGCCGCATGGCCAGCAAAGGAGGTCGGCACCATGAGGGTGGCAACAACGTACGACAACGGCAACATCTTTATGCACTTTGGCCGCAGCGAGCAGTTCAAGATCTACGACATCCAGGATGGCAAGGTGCTCAACGAGCAGGTACGGCGCCTTGGCGGGCCTACTTGCCAACGGTGGCGTTGACACGCTCATTTGCGGCGGTATCGGCGGCGGCGCTATCAACGCGCTTGCCCAAGCCGGCATCACGGTCTATGCGGGCGCCCAGGGCAGCTGCGATGCCTGCGTCGAGGCCCTCATTGCCGGCACGCTCGCACAGAACGGCGAAGCCACCTGCGACTGCCATGGACATGATCACGAGCACATCCACGAGCATGGCGAGTCCTGCGGCTGCCACGGTCACCACGACCATGACGGGCACGAAGGCTGCGGCTGTCACTAGCGGCAAGCACCTCGTCGAGAACGCGCTTCCACGCGTGCGATAACCAGCGAACAAACGGCGAACAAACGGCGAACAAACGGCGAACAAACGGCGAACAAACGGCGAACAAAC
>MNQC01000067.1:13370-13689 GCA_001915225.1 Collinsella sp. 60_9
AACGGCGAACAAACGGCGAAGGCCGCCTGGAATCCCATCCAGGCGGCCTTCGCCATACACGACTCAACTAGTCGTTACTTCTTGTTGCGCATCTGCGCTTCCATCTGGCGCAGCAGGTCCATATCGGACTTAGGACCGCCCGTACCCAGGCCACCCATGCCGCCCAGACCCATAGCGTCCAGACCGGGGATATTGGGCATGCGCATCTTTTTGCCCTTCTTGCCCTTTTTGCCCTTCTTGCCGCCGGCCTGCGCCTGATTGGCCATCGTGCGCATGCGGCCCATCATCTTATTCATCTCGCCCCACTGCTTCATAAGGC
>MNQC01000068.1:0-8304 GCA_001915225.1 Collinsella sp. 60_9
CGGTACTCGCGCTCGGCGGCGGCTTGGTCACCGGCGCCTGGTCCGACTGGATCCTGCGCGGCCTGACCTTCCTGGTCGTCAGCTGCCCGTGCGCGCTCGTGATTAGCGTCCCGCTCAGCTTCTTTGGCGGCATTGGCGGCGCATCCAAGCTGGGCGTCCTCATCAAGGGTTCTAACTACCTCGAGACGCTCGCCGATGTGGACACCGTCGTCTTTGACAAGACCGGCACGCTCACCAACGGCACGTTCTCGGTGGTCGCGGTACAATCAGAAGCAGGCTATACCAAGCCGTCGTTGCTCGAGGTCGCAGCCCTTGCGGAGTCGTTCATCGCGCAGTCCGTGCGTGTCGCCTACCAGGGCGAGGTCGACCCCAAGCGCGTAAGCGACTCCACCAACGACGCGGGCCATGGCGTGACGGCAACCATCGACGGCAAGCACGTCGTCGTTGGCAACGCAAAGATGCTCGCCGCGGCCGGAGTCGAAGCGCCCGATTGCGAGGTCGTCGGAACAATTCTGCATGTGCTCGTTGACGGCGTGTACGCCGGCCACATCGTGATTGCAGACACCGTTAAGGCCGATGCTGAGCAAACGATTCGCGACCTACACGCCGCCGGCGTCAAGCGCACCGTCATGCTCACGGGCGACCGCGAGGAGGTTGCGGCGTCTGTGACCAAGCAACTCAGTCTCGACGAGTTCCACGCGCAGCTGCTGCCGGGCGATAAGGTCGAGCGTGTTGAGGCGTTGCTCGCGGGCGAAAGCGGCAAGGGCAAGCTCGCTTTTGTCGGCGACGGTATCAACGACGCACCCGTGCTTACCCGAGCAGACGTTGGCATCGCCATGGGCGCTATGGGCTCGGACGCCGCAATTGAGGCGGCGGACGTCGTGCTCATGGATGACAAGCCGTCCAACATCTCCCGCGCGATCCGCGTGGCGCGCAAGACCATGACGATCGTCTGGCAGAACATCATCTTTGCGCTGGGCGTTAAGCTGCTGATCCTTGTGCTGGCAGCGCTGGGCATCGCCAACATGTGGCTTGCCGTGTTCGGCGACGTAGGCGTGGCGATCATCGCCATCCTAAACGCCATGCGCGCGATGGGTGTCAAGAACCTGTAGCGTCCGTAGTCCCTCCGGCCGGGGCCGGGCTTGGTTTTGAAAACGTCCTCGACCAATGAAGTGCCCCCGTTCTGCTCCTTCGGAGGAATGTTTTCAAAACCAAGCCCGGCCCCGGCCTGCGGTGACGTTGCTGGTGGTTCTTGGGCATCGCTTGCTGGCGGGGTTCCTTGTCTGAGTTGGACTTAGTTGGTAGGGCTACTGGTCCCGGTCGCTGTCCCGCGCCTTTGGCGCGGGAGGCGCGCCGCTGCGGGAACGCTAGTCGGTCGTTGTTGGCGCCGAAGCACCATCCCTCCCCAGCATCGACCTTAGCTTCTCAAAGCTCTCCTCGCTCAGGCAATGCTCCATGTGGCAGCCCTCTTGCGACGCGACCTCAGCCGAAACACCCGCGTCCTCTAGCAGCCCCACGAAAAAGCAGTGACGCTCCCACATTTGACGAGCGACCTCCAGCCCCCGCTTTGTCAGATGAACATCTCGTTTGCCCATTTCGACATAGCCGTTGCTTTCCAGCGTCGCCATGGCCTTGGAAACGCTCGCCTTGGTTACGCCGAGGTACTCCGCAACGTCGATCGAGCGCACGATGCCCTGGCGTTCCGACAGAACGTAGATCGATTCGAGATAGTCTTCTCCGGATTCACGTAGGGCCATGGGCCGCCTTTCGCGATGATTGCTAGTTAGCCTTTAGATACTTTCCACGGCTAACTTTACCGCAAAAGTTGCCCATGTCTTACTACTTTGCCTAAAAGTTAGCCGTGTTTCACAAAACGAGCGGGACGAAAACAAAATGGGAACACGCCCCGCAAGGAGTGTCCCCAAGTGCCGAGCCGCAGCTATAGCAGTCCAAAGTACTTCGCGGCGTTGTAGATGCCGTCGTCGTCCACGGCGGTCGTCACATAGGTCGCCGCAGCCTTCACCGTGTCCTGCGCGTTGCCCATGGCCACGCTCGTGCCCACGGCGGCAAACATCGACAGGTCGTTCTCGCCGTCGCCAAAGGCAATCGCCTCGCTCGCGTCGATACCAAGCCGCTCGAGCGTCGCCGCCACGCCCAGGTCCTTGCCGCCGTTAGCGGGAATAATGTCGCAGAATAGGTCGCACCAGCGCGTGGTGAGCGAATGCGACACGGCGTCGGTCACGATATGCTCGTCGACCGGGTCCACAAAGGCGCAAAACTGGTAGACCGGTGCGTCAAAGGCGTGCTCAAACGGCTCCTCGTGGTAGACGATTCCCGCGTTGCTGCCAGCCGTCACCACGCGCTCGGACAGGCGGTTCACAAACGAGTTCTCGCCCTGCATGCACAGCGAGTCGTAGCGCCCCTGCGCCACCTGGTCCACAATCACCGCGACGTCGTCCGAATCGATCGGGCAGCTGCGGTAAACCCCCTCGGCATCAAAGCAGTGCTGGCCCGAAAGCGTAATGTACGCATCCCAGCCCAGGTCGAACAGCCAGTCCGGCATCTGGTAGGTCGGACGGCCCGTGGCGATCACGCACGCAATCCCCTGCTCGTGAAAGCTGTCGAGCACCTGCTGCGCCGACGCCGGAATCCGGTGGGTCTTAAAGCTCAGCAGCGTGCCGTCGATATCGAAAAATGCGGCTTTGATCATTCTCGCCTACTCCTCGCCCTCGAGCTTTTCGCTCGCCTCGAGCCACGCCATCTCCAGCTCGTCCATGGCGGCGTGAGCCTCGTCGATCTTTGCCTGCTGCTCGCCGAGCGCCGTGTAGTTGGTGGGATCGACTTGGGCCATTGCTGCCTCGGCCTCCTCAACGCGGGTGCGCTGCGTCTCCATCTTGCGCTCGAGCGAACTCACCTCGCGGCGGAGCTTCTGGCGCTCGGCGTTGGACAGGCCGTTGGGCTGACCGCTCGACTTGGGCTTTTCGGCCGCAGCTGCCGCGGCACCGGTGTCGAACGTGCCGGTCTTGGCGCTCGGCGCGCCCACGGGCTCGCCCTCGGCGGTAGCGTTGCACAGGCGCAGGTACTGGTCCACGCCACCGGGCATATGCGTCAGGTGGCCGTCGAGCAGCGCCCACTGCTGGTCGGTCACGCGCTCCATCAAAAAGCGGTCGTGCGTCACCAGGATCAGCGTGCCGGGCCAGCCGTCCAGCAGGTCCTCGACAATCGCGAGCATGTCGGTATCCAGGTCGTTGCCCGGCTCGTCCAGGATGAGCACGTTGGGCTCGTCCAGAATCGTCAGCAACAGCGACAGGCGACGGCGCTGGCCGCCCGAAAGATCGCCGATGCGGCTCCAGAGCTGCTGCGTCGTAAAGCCCAGGCGCTCGCAAAGCTTCTCGGGCGAAGTCTCCTTGCCGTCGATGACGTAGTACTTCTTATAGTGGCTGAGCACCTCGCGGATCGTGTCGCCCATGTAGGGCTCGAGCTCCTCGAGCTGCTGCGACAACACACCAAAGCGCACCGTCTGGCCAATCTTTACACGGCCGCGCAGGGGCGCGATCTTGCCCTGAATCACGTCGAGCAGTGTCGACTTGCCGGCGCCGTTCTCGCCCAAAAGACCATAGCGGTCGCCCGCGCCGATGAGCCAGGTCACATCGGTGAGCACCTGCTTGGGCGCGCCGTCGGTATCGGCATAGCCGGCGTCCACGTCGACCACATCGATAACCTGCTTGCCCAGGCGGCTCACGGCCAGGCGCTTGAGCTCCAGCTCGTCACGCACGGGCGGCACGTCGGCGATCAGCTCACGAGCGGCATCCACGCGAAACTTGGGCTTGGTGGAACGAGCCTGGGCACCGCGGCTCAGCCACGCGAGCTCCTTGCGCGCCATGTTGCGACGGCGCTCCTCGGTAACGGCGGCCATGCGGTCGCGCTCCACGCGCTGCAGGATGTATGCCGAATAGCCGCCCTCGAAGGGATCGACCTGGCCGTCGTGGACCTCCCACATGCTGGTGCAGACCTCGTCCAAGAACCAGCGGTCGTGCGTGACCACGAGCATGGCACCCTGGCCGCGCTGCCAGCGGGCCTTTAAGTGACGCGCGAGCCAGTTGATGGTGCGCATATCCAGGTGGTTGGTGGGCTCGTCGAGCATGAGCACGTCGTAATCGCCGATCAGCAAGCGCGCGAGGTCCACGCGACGGCGCTGACCGCCCGAAAGCTCGCCCACCGTGCCCTCCCAGGGCACATCGCTGATGAGGCCGGCGAGGATCTGGCGCGTGCGGGGGCTCGACGCCCACTCGTACTCGGGGGCGTCGCCCACAACGGCATGATGCACGGTATCAGTATCGACCAGGTTGTCCTTTTGGCCGAGCAGACCGATCGTCGTGCCGCGGCGGTGCGTCACGCGTCCGTCGTCGGGCTCCAGCGTGCCAGCGAGCACGCTCAGCAGCGTCGACTTGCCGTCGCCGTTTTTACCGACAATACCAATGCGGTCGCCCTCGCCCACGCCGAGCGTCACGCTATCGAAAATATGCTTGGTGGGAAACTCTAGGCTGACGGAATCGCATCCCAAAAGAATCGCCATATGCCCTGCTCCTTCGTAGAAATTCAACGTTGTCCATAATAGCAGCGAAAACCAATCAGTCCCGTGGCAACCGTGGCCGCCGCGGGCCTCAAGCATGTCCCGGACTAGGAGAACATGCCGGTGAGGTAATCATTCAGCCGCTTATCCTTGGGCCGTTGGAAAATCTCGTCAGTCTCGTCGTACTCGACCATATCGCCCATGTAGAAGAACGCCGTGCGGTTGGACACACGCGACGCCTGCTCCATGTTGTGCGTCACGATGACGATGGCGCGGTCGGCAACGATCGATGACATCAGGTCCTCGATCGCCAGCGTCGAGATGGGGTCGAGCGCCGAGCAGGGCTCGTCGAACAAGATCACGTCGGGGTTGAGCGCCAGCGTGCGCGCGATGCACAGGCGCTGCTGCTGACCGCCCGAAAGCGCATAGGCGCTCTTGTCGAGCTTGTCCTTGACCTCGTCCCACAGCGCCGCGCCGCGCAGGCTCTCCTCGACCATGCGGTCGAGTTCGTCGCGGTCGGTGATGCCGTGGCGCCTAGGCGCAAACGTGATGTTGTCGCGAATGGACTTGCGAAACGGGTTGGCGACGCAACTCGTAGGTGTTCTCGGTCTTGGTGTTCACGTTGCGCCCGCGATAGTTGATCTCGCCCTCCACGCGGCAGCCGCGAATCTCGCGATTCATGAGGTTGAGGCTACGCAAGAAGGTCGACTTACCGCAGCCCGAAGGCCCAATGAGCGCCGTGATCTCGCCCTTGTGGAAGTCGAGCGACGTATTGTGCAGTGCATGGTGGTCGCCATAGTACACGTTGACGTCCTTGGTGGAGAGCACAACCTCGTCGCTCACGGCCTTGCCGCTCACGCGCACGCGCTTCTCGCTCTCCCCCACGCTCGACAGGAAGTCCCGGGTGTCGGACGATGCCGCTTCGGTTGCGGGCGTTACATTCATCTCGCTCATTCGGCCGTCATCTTCCTTGCCAGTTGCTTGCCCACAATGCGGGCGATTACGTTAAACAGCAGCACGCAAATCATCAGCAGTGCCGCGGTACCCCAAACGATCTGCTGGGCCTCGGGGCTGCCTTCGCCATAGATCTTGTAGATATGCACGGCGAGCGACTCACCGGGGCGGAACACGTTCCAGGCGCAAGTAGGGCTCGACAGGTTAAGGCTCAAGAAGTTGAGGCGAACCGGCGAGCTCATGCCCGAGGTAAAGAGCAGCGCCGCGGCCTCGCCAAAGACGCGGCCGGCCGAAAGCACGATGCCGGTCACGATAGCGGGCATGGCCTCGGGAATCAGGATGTGCAGCATGGCCTCCCAGCGGGTGAGGCCCATGGCCAGGCACGCATCGCGCTGGGCCTGCGGCACGTCCTCGAGCGCCTGCTGGATCACGCGCACCAGAATGGGGATATTGAACATGGTGAGCGCGACGGCGCCGGAGATGATGGAGTACTTCCAGCCCAGCTGCACCGAGAACACCAGAAAACCGAACATGCCGACAACGATGGAAGGCAGCGAGGACAGCGTCCCGATGGCGGTGGAGGCAATGTCGCGGACGGGTCCGTCGGGTGCGTACTCAACCAAAAAGACCGCGCCACCCAGGCTGATGGGCACCGAGATGATCAGAGTGATCAGCAGCAGGTAGAACGAGTCGAACAGCTGGTAGAGCACGCCGCCCTGCGTTCCGTTGGCGCGCGACGGCTCCGTGAGAAAGCCCGGCTGGAACAGCGTCGAGATGCCCTCGAACAGGATATAGGCCACCATGGAGACGACGATGAGCATGACGATGGCGACGATCGCCGTCAACACGCCCGTGGCGAAGCGGTCCTGCTTTTGGACACGCCCGAGCCTCGCCTCGTCGATGTGGATACGCGTGCTAGCCACGAGCCTTCGCCCCCTTGCGGCCGATAAGGTGGATGATCAGGATGAAGATGAGACTCATGCCCATCAGCAGCAGACCGAGCGCCCACAGAACATCGTCCTGGGCCGAGCCCTCGGCATAGACCGCCATAGACGTGGTGAGCGTGGTGGTGATGGTGGACGCCGGCGACAGCAGCGACGTCGGCATGGCCTCGATACCGCCGATGACCATGCGCACGGCGAGCGTCTCGCCAAAGGCGCGGGTCATGCCAAGGATGACCGCGGTCATGAGCGACGGCATGGCGCTCTTGAGCACCACGTGCCAGATGGTCTGCCAGCGGGTATAGCCCAGCGCGAGCGAGCCCTGTCGGTAGCTGTCGGGCACGGCGCGCAGGCCATCGACCGAAAGCGTGGTCATGGTCGGCAGGATCATGACGGCCAGCACGATGGCGCCGGGCAAGATGCCCAGGCCCGTGCTCACGTGGAAAACGCTCTTCATAAGACCGACGACCACGTGAAAACCGATCAGGCCAAAGACGACCGAGGGGATGCCGGTCAAAAGCTCAATGAGCGGCTGAAAGATCTTAGAGCCAAACTTAGGGCTAATCTCGACCGCAAAGATGGCAGAGCCGATGGCGATGGGCAGCGCGATGAGCGTGGAGAGCACCATGACCGCAAACGAGGTGACAATCAGGGGCAGGGCGCCGGTGTAGGGCAGGCCGCTTTCGGCTGTGTTGGCCAGGTCCCACTTGGTGCCGGTGAAGAACTCGACGACCGAAACGCCGTCCTTGAGAAAAGCCGAGAGGCCCTTTTGGGCGACCATAAAGATGAGCGCGGCAACGACAAGCGTCACGAGCGCAACGCACGCGCCCGTGACGCCCAGGCCCACGTTCTCAAGGTCGCGCTTTGGCAGCTGTTTTGCCATTGCAAACCTTTCCGGGGCGATTACTTATTTAGCGGAGACCTTGCCGCTGGCGTCCTTGACGACCTTCATGGCAGAGACGGGGATAAAGCCCTGCTCCTCGACGAGCTTGCCCTGGACGTCATCGGAAAGCATGAACTCCAGGAAGGCCTTGGTGGCCTCGTCGGCATCCTTAGCGCAGTACATGTGCTCGGTAGCCCAGATCTTGAAGGAGTCGTCGGTGACATTCTTGCTCTTGGGCTCGACGCCCTCGACCTTGATGGCGTTGAACTTGGAGTCATCAAAGTGCGAGAAGTCGAGGTAGGAGATGGCGTTGTCGGTACTGCCCATCTGAGTCTGGACATCGCCGGACTTGTCGAGTTCGGCGTCGCCCTTAAAGTCGACGGCCTCGTCGCCAAAAACGGCGGCCTCGAAGGTGGCACGGGTGCCAGAGCCAGCCTTGCGGTTGAGAACGACGATCTTGGCGTCGTCGCCGCCGACCTCCTTCCAGTTGGTGATCTGGCCAGAGAAGATGCCCTTGAGCTGCTCGAGGGACAGGTCGTACCTGGTCGGCCTCGAGCTTGGTCTCGGCGAAGACGTCGGAGTTGCCGATGGTGACGGTGCCGGCGGCAACAGCGGTCAGGCCCTTGCCCGAACCGTTACCCGAGCCGGAGACGGAGACATCGGGGTTGGCGTCCATGAACTTCTCGGCAGCGGCCTCGACGAGAGCCTGGAACGAAGAGGCACCGTCGTAAGTCACCTCGCCGGAGACGGACTCGGCAGCAGCGGCGCTACCCTTGTCGGCGGCATCGGATGCGCCGGAGCCGCCGCAACCAACGAGACCGAGACCGACGATGCTGGCAAAACCACCAGCGAGGCCGAGGAACTGACGACGAGAATAAGCCTGATCGAGCATGATCTTCCTTTCATACATGCGACTCGCGGGCACCCCACCCGCTTTGCTGTTTGGAAAGATA